>NZ_BLIN01000005.1:0-300000 GCF_009811555.1 Streptomyces caniferus | reverse complement strand
AGAGAAGCGGCGGCGATCCGGCGCCCTCGGCGGAAGGCGGAGCCGGCGGACGCCGCGGTGCGGTGGACGTCTGCGTCGACCTCGGAGGCCTTGTTCCAGGACATGAATCCCCTTTGCGTGCACTCTGCCGCACACTGTCTCTGCGGAATCGCGACGTGCTGCGTTGGCGTGCGGATGCGCGTTGCTATCGGCCATGCGTGTGGGACATGGCGCTTGTGCCGCTTTCCGTCAGCGGCACAAGCGAAAGCCTGGTGCCGGTCGCTGCCGATCTGCTAACGCATCACTAACGCGGCCGCCGTGCGCGCCTACGCCGCCTCGACGACCTCCGCGCGCACTGCCAGCGTCCAGATCTCCAGCAGCACCGCATACTCCGCCATGTCCTGAGCCGACCACGCCACACCGCGACGGGCGCGGACGAATCGCCGGATGGATTCGTTCGCCTCGGAAGCAGGAACGGGCGCAGCTGTAGGGGCAGAAGGAGTTGGGGACATATGAGCCATGCTAGGGGCAGACACTGACAACGCAGACCCGCGCGCGGTGTCCGGACGCCCGCAGGGGGCGCCCGGGCCGATGTCCTTACGCCACCTCAACTTCCTGACCAGCAACGACAGTCGGCCCTGCACATGACGCCCCATGCCTGCATGTGTCCATTCCCACACGCTCCGCGATCACCTGGGGTGACGGAGCGGGCCTGCGCGCCCGCTCCGGACCTGGCGCGGCCGGCAAGTCCGCCTCACCCACCTGCCAACGGTCCGCCCCTCAATGGAGGAAGAGGCAGAACGGGTGTCCCGCAGGGTCAAAAAGCACCCGAACATCGTCCTGTGGCTGGAACTTGGCAAGTGATGCACCCGCCGCGACGGCATGGGCCTCGGCCTCCGCAAGGTCATCGACCCGGATATCCAGATGCAGCATCTTCTGCTGCTCCTCGGGCCGTTCGGGCCACACAGGAGCCTGATATCCAGGCTCGGACTGGAACGAGAGTCCCGTCCCTCCGTCCGGGCATCTGAGCAGGACCCAGTCCGGTTCGCTGGCTTTCACCTCCCAGCCGAGCAGCCGTCGATAGAACTCCGCAAGCGCAGGCGCATCCGCGCAATCCAGCACCACCGTCGCAAGCTCAAACCGAGGCTTCCCCGCCACCATCGCTCGCTCCCCTTGACGCACCGGCATCTGTCCGTACGGCGCGGCCCCGGCTCGCGACCCGCCCGGGCGGACGAGGCTCGCGCCGTGGCCGCGCGAGTGCTCCCCCGATCGGGTGAGGCCTGACGGCCGTCCTTGCGATCACTGAGGACGCCCGGATCCTTGTCGGCGCCGCATGCGCGAGCCATCGCCGCCCCGTCGTTCCGTGCCCCGCAGCCCTCCACGAGCGCACCGCTGAGCTCCGCCGGACCCGCCGTTGTCAGTGGTGCCCCCTACCGTGGCTCTCGTAACCATCCGAGCTGCTGGCGCTTCTCGGACCCGCCCCGCTCCCGTGACAGCGCACGGGAGCGGGGTACACATTCGGAAGGTGGGGGAGGGTGGCTCCGCGGGAGGTGGGCACCCGTCCGTCCGGTGGCAGAGCGCGCAGGTCCGTGCTCTCCTCAGGCGGGCCGGGCGGCTGTGGGTGACGATGGAAGGGCCGAGGTGCAGCGCCGCCCGTGCAGCGGTTCCGGGGATCGACGCCCGGAGCACCTGCCGTGTCGTATCGGGAGGCCCCGATGGATTATCCGGAATGCTATGAGCTGGTATTTCAAGCCCCTGCCGTCGAGGACGACGTAGTGATCGTCCGTCGTACCGAGCGGGCCGGAGCGGGCGGCTATCCGGTCTACGAGGACGAGTCGGGGATCGTGCGCGCGGAGATCAGCGACCGGGGCGAGGTCCGCATGCTGGCCAGCGGGGGACATCAGATGCTCCGGACGCCGATGCTGGCGCGACCTCTGACCCCGTGACCCCCTGACGGTGGTGCGGAGTGGGCTCGTCCGCCGGGGGCGTTGTGTGGGCGAGCCGCTTTACGCTGTGTGGGGGTGCGGTGGCTCTGCGTGCTTGACGGGCGGTGGGTGGCGCGTGGCGGGCTGCGGATGCGCTTGCACACGGAGCTGGAGTGGCCAGTCGAGGCGGACGCTCTTGGCTCTGGGTGACCGGTTGCATGTCGTGCGTCGTTGCGCCGAGCCGCAGCCCGCCGCAGCCGCGGAGGCGTACGCAGTCGCCGCCGTCATCGCGTGCGTGGAAGAGGCTCCGAATGTGCACGCGTGGCTGCGTCGGCTGATCCGTTCGGCGGCTCAGAGGCCCCGTAGGTGGTTCCGTTTCGGAGGCGTCCGTCGGCCGTCGGGCAGGGCGAGGGGCTTGCTGTCCCTGGTGTCCTCGCTGCTCTCCTGGCCTTCGCCTTCGCCAACCGGGCCGACCTGGGTGACCTCGCCGTTCTCGGCGGGATCGGGCTCGGCCCCGGATGCGGCCGACGGCGACGGGTAGGTCATCTGGCCTTCGAGCACGGCCATGGCGCGTTCGAGCGTCTCACCGGTGACCTGCATCCGGATCCTGGCCAATCGTTCTAACTCGCTGCGCGACACCACGTCAGCGTACCTGGCGTGAGTTCAAACCTCGCCACGACCCAAGAATCCGTGACGATCGGGTAGTTGGCGGCTCGTTTGCCCTCAACCCGGACGCGCCTCAAGTGCCCACGCGCGCGACCTGGTGCGCGATGGGCCTGGACTGCCGGCAGTCGCTCAGCGTCCGTCCGGGAGCTGCCCGTGGCCGCGTACCGCGAGGGCAAGGCACGGGTGCGAGTGCGAAGTGGGGTGTGGGGGTGGGGTGTCGGGGCGCGGCCGGGCAATGCGGTGGCAGTGGCGCGAGGCCCGCTGCTTGGATGCGCGGTGTGACCTACCTGGAGCTGGAAGACCTTCCTGCCCTGCTGGAACGTCTGGAGCACTACTACGATGCCGTCCCGCGCTCCGGAGCCCGGGCTGAGAACTTCGGGGCACTGACGCTGCTCGTCCGTGAGGGGCAGGGGTGGCCGTTCTCTGCGTGCCCGGCCCTGGGGCGGCGCGGAGAGGTGCGTGCTGCCGATGTGTACCGGGTGCGTCTCCGGCAGCGGGAACTGGGCGTTCCGGAGAGTTTCGAGTGGGTCGCCGAGGCCGCGCCCGCGCTGCGGGCCGCGGTCGAGCAGGCGGGGCCCTTCGTGCGCGCCTATCGGGCGACGGCGGGGCGTTGTGTGCCGGGCAGCACCGGCCGGTCGGGAAGGTCAGCGAAATCGTCGGAGTGGGAACTCTGCCGGCCGCGCGCCGCCGTGGTCTTGGGCTCGCGGTGACCGCGGCGCTGGTGGCCGATGCACGATCGCGAGGCGTGGAGACCGTTCTTCTGTCCGCGGGCGACGAGGATGTCGCCCGGCTCTACGCCCGGCTCGGCTTCCGCTCCGTGGCCACCGCACTGATCGCCGAGCCCGGCGACTAGCTGTATTGATCACGAGCGTTGTTAACGCTGGCTGGGCTTGATCATGGCGAAGACCTCCGGTGTGGTGGAGCTGTCTAGGACTGCACCGCACGGAGGTCTTCGTGTCCCACCGTAATGCCCGGCTGACCGTTCACGGCAGGCGGCTGCTGGTCGAGCGCGTCCGTTCCGGGCGCCCCATCGCACACGTCGCCGCCGAGATGGGCATCTCGCGGCCCACCGCCCACAAGTGGCTGCGTCGCTGGAGAACGCAGGGCGAGGCCGGGCTGCACGATCGTCCCAGCCGGCCGCACACGACACCGCACCGGACTCCTCTCGCGGTAGAGGACCAGGTATGCCGGTTGCGGCAAGACCGGAAGCTGGGCCCGGCTCGCATCGCACCGATCCTGGGCCTGCCGGCCTCGACCGTCCACCGGGTCCTGGCCCGGCACGGCCTGAACCGCCTCGCCTTCCTCGACCGGCCCACCGGCCAGGTCATCCGCCGCTACGAACGCAGCAGGCCCGGCGAGCTCGTCCACGTGGACGTGAAGAAACTCGGCCGCATACCCGACGGCGGGGGCTGGCGCATCCACGGCCGTGCCGCCTGCCCCGACCGCCGCCGCACCACAGGCTTCGACTACATCCACTCCGCAGTCGACGACCACAGCCGCCTCGCCTACAGCGAAGTCCACCGGGACGAGAAAGCCGCCACCTGCGCGGCCTTCCTGCAGCGGGCCGCAGCCTTCTTCGCCGCCTGCGGCATCCTGCGCATCGAACGTGTCCTGACGGACAACGCCTGGCCCTACCGCAAGAGCTTCGCCTGGCGTCAGGCGCTTGCAGATCTCGGCGCGGCCGGCAAGCTCACGCGCATCTACCGGCCGCAGACCAATGGCAAGGTCGAACGCTTCAACCGCACCCTGCTCGACGAATGGGCCTACCTACGGCCCTACACCAGCAACGACGAACGAACCGCCGCACTGGACACCTTCCTGCACAGCTACAACCATCACAGGTGCCACACCGCACTCGGAGGCAAGTCACCCATCAGCCGCGTGAACAACCCTGCGGGTCAATACAACTAGCGGCTGGTCGCCCCTTCGTCTCCGGCATTCGGGGCCTCTTTCCGGGGCCTCCGGCGCGTCGATGCGCGGGGGAGGGGCGTGGCACGCGGTCGTCGTCGCTGGCCGCGTGCGTCGGCGGGCCGATGCATTGGTATGGACATGTGCAACGCGTCACCTCTAACCTACCGTTGGTCTAGACCGCAGCTCTGGCGGTCCTAGATGCAGCCCTAGTGGCCGGTGCAGTGGTGTAGTTGCTGTCGTACGTCGCCTGTCCGTGAACTTGACCGCTCGATCGACGCTCCTCTCCCGAGGCTCGCCCCGTACATCGGGGGCCCTTGAGATGCCTGATGCACCTCAACTGGCGTTCCCCATACGGCAATTCGCTCACTCACCCGCCATTCGTCCATTCGGTCAGTCCCCCCACACGCAGCGGCCCCTCCCGTCCGGAGTCCGGCCGCGCGAAGGAGTCACCGCGATGAGATCACGTATTGCCGCGCTGCTGAGTGCCGCCACGATGGCCGCGAGCTTGGCCGCCGTCGTACCGACGGTGCCCGCGGCCGCCACAGTGCGCTGCTCCGACTGCGCCACGGCTCAGGCAGGCGCCGACGCCCATGCCGAGGGGTTCGTCGTCAGCGAGGCGCAGTTCAACCAGATGTTCCCGAACCGGAACGCGTTCTATACGTACAGCGGCCTGACCGCGGCCATCAGCGCGTATCCGGAGTTCGCGAACACCGGGAGCGACACCGTGAAGCGCCAGGAGGCCGCGGCCTTTCTCGCTAATGTGAGTCACGAGACCGGCGGCCTCGTCTACGTGGTGGAGCAGAACACCGCCAACTACCCCCACTACTGCGATGCCGCCCAGCCGTACGGGTGCCCGGCAGGCCAGGCCGCCTACTACGGCCGCGGTCCGATTCAGCTGAGCTGGAACTTCAACTACAAGGCGGCGGGCGATGCGCTCGGCATCGACCTGCTGCACAATCCTTCTCTGGTGGAGCAGGATGCCGCCGTCGCCTGGAAGACCGCCCTTTGGTACTGGAACACACAGACCGGGCCGGGCACCATGACCCCGCATCAGGCCATGGTCGGCGGCGCCGGGTTCGGCGAGACCATCCGTAGCATCAACGGCTCCCTGGAGTGCAACGGCGGCAACCCCGGCCAGGTGCAGAGCCGGATCAACAGCTACACGAGCTTTGTACAGATCCTGGGGACCACGCCTGGCGACAACCTGAGCTGCTGACGGGCGCGCGGAGGCGGTCGGCAGGCCACCGGCCGGCATGCCGGCCGCCGGCGCCAGTCGCCGACTTCCGGCCGTCGATGCCCAACCGTTGACGTCCACTCGCTGGTGCCCAGCCGCTGGGGTCCGGCCGTCGGTGCCCGACCGCCGACGTCAAGCCGCCGGTGCCCCAACGCGTGCGGTCGTGGTGGCACCACACCGCTCCCCCCGGAAGAGGCTGGAAACGGCCTGCTTCCCCCGGGTCGTCAGCAGCGAGCGTGGGCGGTGATGTCCGCGCCGAATTCGTCGATCATTTCGGGGGTGACGGTCGGGCGGCACTGGGCGATGGCGGCGAGATAGTCCTCGGTGCTCGCCCCGAGCCGGCCGTGCCCGCCCGTGCCGACTCCGATCGCCTCCAGGTCCCGCTCGAAAGACGTCTGGGCGGCCACCCGTGCGGCGTGCTCGATGTCGGCCGGGGTGAACAGCTCACTGGCCGCCACCAGCGCCGCGACATCCACATCGGCCCGGCCGTCCGTGTACCGGGACCAGATCGCCGACCGGGCCGCCGCGTCCGGCGTACCGATCGGGATCAGGTAGTCGAAGCGGCCGGGGCGCAGGAACGCCGGGTCGAGCGAGCGGATGGAGTTGGTCGCGCACACCAGCAGCCGTTCGTCCCGCTCCCGGAAACCGGGTATGAGCTTGAGCAGCTCGTTCGTCACCCCGTGCAGCCCGCCCGGCTGTGCGGCCTCGCTGCGGATCGGTGCGATCTCCTCGACCTCGTCGATGAAGACGAGGACCCGCTCCAGCTCCGCGATCCGGGCGAACGCGCTGCGCAGGGCGGCCGCCAGATTGCCCTCGTCGGCCAGGCGGGACGGCAGCAGCTCGACGAACGGCCAGCCGAGCCTGGCCGCGATACCCCGGGCGAAGGTGGTCTTGCCGGTACCCGGGGGACCGAACAGGGCGATCGCCCGCGGCGGCCGGACGCCGTGCCGGGCGGCTCGTTCCGGCTCCGCCAGCGGCAGCACGACACGCCGCTCGATGAGGTCCTTCTCCGCTTCCATGCCGGCCACCTTGGCCCACAGGTCGGTGGGCAGGAAGCGTCCGCCGAGGTCGTCCAGGAGGCTGGCCGCGGGCCCGTGATGCGGCTCGACCTTCTCGAAGTAGGCCACCGCGGGCTGCCGCGTATAGCCCGCGTTGAGCAGCCCCTCCCCGAGCAGATCCTCCTCGGGAAGCACATAGGCGATCCGGCTCACCCGGGCGGCGATCAGCCGCCGCTCCAGCTCCACCAGCAGCGCACTCGCCAGCCCCCGGCCGCGCCAGGCCGAAGAGATCGCGATCCGCATCACCCAGCCCCGCTCACCGGCTACGCACGCGAGCGCCGTGCCGATCGGCACACCCTGGTGGACGGCGACCACGGCCGGCTGCCGAGAGGTCAGCGCGCTGATGCACTCGGCGAGCGAGAAAACGGACTCCTGTCCGAGCTCGGCCGTGGAGTCGATCAGGTGGACCACTTCGGCGAGATCGTTCTCGCGGTAGTCGTGGATGAGCCAGTTCACCGGTACCGCCCCTCATTGGTGATGTTGGTGATGTGGTGGCAGTGAGGCTAGGGGCGGCGGGGGAGCGGGGCCCGCTCCATCGTGAACAATCCGGAGCGCGGATCGCTACGGTCCGTATGTAGCCAGATCCGCGGCGGCCGCGGTCCGACCACGGTACGTGGTGGTGCACCCGAGCTGTCCGCCCGGTGGCCCGACGATGGTGCGGGCGGCGGGGCAACGAACCCGAGGCCCGGCGCCCGCCTTCCGGCTCCCACCTCCTCTGACCGGCCGGAATCCGTTGGCTGGCCGGGCCCGCCCGGTGGCATGCTGTGCGGCGTGAACGGTCCTGAGATCCATGTCAGCTTCGCCTCTGAGCTGCACCTTTTCGTGGCATCGGAGTACACCACCACCGGCTCCGCGCCCGTGGTGACCGATGGTTCGTCGACGCTCGGCCATGTCGTCGAATCGCTCGGCGTCCCGCTCACCGAGGTCGGCAGACTCGTCGTGGACGGGGTCGAGGTCGCCGCCTCCCATGTCCCGGGGGCGGGCGAGAACATCGAGGTGCAGGCCGTCGAGCGCCCGCAGCGGATCGCCGGCGCGCCTCTGAGGTTCCTGCTCGATGTGCACCTCGGCACCCTGGCGCGCAGGTTGCGGCTGCTCGGCGTCGACGCGGCGTACACGAATGAGGACCCCGGTGACGCGGCGTTGGCCGCCCTCTCCGCGAAGGAGCGGCGGGTGCTGCTCTCCCGGGACCGGGGCCTGCTGCGACGCCGGGAGATCTGGGCCGGCGCGTTTGTCTACAGCGACCGCCCCGACGATCAACTCCCGGATGTACTGGGCCGCTTCGCCCCCACGCTCGCCCCCTGGACGCGTTGCACCGCCTGCAACGGCCGGCTGGCCGACGCCGACAAGAACTCGGTCCGGGGGCACCTCGAGCACGGCACGCAGCGCACGTATGACGTCTTCGCGCAGTGCACTGCCTGCGGACGCGTCTACTGGCGAGGGGCGCACCATGCGCGGCTGGAGGCGATCGTCGAAAAGGCGCTCCGGGACAGTACGGCGTGAGGTGAGGTGGGCGAGTGCGCCCGCCGAGCCGCTCAGGCTCGCCCCGGGGCGGCGCCACCGCCGCGCCCGCGGGGCCGGACCCGACCTCGGATATGTCATGGGACGCGGCTGAGGGCCTGTCGGCTCAGCCCCTCAGCCGTACGAATTCCTCACATCGGGTGAGGGCCTTGAAACGCCCTTGGAGTGTCTTTGGACTGTCTTTGGAGCGTCCTTGGATTGCGCATTGTGCGTTTTTGGGCGGCGGTGTTTGTGTGTGGGGGGGGCTTGCTCGTGACACGATCCGTTGCTCGACGCGTGGCGAGGGTTGCCGTCTGTACCGACGTTCGGACGGTAACGGGAGTGGGCGTCAACCAGCGTTTCTGGCAATTCATTTGAGGCCCTGACGCGCGCCAGGTCGGCTGAAGTCGTACCCGGAGCCTTGCGCCACCACAATCGGCTCGTTCGTCCTGCGTATCAGAACCTGGCCGCGTTTCCTGCCGACGTATTCCGCCCAACGACGCTCTGAAGTAAGCCCGTTGGGAAATCTCCGGCCGACCGTACGGAGTGACTGATTCCGGCAGGGCCGCGAGCGCGCAGGGCCGCGCCGAGCCGCTCGTTCATCGGCGAAGGTGCCCCAGCCCGGATGGACTCTTCGGCCTCGCCCCGTACCGGCTGTGCCGGGTTTGCCCTCGAACACCCTTCGCAGGGCGCCGTCGTGTCGGCGGGTCACCGTGGCCGTCGCAGTCGGCGTGGCTCTCGGCGTGTCGCGGTGCACTCCGGCTCGCCGCGCTCGTTCCGGACCGGATCGCGGGGCCCCGTGGAGGGCCGCGAAAGCGCCTCTAGCCCACCCGTTGCGCGACACGCCGACGACGCGCGCCATCCAACGGGTGAATCCACTGCCTTCGGCCACCCGAAGAGCCCACGGCGTCCCTCGAATGCGACATTCTCCGGTGGTGCGAGGTCGCGATTCGGCTGACGGTGATCACGTCGCCACTGCGATCCGATGAGCCGACAAAGAGTCAGCCTTCGCAGCAGCGCCGAAAGGAACATGTCCCCATGCGCACTGCTCGCACCCTGTTCGCCTCAGCCGCCATTACGGCGGTGCTTGCAATCTCCGCTCCCGCTGCGAACGCCATGATCACGGCGGACATTGCCTCGGACAGCGCTTCTTCCGCCAGCAACAACGACCACGACAGGAACGGCAACGGCGACCGCGACCACGGCCGTGGCGGGTACGGCGACCGCGACCACGGTCGCGGCAACGGCCGCGACAACTGCCGCGACCACGGCCGTGGCGGGTACGGCGACCGTGACCACGGTCGTGGCAACGGCCGCGACAACGGACGTGGCGATGGTCGTGACAACGGCCGTGGCGACGGTCGCGACAACGGGCGTGGCGATGGTCGTGACAACGGCCGTGGCGACGGTCGCGACAACGGGCGTGACAACGGTCGCGACCACGGCCGTGGCGGCTACGGCGACCGTGACCACGGCTACGGCCGGGGTGGCTACGGCCGTGACAACTGCCGCGACGACCGGAGGCCGAGCGGCGGTGTGCACACCGGCGGCGGCGCCATGGCCAAGATCGTAGTGGCCGACTGGGACCAGGGCAGCGGCTACGGCGACGACCACGACAAGCACGGGCGTGGCGACCGTGACCGCGACAAGGGTGGCTCCGGCGGTCGTGACCACGACAAGGGTGGCTACGGCGACCGCGACCACGACGGTGGCGGCTACGGCGGCCGCGACAAGGGTGGCTACGGCGACCGTGACCACGACGGTGGCGGCTACGGCGGCGGTGGCGAGCGCCGCAGGCCGCACGGTGGCATCCACACCGGCGGTGGCGGCCTGGCGACCGGTGGCGGTATGGCTGCCGGCTCCGTGCTGATGCTCGGTGGTCTCGGTGCTGGTGCGTACATGCTGCGTCGTCGCAACACCTCGGGCGCTGCGGCGGCCTGATCCGGCTGCCCCATACGGGGGCCGCTGCGCTGTCGCGGCCACCGTTCCTCGTGGACGGTGGCCGCGGCGACGGCATTGCCCCGGCCCTCACCTCTCGCCGCCCCGTTCATGAAAGGCACTGGACATGACCGCCCAGCAGTCGCCCCAGCCGAATGCGAACCCCTCCCGGACCGCCTCCTCGTCGCGCCCCGTCGGCCGCGGCCTGCTGTGGTCTGCGGGAGCGTTTCTGCTGGGCTCCCTCCTCGTCTACAACTCCGTGGACACGTCTGCGGACCCCAAGCCCCCGTCCCAGCCCGCCGTGGCGTCCTCCGTCGCGCCGCATACCTCGGCCGACCCGTCAGTTCCTGATCTGGCCCTGTCGCGTTCCGCCCCGAAGCGGGTGACGATCCCGCAGATCGCCGTGGACGCGCCCTTCACCCAGCTGACCATCGGCCCGACCGGCCAGCTCAACGCGCCGCCCGCGGGGGACAAGAACCTCGTCGGCTGGTACAAGGACGGTGCGGCGCCGGGCGAACGCGGCTCGGCGATCATCGCCGGTCACGTGGACACCAAGACCGGCCCGGCGGTGTTCCTGCAACTCGAGTCGCTCAAGCCCGGCAACTCGATCAACATCACCCGTGAAGACGGCATCATCGCGACCTTCAGGGTCGACAGCGTCGAGACCTTCAGCAAGGCGAGATTCCCCAACGACCGGGTCTACGCCGATGCCTCCACCGCGCAGCTTCGCGTGATCACCTGTGGGGGTGCGTACGACAGGAAGGTCAGGGACTACGTCGACAACATCGTGGTGTTCGCGCACCTCGCCTCGTACCGACACGTCTGAGCCCGTCCGGGACGCTCAGGAGGGCCCTCCTCCTGAGCGTCCCGGGGGCGATGGGACAGCGACACAGGATCTGCAGGACAAGCCCAGGCCGCACCTCGTCGGCCTGGGCTTTGTCATGGTGGGGCGTGGGGGCGGGGTCCGAGCCGGGGCGGAGGCCGAGCCTGTGGCAGGACAGGACCAGGACCAGGACCAGGCTGCACCTACGCCTTCACCGGCAGTGTCACCGTTGTCTCGCTCCGGCCCGTGGCTCAGCCGTGACGTGCTCAGTCTGCCCAGGCCTGACCCGGCCCCTGGGGCATCCGCCCGCCTCGTCCCGCTTCGGGCGGAGGAGCAGCTCCTGGACGGTTTCAGGAGCGTGGCAGGAAGCGGGCGATCTCTGCCGCCACGGCTTCGGGGACCACCGACGGCGCGAAGTGCATCTGGCCGGGGAATGGCACGTGGGTGACGTGGGGCAGCACGGTCGCGAGCCGGTCCAGGGTTTCCGGCATCGGCTGCCAGGTGTCGGCTCCCCGCATCAGCAGCGTCGGGATCGTGACGGCGGACCAGCGCTCCACGTCCACCGTGTCGGCGGCCATGGATTCGAGGTCGCGGCACCAGCCGGGCGCGTCGTCGGGCACGTCGTCGGCCGGCTCCCCGGCGTCCATGAGGTCCAGCAGCGCGGCCGGGACGCGGGCCACCTTCTCTGCCAGGAGCCGGTCGGCCTGCCGCCGGTCACCGTGCGCGGTCAGTTCCTCGAACCGGGCCAGGACGGGCGCCAATTCCTCGCCCGCCGCGTAGAGCGGCGGCTCCCACAGCACAAGGGAGTGGACCGGCAGTCCGGCTGCCGCGGCGTGCAGGGCGACAGTGGCGCCGTAGGACATGCCCACCAGGTGTACGGGGCGGCCGATCCTGTCGATCAGCGTTCTGACATCTCCCACCTCGTCGGCGAAGCGCTTCGGCGACCGGCCCGGACCGCTCGGGGCGTACCCGCGGCGGGCCGGTGTCCACAGCTCGAACCGGTCGGCGAGTCGTTCGGCCACCGGCTGCCAGGAGTGCAACCCGCCTCCGGAACCGTGGACCATGACGACCGGAGGCCCGGAGCCCATCCGTCGACAGCTGATGGCGGTCCCGTCGAAGGACTCGAACGACGTGGTGGCCCCGGAGGATTCTGACAACTCGATCGGACTCGGCATGCCGGGACCGTCGCATGGTGCGCTCAGATCGGTCCACCGAATTTCCGCAACCGGAGCAGCCGCCTTCGGCCGGCCCGGATGATCCGCCGGGCAGGCCTGGGTGGAGAGCACGTCGGCGTTACGGGGAGCTGCCCCTTCCAGACGGCGTGGCAGTGGTCGAGCCGCATGAATGCCCGTCCTCCGTGAACGGGGGTGATGACCCTGGCCCGCAACCTTTCCGGCACGCGATATCGGTCGCCGGCCCAGCACGCACGGCCGTGCCGGAGATCGCGCACTTCGCCATCACCGCACCGTCCGCGGTGTTACCGGGGCGGACGGGGTCGGCCCGTGCGACACGCGGTGCCACGGCCTTCTCCCGATACGGAATGCGCGGGGAAATAATGAGCCGTCGAAAAAATCAGGGGCGCTCACGATGAGCCCGGTCGGCAATCATGAGGCACCCGATTCCGCCCTGTTGACGGGATGAAATGAGCGCTGGACGCCAAAGACCGTCGAAACCGCGGAGGGGCCGGAAGCCGGCCCGCGGGGGCACTCCTGCCACCGACCGCATGCTCCGCATTCTGCTGCGCCGGCGCAAACAGCCGCTGAGCACCGAGGATGTGACGGTCACAGACCGGCCCGCCGTGCGCAAGGCGGTGTCGGCGGCGGCGCTGGGCAACACCATGGAGTGGTTCGACTTCGGGGTCTACGCCTATCTGGCCGGCACCTTGGGGAAGGTCTTCTTTCCGTCGAGTTCGCCCGGGGCCCAGGTGGTCTCGGCCTTCGCCACATTTGCCGCGGCATTTCTCGTCCGGCCGCTCGGTGGCCTGGTATTCGGTCCGCTCGGCGACCGTATCGGCCGTAAACGCGTGCTCGCCGCCACCATGATCATGATGGCGATCAGCACCTTTGCCGTCGGATTTCTGCCCACCTACAGCACCATCGGCTTCGCCGCGCCGATCCTGCTGCTGATCTGCCGTCTGGTCCAGGGGTTCTCCACCGGCGGGGAGTATGCGGGAGCCACCACCTACATCGCCGAATACGCACCGGACACCCGCCGCGGATTCCTCGGCAGCTGGCTCGACTTCGGCACCTTCGTCGGCTATTCGCTCGGTTCCGGGCTGGTGACCCTGCTCACGGCGGTGCTCGGTGACGACGGGTTGGTGGACTGGGGCTGGCGGCTGCCGTTCCTGGTCGCCGGACCGCTGGGCCTGATCGGCCTGTACATGCGGCTGCGGCTGGAGGAGACGCCGGCCTTCCAGCGTGAGGCCGAACAGGCGCACCACGATGCGGAGGAGGCCGTCGCCGCGGGCGGCGGGGACCCGGTGGAGGAGGCCCGCCAGTCCGGTAAGGGGCGGCTCAAGGAGATCTTCACCCGGCACTGGGAGGCCGTGCTGATCTGTATGGGGCTGGTGCTGCTCTACAACGTCACCAACTACATGGTGACCTCGTACCTGCCGACCTTCATGACCGAGACGCTCGGTCAGAACGCCCTCACCGCCCAGTTGCTCGTCCTCGGCACCATGATCGTCGTGGTGCTCAGCATCACCACCGTGGGCCGCACCTCCGACCGATGGGGCCGCCGTCCCGTCTTCATGGCGGGCAGCGCCGCCATGATCGTCCTGGCCGTGCCCGCGATGCTCCTCATCCGCGGCGGCGGCATCCTGCTGCCGGCCTTCGGCTGCCTGATCCTGGGGCTCCTGCTGGTGTGCTTCGCGGGTACGTCCGCCTCGACACTGCCCGCGCTGTTCCCGACCCGGCTGCGCTACGGCGCGCTGTCGATCTCGTTCAACATCTCGGTCTCGCTCTTCGGCGGCACCACACCGCTCATCGCCTCCGCGCTGGTGCAGGCGACCGGCAACGACCTGGTCCCCGCCTACTACCTCATGGTCGCCGGTGTCATCGGGCTCATCGCCACCTTCTTCCTGCACGAAACGGCCGGGAAGCCGCTGCGTGGGTCCGGCCCGATGGTGGAGAGCGAGGAGCAGGCTCAGGAGCTGGTGGCCCAGAGCCGTACGGAAGCGGGGCGGCGCGCCAGGGACGTCTGGCTCCGGCTGCGCCACCCATGGACGCGGCATTGAGCGCGACGACGACGGGGAAGAGGCTCAGCGGCGTGGCTCAGCAACGTGCCGACGTCCGCGGCACATCCGCCTGCCGCTCACCTGCCCGTTGCCAGCCGGCCGCCGCTCACCCGCCCGGCGCAATCGCCCGGACCGGCCCCTCGCCCGGGAGTTACTCCTGAACGCCGCCGTACCAGCGCCATGTGGTGCGGCGGGGGCGCCCCGGCAGTTCGGTGCGCCCGGTGGCCCACAGCAGGGTCTGCCAGGGATCGGCGTCCTCCGGGACGTCCGGGAACAGCCGTGCCAGCACCCGTGCGCACACGTCGGCGGGCGGGTTCCAGGAGAGCTGGAGCCCCTCCGCCAGGTCATGGGTGTGCACCAGCGTCTCCACGGTGCCCATGGCGGCGAAGCCCTCGGGGTCCGACACACCGAACACATGATGGGCACGCACCCGCGGCGACGTCGTCCGCACCATGGCCACCAGCAGGGCGCCGCTCGCCTCCAGCACCTGCAGCAGCCCGGCAGGGCCCGCCGCACGGTCGGCGTGCACGGCGTTCGGGGGGCCGCCGGGCCGTCGGCTCTGCCACACGAAGGGCACGTTGCCCCCCAATGGCGGCCGACGAGGGCCCAGTTGGGCGGCGTAGGCGAACAGGTCGTCGCTGAGGTGCTCGACGGTCTCCCAGCAGTCCCACTCCAGCGAGCCCGCCTTGCCGTCCCAGGCCGTCGGGGGCGCCGCGCGGAGTACGGCCACCGCGAGCTGTACGGCACGGTCGAGATCGTCCGCGGCGACGGCGGACTGCGGGGATTCGGTTCCGGTTGATCGGGACATGCGTGGACCGTACCTTGAGCGATGGGGGAGCGCGGGCGGACCCGGGCCCTGCTGGTGGCCGTGGTAGGGATCTGACGGTCTATCGTGGGCGCATGTCCGCGCCTGAACTGATCCGTATCGTCTCCCGCGACTCGCCGATGGCCCTGGCCCAGGTGGAGCGCGTCCGCGCCGAACTCGGCGCCCTCCACCCCGGCATCGCCACCGAGGTCATCCCGGTCAAGACCACCGGCGACCGCTGGATGGGCGCGCTCTCCCAGGTCGAGGGCAAGGGGGCGTTCACCAAGGAGGTCGACGCCGCCCTCCTGGCCGGTGAGGCGGACCTCGCGGTGCACTGCGTCAAGGACATCCCGGGGGACCGTCCGCTGCCGGCCGGCACCACCTTCGCCGCCTTCCTCGAACGCGATGACGTCCGGGACGCGCTGATTCACCCGGGCGGACTCACCCTCGACCAACTTCCCGACGGCACCCGGATCGGCACCTCCTCGGTCCGCCGGGTCGCACAGCTCGCCGCCTCCCATCCGCACCTGCAGTGTGTGCCGATGCGCGGCAACGCCAACCGCCGTATGGAGAAGCTCGCCGCCGGTGAGGCGGATGCGCTGCTGCTGGCCGTCTCCGGCCTGGAGCGCATCGGCCGTACCGACGTGATCACCCAGATCCTGTCGGTGGACGAGATGTGCCCGCCCATCGGCGCGGGCGTGCTGGCGCTCCAGTGCCGCGAGGGCGACACCGAGACCATCGATGCCGTCAGCGGTCTCGGCCACCCCCGGACCTTCCAGGAGACCACCGCCGAACGCATGCTGCTGCACGTTCTGCAGGGTCACTGCAACAGCCCGATCGCCGGCTACGCCAAGACCGACCATCGCGGCGAACTGTCGCTGCGGGCCTGTGTGTTCACCCCGGACGGCAAGACGGTGCTCAACGCGCACGAATGGGCCGGTCCGCTCACCCCGGAGACGCTCGGCACGTCCGTGGCCGTCGCCCTGCTGCGGCAGGGTGCGCGCGAGCTGATCGACGGCATCGCGCACTGAGGTCGGTGGAGTCGGTCGGACGGGTCGATTCCGTGGGGTCCGTGGGCCCGCGTCGTCGGCGCGTCGCTGATCTTCGGATCACCTCGTCCGGTCCGCGGTCAGGCGTCCGCCGCGAGCGCGGAGGCCAGGAGGGCCGCCGGGCTGTCCGGCAGCGCTTGGTACAGGGCTTCGGTGCGGTGGACCAGGCGTGGTGTGTTCAAGGGGACCGCATGGATGCCGGGTTGATCGTCCAGCGCCCGTTGGGGGAGCAGGGCGAGCCCGTGGTCGGCGGCGATGAGCGTGGTGAGCCCGCGGACATCGGAGCCCTCGTAGCAGAGGGCGGGGCGGTAGCCGTCGGTTCCGCTCACGGCCCGTAGGTGCGCGAGCGGAATGGCGGTGTCGGGTGCGTCGATCCACCGCGCGTCGGCGAGGTCGGTCAGGCTGAGGCCGGTCCGGCCGGCCAAGGGATGCGAGGCGGGCAGCGCCACGGCGAGTGGTCGTTCGGACAGGGCCGTCGTGGTGAGCGGTCCGGCGTCGGGCAGGTGCAGCGGATCGGTGGGGGCGGCCATCCCGTCGACCAGGCCGAGGTCCACGGCCGCTGTCGCGACGTCGCGCAGGAGGGCCGCGCGGCCCAGGACCCGTATCGTCACCGCCAAGTGGGGCCGTGTCAGGCGAAGGTCGGTGAGCGTGCTGCCGAACGGGGCTGTCATGGCCAGCGGTGTCACGCCGATGACCATGCGGGTGGCGGGCGCCGCGGTCATCCGCGCCATGTCCGCGCGGGCGGCGTCCCAACGGAGCAGCAGCGGCCGGGCGTGCTCCAGCAGCCGGATGCCGACGCCGGTCGGGGCCACCGGGCGACGGTGCAGCAGGACGGCACCGACGTCCCTTTCGAGCGTGGCGATGTGCTGGGAGACCGCGGACTGCGTATAGCCGAGCTCACGGGCCGCCTCGGAGAACGAACCCTGGTCGACCACCGCCACGAACGTACGGAGAAGGTGCGGATCCATGCTCACGTCCTGTCGGTCTCGCCTGCGCCGTCGCGTGTGATCTTGCCGGTGCCCCCGGTGGCGCGGCACACCGGGGGCAGCGACGACGGCAGACCGGACGTCGGCGGCCGAGATGCCAGTCGCCGGGATGCCGGCGAGCGCGACCGTGCAGGCAGGAGGACCGGGTCGAGTTACGGGCTCAGGCTTCCAGGACGACGGCCAGCGCCTCGCGGAGGTCCTCCGGTCCGCGGTAGTGGACGCCGGTCATTCCGAGCGCCATCGCGGCCTCGATGTTCTGTAGTTGGTCGTCGACGAAGAGACAGCGGTGTACGGGGACTCCCGCGCGCTCGGCGGCGATCTCGTAGATCTCCCGGTCCGGCTTCGCCACCCCCACCCGGGCACTGCTGACGACATGGTCGGCCAGATCCGCCAGCCCCAACGTCGACAGGTCGTCCTCCAGCTCCAGGGTCGCATTCGTCACCAGAACCAGGGGCAGACGCGCCCGCACCCGGCGCAGCAGGGACACCACCACCGGGTCGGCCCGGAACGGAGCTCGGGCGAGTGCCGCACCCAGTGCACGCGCCGTGCCCTCCGGCACCCGGTCGGCGAGGCCGAGCGCGACGGCGTCCACCCACGCCTCTTGCGTGATCTTGCCGAGGAGCAGGGGCAGATCGATCTCCGGGCCGTAGGCCAGCGCCGCGGTCGTGCCCGGCGGCAGCCCCGCAGCGTGCTCCAGCTCTGCCAGTCGTGTCAGGTCGTAGAAACGGATCACGTTGTCGAGGTCGCACAGCACGGCGTCGTAGGGACTGCGGCAGATCCTGTTATGCGTCACGGGCATGGCATAACACAGCGGGCAGACAACGAGCCGTACGGCAACGGGCGTTGGCATCCGGACCCGCTCCGCTCGCTCCGTCCGCCCGGATCGGCCCGGCGGTGGCCCATCAGTAACGCTGATGGAAGGGTCATGAATCATCGTTGGTGCTGCACTCGATCACCGGGTCAGGATGTCCGCATGCCCGCACCACAGAAATTTCCGACTGCCCGGGTTGCCCTCGTGGGTGACCGCTCGCGCAGCGTCCGCTCCCACACCCGGATTCCCGGTCTCTTCGCGGCGCTCGCACAACGCGATCAGCTGATTCTGGACGCCTACTGGGTGCCGACGCCGGACGTGGCGTCCCCCGCTGCGCTCGACGGCTTCGACGCCGTCTGGTTGGTGCCGGGGAGCCCGTACCGCAGTGAGGACGGGGCGCTGGAGGGCGTTCGTATCGCCCGTGAGCAGGGGATTCCGTTTCTGGGGAGCTGTGCCGGATTTCAGCATGCGCTGTTGGAGTTCGCCCATGGGGTGTGCGGGCTCGACGGTGTGGCCCATGCGGAGAACCGGCCCGAGGCGGAGGACAAGCTGATCGTTCCGTTGGCCTGTTCGCTCGTCGGGCACGAAGGCGCGGTCGACGTGGCGCCGGGCTCCTTGGCGGAGCGCCTGCTCGGGGCCGAGCGGACCGTCGAGCGCTACCACTGTGCGTACGGCGCCAGTCCGGCCTATCTGGAGGTGCTGCGTGCGCACGGACTGCGCTTCAGTGGCGTAGACGAGGCGGGCGACGCACGTATCGCCGAGCTGCCGGACCACCCGTTCTTCCTCGCCACCTTGTTCCAGCCGGAACTTGCCGGCGACGGCAGTCTGCCCCACCCGATCATCCGGGGATGGGCCTTCGCGGCGACGGAGCGGGCCGCCCGGCGTCTGGCGAACGGGCCCACGTAGGCGGGGCGGTCCGGTCCGGCGCTCGGTTGGCCGGCGGTCGGTTACGGAGCCCAGGAAGGTGGGGTTCCGAGGCAGGCCGGGGTGGACGGGAAGCCCCTGTCCACCCCAACCGCGACCGCCGGTTCAGCCCTTCAGCCCTTCAGCCGGGTGATCGCCGGTATGAGATCTCCTTGTGGGGCGATACCGACGGCCCAGAGGTCGGCGCTCTTGGGCACCGTGGTGAAGCCGCGTACGACGACGTCCGGAGCGGAAGCCGTGTCCCACCGGTTGGCCTGCCCGTTCCACCGCAGGGCCACGGGCGCGGCGCCCTTGCCTCCGACGGCCCACAGCTCGCCGGTCCCCGTTTTCCCGACGGCACGCAGCCGGCCGTCCGCCACGTTCGGCGTCTTTGCCGCCGTCCAGGCCGTGCCGTTCCAGTGCACGGCGAGGGGACGTTCCGTGCTGCCCGACGTACTGCCGCCGACCGCCCAGATGTCGTCGGCGGCGAAGGCGGTGACTCCGCCGAGCCAGTTGTGGGATTCCTGAGGGCCCGGCGCGGTGACGCGCTTCCAGCTGGCGCCGTTCCAATGCAGCAGCAGCGCGGTCTGCGGTGAGGTGGCGTCGGTGGCGTACGCGGCGCCGACGGCCCAGATGTCGTCCGGAGCGACGGCCGTGACGCTGCTGAGTTCGCCCTTGCCGACATCGGGCAGGGCCTGCCGGCGCCAGCTCTTGCCGTCCCACGACTGGATGGCCGGGACTCCGTCCTTGACCGACCGGTTCATCGCCCGGCCCACCGTCCAGGCCTTCCCGTCGGACGTTGTGGTCACGGCGTCCGGTACGACCCGGCCGCCCGGATCCTTGTCCAGCTGGTGTGCGGTCCATCGAGTGCCGTCCCAGTGAGCCGACGCGCTGCCCACCGTCCAGATATCGGCGCCCGACCGGACGGCCAGGGCCTGCGGAAAGCTGTTCTCCGGCAGCGTGGACTCCTGGGCCCAGGACGTCCCGTCCCAGCGCAGTGCGACGGCCTCCAGGGCGGTGGCGCTCTTCAGCCGATAGCCCACGGCCCAGGCCTGCTTGTCGCTCAGAGCGGCGATCGCGGTCAGATCGCCCTTCGCCACGGGTACCGATGTCGCCTGCCACCGGTCCGCGCGGGAAGGGGAGGAAGAAGAGGCGTGTCCGGTGGTGGCCGCGGAGGCGGCGGGTTCACCGTCCAGGCCGGTCAGGACCAGGGCCCCGGTGGCCGTGGCGGCGGCAAGCACTGCCAGCAGCGAGACCCGGACGGGTCGTCGCTTCCTGGGCAGGGAGTGAGGGGAGGGCATGGGGGACTTCCTTGTCTGATGGGGGACAGGCCTGTACGCGCGGCGGTCGCGGGGCTCGCCCGCGTGCTAGACCTTGGTGGTGATCACGAAGTCGAAGGTGCCGGTGTAGCGGCCGTTCGCCGGTCCGGCGAGCTCGATGGTGCAGGCGCGGTTGAGCAGCCGGTCGGCGGCGTTGAGGGCGCTGAAGTCCCTGCCGTACGCCTGGGTGTCGTCGGGGAAGTAGAGCTGGGTGACGAGCACGGGGCCGCCGGACACCTGCACCTGGGTGTGGATATGCGGTGCCCGCTGGCCCCAACGTCCCCAGTAGTCCCGGGGGATGATCGTCCGGAGGAGGTAGGTGCCTCTGCTGTCCGTGTACTGGTGGCCGCGGAGCGCGAATCCCGCGGTGTCGTAGTCGCCGTTCTGATCGCACTGCCAGAACTCGATGAGCGTTTCGGGAAGCGGTGTGCAGGAGGTGTCGTAGACGACTCCGCTGAGGTCGAGCCGCACCCCGCGGATGGCCGGGGTGATCAGATCGCCGCGTGCGGGGGAGTTGGGCTTGAACAACGGGCCCTCGATGGACGCCGGAGTCTCCTGGCCCGAGCAGGCCGGGGTGACGGCGAGCGGGAGGGCCGCGCGGCGTGCCGTCGCGGGCCGGGCCGTCTCCGCCGCCTCGGCCGGGGGGCCGGTCGAGGCAGCCACGCTCGCCCCGAGGGCCACCGAGGTCACGCCCGCGGACGTGGACCTGATGAACGACCTCCGCGAACTTCCCCGCTCGCCGTCCGCCCGTGCCGGGGGCAGGGGGCCGGTCGCAGCCCCCGGGCTCATATCGTCGGCGTACCGCATCGCATCTCCTTGCCGGAAGGAACTCGTGGACGGGGCACCCGACGGGACGGGCCGCCAGGGAGGGACGGCCGGGGGCCTGCGGCAGTGGGGTGACGACTGACGGTCGGCGGCTGTCGTGCCTGGAGTCCTTATGGGAACGGCCGTCCCGTCGGGTGCGCTCTGCCACTCAGCCTCCGGTGTCGTCCCGGCCTCCACATCGGTCGGATGACGGGCGAGTTGGGCGCGTGACGAAACCACCCGCGCATCGGACAAGGGGGGCCTGGTGAGCAGGCAGCCGAGAGCCCGGCCGCTTCAGGAACCGGAATCGGGGCCCGCCGCCCGTCCCGCGAACCGGACCGCGATCTGCGTACGGGACCTGACGCCCCACTTGTCCCTGACCCGGTCCAGATGGCTGGCCACGGTGCTCTTGGAGAGTCCCAGATGTGCGGCGATCTGCTGGTTGGTCATGCCCTCGGCGACCAGCTCGGCGACCGCCGACTCGCGTCCGGTCAACGGAGGTTGACCGATCACGTCGCCTTGACCGGGGCGCGCTTCCTGACCACCGTCACGTCCGGTGGAACCGAGTGGTGTGCCACGCAGCGCATACGTGACCAACCGCGCTCCCCGCAGCCGGCGACCGGCCGCCATCGCCGCACTGACCCCGGACGGATGAGCCCGCTCCTTGACCCGTGCCACGGCGGCCTCCACCTGCCCCCACCAGTGTGCTTCCGGCTCCGTGTCGATCCGCCGACGCATCGCGGAGGCCGCCGCGTACAGCCGCAGCGACCGCTCCACCTCGCCACGCTCGGCCGCTACGATGGCCAGCCCTTCGAGCGGGTAGAGCGCATGGAAGCTCTCCCCGGGCGGCGTCTTGAGCAGCACCTCGGCGAACCGCCGCTCGGCGGCATCCACCTCGCCCTGCGCCAGCCGGATCGCCCCCGCGGTGTGCAGAGCGGCCGTCACCTGGCCCGGCGGCGCACTCGCTTCCAGCTCCGGCAGGCACTCGTGCATCAGCGCGTCGGCCTGTGCGATGCCGCCCGTCTGGAGCAGAGCCCAGGCCAGATGGTGCCGGCAGAGCGCGAGGTCGAGGGGACGGCCGAGCGTACGGACCACGTCGAGGCACTCGGCGAATACGGCTACTGCCTCGGAGAACTCGCCCCGGTACAGCCGGGCGGCCGCCAACGCGTCCAGGGCATTGGCCAGCCTGGCCGGCTGTCGTCCCGCGCGCCCGACGGCGACGGCCTCCTGAGCGAAGGCGAGGGCGGCGCCATGGTCGTCCTGCAGACAGGCCGACCGCGCGGCCAGCGCCAACGCCGCGACGCGGTCCTCGTGATCGGGCACCTGCTCCCACACCCCCGACAGCAGCGTGCGCGCGGCCGTCAGCTGCTCCTGCTGGTACTGCAGCCGGGCCAGCGCCACCGCGAGCGGGAAGTGCCGGTCGTCGGAGCGCGCGGCGCAGCGCGCGACGGCCGCCGCGAGGTTCTCCTGCTCCTGGCGAAGGGGTGCCTCGACGGTGTCGGGGAACGTCTCCGCCGCGACGGCTCCCGCGGCCCGGCCGGCCAGCCAGCCGAGCGCCCGGTGCCAGGTGTCGTCCAACTCCCCGGCCTCCGCCAGCCGTTCCCTCCCGTAGGCCCGGATGGCACTCAACTGCCGGAACCGCGCCCCGTCCCGCCGCTCGTCCCCCCGTACCCTCACGACCAGCGATTTGGCCTCCAGCGCACAGACCACGCGTAACACCTGCTCGGGGCGCACGGGGCTGTGAGCGGTGGCGCGCTGTCCGGCGGTCCCGGTGGGGTGGCCGGCGTCGCCAGGGCGACCGATGCCGTCCTGCCGGGGAGCTCCGTACCGCTGTCGGACTCCCTCCAGATGCCCACCGTCCAGGGACCCCTCTACGTCCAGGTACTCCCCTCCGCCCAGGTGCCCCTCTCCGTCCCGAGGCCTCTCTCCATCGGCGCAGACCGCGGCGGCTCCCTGCGCGTCGAAGCCGCCCCCGAGAACCGACAGCCGCCGGAACACCACCCTCTCCAGCGGGTCGAGCAGGCGGTGACTCCAGTCGATCGCGGCCCCCAACTCGCGATGCCGGCCCGGTCCGGTCCTCCGGCCGTCGGTCAGCAGGGACAGCTGATCGTCCAGCCCGTGCAGAATGCCTGGCAGGGACAGCGAGCCCGCCCTCCCGGCGGCCAGTTCGATGGCCAGCGGCAGCCCGTCCAGCCGCCGGCAGATCTCGGCCACCGTACGGGCCTCGCCCGGTCCGAGTTCGAACGCCGCGTCACTCGCCCTGGCCCGTGCCAGGAACAGCCTGACGGCCTCCGATCCCAGCAGCTCAGCGGTGTGGTGGTCCTCGCCTGACGGTGACAGCGACAGTTCACCGACCCGGAAGACGACCTCGCCGGGGACGCGCAGTGTCTCCCGGCTGGTGGCGAGAATCCGCAGCCGGGGGCAACGGGCGAGCAGCGTCGCGGCCAGCCGCGCGCAGGCGTCGGCCAGATGCTCGCAGTTGTCCAGCACGATCAGCACCGAGCGGGTGCCCAGCGCATGCACCAACGCCTCGACGCCGGCCCGGCCGCCACGCTCGCGCACCCCGAGGGCGGCGGCAAGAGCCTGCGGCAGCAGCTCGCCGTCCTGCAGCGAGTCGAGTGCCACCCAGTGGGCACGCCCCGCGCGAGCGCCCCGGACGCTGCCCGCCAGCTCCAGCGCCATACGTGTCTTGCCCACTCCGCCCGGACCCGTCAGCGTCAGGAGCCGCGACGATCTCAGCAGCGTACGCAGCCGTGACAGCTCCCGCTCGCGCCCCACGAACGCATCGAGCGCGGGCGGCGGCAGTCCGCGACCCGGCAGCTCCGTACGAGGCGGTTCGCGACGCTCGGCGCGCCGGCGGAACGCGCGTTGCCGACAGGCGCCGGAGCAGTACCGTGCGGGCCGGCCGCCCGGCGCCGTGCCACCGCTCGCGGCCTTTGAGGGCGTCGGGAGCGGCGCACCACATGCTTCACATCCCCGCGACTTCGCCACACCCGGCATCCTGCCCAACAGTCGCCATTCTCACCAGCGTTGCCCTGTGCGAGGGACGCCCCGGCGCGGGCAGGGCTGTCCCCTTCCGCGGGGCGGGCGCCTCAGTCGAGGAGATCGACCCGGACCGTCAGCAGGTTCGTCCCGACGGTTCGGACCACCGCACTGTTGAGCAGCGGCAGGGTTCTGAGCCGCGCACGGGCATCGTCCTGCGGGACCGGATGTGCGGTGCCGACGTGCCACCGCCCTTTGATCCGGACGCGGACCCGGGAATGCGCCTGGATGTTCCGTACGTACTGTGACTTGTCGCCGTACTCGGAAACGAACCAGAACTCCTTTCCGATGCGGCGTCCGCCGATCGGCGTCCGACGGGGCAGTCCGGACTTCCGTCCTGTTGTCTCCAGGAGAGTCTGTTGCGGCAGCCGAGTGAGGATCGGGTTGCCGATCCGCCGCTGGAACGAGGTGACCGCCCGGAATTTCCTCTCGAGATAGCGCGACATCCGTGGCCTTTCCGTTCGTTGCCGACATGCGAAATGCTGGAAAGTGCAGAAAATGCTGGGTGAGATCGGGCCGGGGGAGTGTGTGCGTGGTGGGGCGGGGGACGTAACCGGTCCGTCGAGGTGTGACCATCGTCCCGGGTCACGGCCTCGCTGCCTCAGGGCTTTCCTTCTCCCACGGTACGACGACGACCTGCTCGTCATCCTCGTAGATAATCTTTCCCGGGTTCGTGGACTCGATCCGTTCACAGGCCACGTCGTGGGCGGCCAGCAGCTCCATATACCCGTCCACCCGCTCGATGAGATGCACGGCGTGAGCCTTGAACCACGCCACCGCGCCCGGGTGGATACCGCGGTCGTAGATGGTGGGATCGATGTGCGAGGGGTTGGTGTAATGCGCGTCGTACCAGTCGTTTCCGGCGCGCCAGAAGCGATACTGCTCGTCGGTCAAAATTCCCCGCCGCGCAAGGCCGTTGGCGAGGACGAAGATGCCGGGGAAGTAGCCCTTCGGGCTGGGCGTCGTCCCCTGAAACCTTATGTACAACGTCTTGGTCATGAGATCCCCTCCAGCTGATGCCTTCTTCGGTGCGGCATGAGCTCATCTTCGCCGAGGAGCTTCGGTACCTCACGCTTCTCGGTGTTTTTGGAGGAGGGTGCGTACGTCGGGGTGGGGCTCATCCTGTGCTCGTGCTTACGGAGCTGGAAGACGGCCCGGCCTGTTCACTGGCTGACGGGGGACGGCTCACGTCTGACGGGGACGGCTCACGCCTGACGGGGCCGCGAACCGCGGGTCGGCCGACGGTCTCCGGGCGCCGGGCCGGGAGCACGTTTCGGACGTTCCCTCTTCAACGGTCTCGGGCTCTGGGATGATCTTTGCGTGCCTGGCGCGCGCATGACACGATGTCCAGCGCCCGCGCGGGGGAGCGACGGACGAGTGGGGACAACCTCCCTTGGTGCACCGAGTATTCCACTGTGGTGCTCCCTACTTCCCAGGGCGGCGAGAACCTACCAAGCCGCAGTCACAGGATCACAAGGGAATGGGACACCACCGACATGAGTACCTCCACGCACACCGCCAGCCCCACCCCCATCTATGAAGAGCTCGTCGAGGAGCACGGAGACATCCTCGCCCAAGCCCGCGAGGCCGCCGAGCGTTCCCAGCAGACGGCGTCCCAGGCGCTGGACTGGAGCGACCTGCGCCGCCGGCATTGAGATGTAGCCTTCGCTGACGGCCTTCGCTGACGGCCCGTTTCTCAGGAGCCGGCAGCGATGGCTCGGCGACAGCCCGTCGGGATACGGAAAGCCGCTGTACGCGTAAGGACTCCGAGCTGTTCTTTCCGGATCGGCGTCCCTCGACGGGACCGTGGCGAGTGATTCCGCCGGGGACGGACATCACGCATAGTGTTCCGTCTCATTCCGGGCAGTCCGGTGTCATTCCGTCTCGCTCCGCCCGGGAAACGCATCCACGAGCCGCGGGGGAGCTGCCTGTTTCCACGAGTCCACGAGGATGTCCCGCAGCTCGTCCATGTCCTCCAGCTCGGCCAGCCGCACTCGCACCCAATGGGAGCCGGCCTCGTGCGGCGGCACCCAGAACTTCGCCGGTTCCGCGGCAATCAGCTCTTGCCGCTCATGAATCGGGCATCGCACGGCGAACGACGTCTCGTCGTCGGGGATCGTGATGAACATCTTTCCGGCGACCCGGAAGGTGGGCATGTCCCAGGCCACCTTCTCCACCGTCTCGGGCAGGGAAAGGGCAATACGGCGGACGTCAGCGGCATCGATCACGGCCACCAGCTTAGACGGGCGAGGAACGGCACTTCCTTGGCCGCGGGCCCTATCGCGCTGTGCCGACGGTCGCAACCCTCCAAGGCCAAGAGCCGCCACCCTCGGTCAAGAGGGGGAGTGCGAACCCTTGTCCCTGATCAGATTCTCCACGTGGTCGAAGCGCTCGTGCAGCGTGTGCAGCTCCGAACGAAGGGCCTCCGCGTCCTCGCGCGCATGGCTCCCCACCGCCTTGCCCATGCGGATCACGTCCTGCTCCGCGCGGCCGACGAACCAGGTGGCGAGGGCTGCCGTGATGACCCCGAACGCCGTAATGGCGCTGAGCATCAGAAACGAAGCGATGATGCGGCCCCATAGCGTGACCGGATAGAAATCCCCGTAACCCACTGTGGTGGCCGTCTCGATCGACCACCACAAAGCCCTCGGGTAGGACGTGATATTGGCGTGCGGCGCACCGGATTCGGCGACCACGACCAGCGCGGCACCTCCGAGAAGCACCGCGGTCATGACCAGGGTGACCCAGAACGCCGCTTGTGCGTGAAGCCGGCGCCACGATTCATTGCCGAAGAGGCGATTCAGTACGGACAAGAGAAACGACGGCACCAACGGGCGTCACCTTCCACTGCGGGTCTGGTGGGAGACCAGCCATTAGGCATCGCTGACATTAACAGGACCCAAGGCAATGCCCGGATATGTCGATCAGCGATGGCGCGGGAGAAGGAGGACGGAAGGCGGAAGGGGAAAGGGCGACTCACTTCGACGGCGGAGCCGGGCGCGGTGTGGCAGGTGTATCGCCGCGGACGGCGTGCAGATAGAGCGCGAGCATGTCGGTCGTGAAGTATGAGCTGTAGGAGACGTCCGGGAAGTCGCCCCCTGTGTGATAGCCGCCGATGACACCGATCAGGGCGTAACCGGTGAAGTCCCGTACCAGGAAAGGACCACCGGAGGTGCCGCCGATATAGCCCGCGCAGGCAATTTCCAGGAAGTCGCCGGGGGCGGCCGGGTCGGTACTGGTGTAGCGATGCGTGGACGAGGTGCAGTCCAGGGGCTTGGGGTGGGCGGTGTCGCTGTTGCCGGGGTAGCCGATGAGCCGTACCTTCCGGTGGTCGTAGCCCGGGTACGGGAGCAGCTCGAAGCCGCCCGTCACGTCCTCCACCTCGGCCCCGTCCTCCCTCGCCCCGAGCCGCACCACCGCGTAGTCCCAGCGTGCCCCCGCGTCCGTACCGAGGTCGTAGTACCGCTGGTCGAGGTAGATGCGGTCGACGGGGTAGATCCCGTGTGGCTTCAGCCCGTCGTGGTACTGCGGCACGAACGACAGGTGCCGCTTCGGGTCGGGGGAGCGCAGACAGTGTGCGGCGCTGACCACGAGGTCGTGATGCGGGCTGCGGACGACCGTGCCGCCGCAGAACCGGCCGGTGTTGCTGCCGTCCGTCCAGAAGAAGGTCCCCACCTGAGGGAGGCCGTCGAAGGGGTGGCTCGGCGGAGTGGTGCCCGCCGCCGGACGCCGCGCTTCCGAACTCCTGGTGACGACGGCCGGTTTCGCTGCCCTCATCCGCTGCGGGGTCCAGTAGGTGGCCCCCGGCGTGGCAAGGTGCCCGGGCCCGTCCGGGCTGTCCGCCGTGAGTGCGAGGGCGAGGGATCCGGGCGGGAGAGCGAGCGACAGTCCGAGAAACAGGGTGGTGAGCAGGAGGGTGAAGCGGCCGCGTGCAGCAATCGGTCTGCTCATGATCCGGGTCCTCCCCAGGGCACGGCGTACGGGACGGGGGCGCATACGAGGCGGGCGTGCCATCGTCCTACGGCGGGCAGGTCCAGGGCGAGAGGCCGGGCCGTAATTCCTACTGGTGGGTGGGAGGTGCCGCGCCCGGGTGGCCGGTGGTGCGCCCCGCAGATGTGGGGCGCCGTCAATGCACCGGCCTCCACCACGTGTTCAGGCCGAGGGCAGCCCGGCCAGTCGCAGCACCGCGTCCAGCCCGCGCTGCGAACCGGGCGCGGCTCCCGCGGGGAGCACATACGCTCGCAGGCCCGCCCCGACCGCACCGCCGTCCTTGGCGGGATGATCACCCACCATCAGCGTCTCCGACGGATCCGCGCCCAGCTCGCGGCAGGCGTGCCGGAACAGCAGTGGGTCGGGCTTCTCCGTGCGGTGTTCGTAGGAGTGCACCCAGGCCGAGAAGTACCGGTCGAGGCCGTGGTGGGCAAAGGTGGCCCGCAGATCCCAGCCGACATCGCTCACCACCCCCAGGGCCGTCCCGCTGCGCGCGAGGCGGGCGAGGGTGGCGGCGGCGTCCGCATAGGGCAGCCACTGCTCGGGAGCCTGCAGTTGTGCGTAGAGCGCCTCGGCGCAGGGAGCGAGTTCGGGCACCGAGGCGTACCACGTGGTGAAGGCATGCCGGTGGGCCTCCGAGGAGACGTCCCGGGCTTGTTGGGCCCGGATGACCTCGGGATCGGAGAGTCCCGCTTCCAGCCCGCTCAGCAGACGGTCCATCGTCGCGTTGTCCACCGGCCGCCCCAGGGCGTCCTGGATCCTGTCCTCATACGTCTTGATCTGGAACAGCGTGCCGGAGAAGTCGAAGAGCACGGCGCGAACGGCGGCCGGGGGCGCGTCTTGCGGGGCGGCCGTTGCGGTGCGGATGGGGCCTTCGGGGCCGCAGGCAGGGAGGAGACTCATGCGTTCTTCCTAGCGCAGTTGAGCCGGTGTTGATGGGGATGGCAGATAGCCGGCATCCGGCAGTCCCGTCCGTCCCCTCCTCCCCCCGTCACCTTCTTCGTGGCTCCGCAATGGGGCCGCCGGCCTTCGTCCTGTTCGCGATGCGCTGCGACGGAGCCTTCTGCGCACCGCGCGTCATCTCACAGCAGGTCGGTCATCTCGCCATGCTGCCCGGCTCGCCGACCGCACGCACCCTCGTTCTCCCTTGGCCAAAGGCATAGGGGCACCCCCGTGTCGGACACCCCACACCCTTACGGGCAACGGGACGCGGTCGACTCCCCGGCCTTCCGCGCCGCCCGTGGCGCCGCCGACCGCGTGGCCGTGGACGCCTGTGCGCGGCAGTTTCAGCGCACGTACGCGACCCGCCGTCAACGCTGGTAACTCACGGTGATGAGTCGGGGGTCGCCTCCAGGCGCGCGCCGCTCGTCGCCGCCCTCCTCCTCCCGCCCGAGCCGCACGGAAGCAACTCGCCGCCCACGATCACGCGGAGGTAACCTGAATCCACTGCTCCCGCAGCCCCGTCCCGGGGAGGTCGTATGACCGCCGCTGTGAGCCTCCGCCCCGGCAAAGCGGACGCGCTCCGCTACACCCCCATCGCCGAGCACGGTCTGATCGGGGACATGCGTACGGCCGCGCTCGTCGGCACCAACGGCACCATCGACTGGTACTGCTGCACACGTTTCGACGCACCCAGCGTCTTCGCGGCGATCCTGGACGCCGACCGTGGCGGAGCCTTCGAGCTGGCCCCGGACGTACCCGCCCGGACGAAGCAGTTCTACTTTCCCGACACCAACATCCTGATCACGCGGTTCTTCGCGGACCACGGCGTCGGCGAGGTCCAGGACTTCATGCCGATCGTCGACGACTCGGGCGAGGCGGACCGCCACCGGCTGATCCGGCGGGTGCTGTGCGTACGCGGGGCGCTGCCGTTCACCGTCCGCGTGGCGCCCCGCTTCGACTACGGGCGCAGCACGCACACGGTGAGTATGCGGCAGGGCCAGACCGTGTTCGCCTCCCCGGATCTCTCCCTGGCGCTGACCTCCAGCGTTCCGGTCGAGATCGACGGCCCGGACGCCACCTCCTCGTTCATGCTGGGCGAGGGGGAGTCCGCGGTTTTCGCGCTCGACCGGATCGGCGACGGGGTGGAGCCGCGGGCCTGCCCGGTGGCGGAGGCGGAAGACCTGTTCGGTGCCACGGTGCGGTATTGGCGCACCTGGCTGTCGCACTCGCGCTACCGAGGGCGCTGGCGGGAGATGGTGCACCGCTCCGCGCTCACCCTCAAGCTCCTCACCTATGCTCCGACCGGCGCCATCGTGGCCGCCCCGACCACCAGCCTGCCCGAGCGGGTCGGCGGCGAGCGCAACTGGGACTACCGCTATGCGTGGGTGAGGGATTCCGCGTTCTGTATCTATGCACTGCTCAGACTGGGCTTCACCGACGAGGCCAAGGCCTTTGTGCACTTCCTGTCCGAGAACCTCGGCCTTCACAACGGTTCCGACGGACCGCTCCAGATCATGTACGGCATCGACGGCCGCAGCGAACTCCCCGAGGAAGAACTCCGCCACTTGGAGGGGCACTTGGGCTCGTCGCCGGTCCGGGCCGGCAACGATGCCGTCAACCAGCTCCAACTGGACATCTACGGGGCCCTCATCGACTCCCTCTACCTCTACGACAAATGGGGGGAGCCGCTGTCCAGCGACCACTGGGCCACCGTCGGCACCCTGGTCGACTGGGTCTGCGACAACTGGGACCAGCCGGACGAAGGCATCTGGGAGACCCGCGGCAAACCCCAGCGCTTCCTGTACTCGCAGCTGATGTGCTGGGTGGCGATCGAGCGGGCGATGCGGATCGCCACGCATCGGGGCCTGCCGGCGGATATGCCCCGGTGGGCGCATGCCCGCGATGCGATCTACCGGCGGATCATGCAGAGCGGCTGGTCCGACAGGCGCAAGGCCTTCGTCCAGCACGAGGGCGACGATGTCCTCGACGCGTCCGTCCTGATGATGCCGCTGGCCAAGTTCATCTCTCCCACCGACCCGAAGTGGCTCTCCACCCTGGACGCGCTGGGCGAGGAGCTGGTGTCCGACTCCCTGGTCTACCGCTACGACCCCCGCCGCAGCCCGGACGGGGTGGGAGGCGAGGAGGGCACCTTCTCGATCTGCTCGTTCTGGTACGTGGAGGCGCTGTCCCGTGCCGGCCGGGTGGACGAGGCCCGGCTCGCCTTCGAGAAGATGCTCACCTACGGCAATCACCTCGGGCTGTACGCCGAGGAAATCGGCCACACCGGCGAGCAGATCGGCAACTTCCCCCAAGCCTTCACCCATCTCGGGCTCATCAGCGCCGCATTCAACCTGGACCGGGCCTTGGGCTGAGGGGCTGACGTCGTCCACCGCCCATCGAGCGACAGTGGCTCCGGCCCGGCCCGGCTTCCGGCGAAACGGTGAGGGCCCCTCTCCGCGGGCGACGACTACACCCTCGGCGATCGCCCCGCGCCCATCGACATTTACTGAACGCGGAGCAGGCTGAGGGAGCGTCGGGGAAGGGAAGAAATGGTAGCAACTCGACTATTGCAACGATGAGTTGAGGATTGGTCGGTACCAAGTTTCCGGATTCCCGACAGAAGTCTTGACGCGCCGTTCACATGTGATGAACATGCATCGGGCAAGAGAGCGCTCCCATGAACATCATTCGTTCACTTCCTGAAACAGGAGAGCTGCTATGCCCACACCCCCCACCGATGCCACGGCGCCCCGTACGCCGAGGCTCTCACGCCGTGGAGTCCTGGCCGCGATGGCAGCCGTGCTCCCGGCGGCCGGCCTTCCGGCGCTCACCTCCCGGGCCTTTGCGGCGCCTGCCGCCGCTGCGCTGCCGGGCGGTGGCGACCTCGGCCCCAACGTGCTGGTCTTCGACCCTGCCACGCCCGATATCCAGGGCAGGCTCGACGAGATCTTCCACCGGCAGGAGTCGGCCCAGTTCGGAAGCGGGAGGTACCAACTCCTCTTCAAGCCCGGCACCTACAACGGTCTGAACGCCCAACTCGGCTTCTACACCTCCATCGCCGGCCTGGGGCTGTCGCCCGACGACACCGCCTTCAACGGTGATGTGACCGTCGACGCGGGCTGGTTCAACGGCAATGCGACGCAGAACTTCTGGCGCTCGGCGGAGAACCTCGCGCTCCGTCCCGTCAACGGCACCAACCGGTGGGCGGTGGCCCAGGCGGCACCGTTCCGGCGGATGCACGTCAGGGGCGGACTCAATCTGTCCCCCGACGGCTACGGCTGGGCCAGCGGCGGCTACATCGCCGACAGCCGGATCGACGGCGCGGTGGGCCCGTACTCCCAGCAGCAGTGGTACACCCGGGACAGTTCGGTGGGCGGCTGGAACAATGCCGTGTGGAACATGGTGTTCTCCGGGGTCGAGGGAGCTCCCGCGCAGAGCTTCCCCGACCCGCCGTACACCACGCTCGACACCACCCCGGTCTCCCGTGAGAAGCCCTTCCTCTACCTCGACGGGGCCGACTACCGGGTCTTCCTGCCCGAGAAGCGCACCCACGCCCGCGGCACCACCTGGGGCAACGGCACACCACGCGGCTCATCCCTGCCGCTCGGCCAGTTCTATGTGGCCAAGCCCGGCGTCGACGCGGCGACCCTCAACGCCGCGCTGGCGCAGGGGCTCCACTTGCTTCTCACACCCGGGATCTACCACCTCGACCGGGCGATCGAGGTGCGGCGCGCGCACACGGTGGTCCTGGGGCTGGGGTACGCGACCCTCGTTCCGGACAACGGGGTGACGGCCCTGAAGGTCGCCGACGTCGACGGAGTGCGGCTCGCCGGTTTCCTGATCGACGCCGGCCCGGTCAACTCCGCCACGCTGCTGGAGGTCGGCCCCGAGGGCGCCTCCGCAAGCCACGCCGACCATCCGACCACGGTCCAGGACGTCTTCATCCGGATCGGCGGGGCGGGCGCCGGCAAGGCGACCACCAGCATGGTGATCAACAGCAACCACACCATCGTCGATCACACCTGGGTCTGGCGTGCCGACCACGGGGACGGGGTGGGCTGGGAGACCAACCGAGCCGACTACGGGGTCCGCGTCAACGGCGACGACGTCCTGGCGACCGGGCTCTTCGTCGAGCACTTCAACAAGTACGACGTGGAGTGGCGCGGCGAGCGCGGCCGCACGGTCTTCTTCCAGAACGAGAAGGCGTACGACGCGCCCGATCAGGCCGCGGTGCAGAACGGCAGCACCAAGGGGTACGCCGCGTACAAGATCGCGGACGCGGTGACCACACACGAAGGGTGGGGCCTGGGCAGCTACTGCTTCTACAACGTGGATCCCACCATCCGCCAGGACCACGGATTCGAGGCGCCGGACAAGCCGGGCGTGAAGTTCCACGATCTGCTCGTGGCCTCCCTGGGCGGCAAGGGCCAGTACGAGCACGTGATCAACGGCGTCGGCGCGGCCACGTCGGGTACCTCGACGGTGCCGTCGACGGTGGTGTCGTATCCGTGAGCCGAGATCGCCGGTCGGTGTTCTCCGCGGGCTGACCCGGGAGGCCGGGCTCACGACTCCCGGGCCTCCCGGATGAGAGGGCCCTGAACCCGGCGGCCCCTGGGACGGCCCCTGCCTCCGCGCCGCAGCGGCCGGCGGCGCCGTGCCAGGGGGCCGTGACGGGCGGGCCGGGCGTCCGGCCTACCGTAGGGCGGCGCATCTGTTGAGCCTGGAGAGTCATGATCATCGAAGAATCCGCCTTCCGAGGGCGGATGCCTGCCCGGACCGGTGACCTGGCGGTCGAGCGGCACGGTATCGAGCCGGTGCCCGAAAACAACCGCTACGGAAAGCCTGCCCGCCTTTTCACCGTGTGGTTCGCCCCCAACCTCACCATGACCGGGGTGTTCTCCGGCACGGTGGGCGTCTCGCTGGGGCTGGACTTCTGGACGGCCCTGGCGGCGATGGTGCTCGGCACGGTCGTCGGCGCGGTGCCCGCCGCGTACCTCGGCACCTGGGGCAGCCGGACCGGGACCGGCCAGCTGCCGCTGTCGCGGCTGGCCTTCGGCCGCGGTGTGGCACTACCCGGCATCATGCAGTGGCTCTCCTCCGTCGCCTGGGACGCGCTCATCGGCCTCTTCGGCGGCGAGGCGCTGGCCCAACTGCTCGGCTGGCCGTTCTGGCTGGGCGCGCTGGTGGTCCTGCTGCTCCAGGGGGCCGTCGGCGTCTTCGGCTACGAGGCGCTCCATCAGCTCCAAACGGTCATGACCTTCGTGCTGGGCGCCGCCTTCCTGGTCCTGAGCGTCAAGCTGCTGTCCGGGGTGCCGCTTCCCGTATCGAGTTCCGCGCACGGCGCCGATCGTCTCGGCGCCTTCGTCCTGACCAGCACCATCGCGCTCAGCTTGGCCATCTCGTGGGCCCCCTACGCCTCGGACTTCAGCCGCTACCTGCCCCGTACGACGTCCCGGCCCCGGATGTTCTGGTACTCCGTGCTCGGCATGGTGCTCTCCTTCGCCTGGGTGCAGGCACTGGGGCTGTGGGGAGCCGAGCTGTTCACCGACCAGACCGCCGCGGGGGTGCACGGCCTGCTGGGCGGCGGAGTCCTCGGCGCCTTCGGCCTGCTGGCCATCGCGGCGGCGGCGGTGTGCAGCAACGCCATGAACGACTACAGCGGCTCGCTGGCGCTCCAGACGGCCGGCATCCGGGTTCCCCGGCCGCTCGCCGCGGCGGCAGCGGCCGTGCTCGGCTTTCTGCTGGTGCTCTGGATGCACGCCGCGGACACCACCACGCGCTTCCAGAACCTGCTGCTGTTCGTGGGCTACTGGATCCCCGGTTTCGTGGGCATCGTGCTCGTCGACGCGAGGCAGCGCGCCAAGGCCCGCCGGGGCGCGCCGATCGACGTCGAGGCCGAGTTCGTCCGCCCCCAGCCGTGGTGGCCCGCCTGCCTCGCGTTCGTCATCGCGTTCGCGGCGGCCGTGCCGTTCATGGACACGACCCTGTTCGTCGGCCCCGTGGCGGCCGCGCTGCACGGTGCCGATCTCGCGTACTACGTCGCGTTCCTCGTTTCCGTGGCGGTCTACGCACCTTTGAGGCTCTTTGCGGGTGCGCGTGCGGAGCGCAGGGCGGAGCAGGCCGTGGCGGTGCCGGGCGCGGGCGGATAGACCGGGCTCGCCGTAGGGGCGGCTCCGGGCAGTGCCGGGCGGCCGGCTCCGCCGCTTCGGGTACGGCGGCTGGGTCGGGGGATGTAGTCCCCGGCCGCGGCAGGTCATGCCGCAGGAGGGTTTGCGGCGCCGTTCGTGTCGGGCCCGCCGGGGCGCGGCTTCATCGTCGGTGCCAGGGGCACACGTAGCTCTCGAACAGCTTGCGGGGTACGGCGGTCCGGTGCCCGCCCGGTGTGTCCGCGTCGGGGCGACGAGCCCCACCGGCCCGGTGCGCCGCGCACGGAGGCTTCCGGCGGGCGCCCCCGGACGCCCCTCCCGCAGAACGCGAAGGGAGAGCCGATGACTACGACGCACGGCACGACGCCGACTCGGGGGTCCGCGGGGCGGGCCTGGGGGAGAGCGCTGCTCGGCGGCGCGGTGATGGCATGTGCCCTGGGAGCGGGGAATGCGCTGGGGGAGGCCCTCGCCCGGACGCTCGGCGTCGACGGCTATCTGCGGCAGCTGCTGCCCGCCGTACTGGTGAGCGCGCTGGCCGTCCCCGCCGTACTGGGCTTGAGGGCCCTGCGGACGACACGGGTCCTTCCCCTGGGGCTCGGGCCCCGCTCCGCGGCGTCGCTCGGTTTCCTCCGCGGCCTGGCCGTCACCACCTCCTGTGCCGCCGTCGTGCTCGGGGCCGGCACGGCGCTCGGGTGGGTCCGCTGGTCCGGCCTGGACCCGGCAGCCCTCGCCGCATTCCTGGTGAGCAACGCCTTGGTGGCCGTGCTGCTGGAGGCACTGCCCGAGGAGGCGACACTGCGGGGCTTTGCCTGGGTCTCCCTGCGTGACCGCTTCGGAGGTGTGGTCTCCGCGCTGGGGGCGACGGGGGTCTTCCTGCTGGTCCCGGCGGCCTCCACCGTGGTGCAGGCCGGGGTGTCCCATCTGGTGGGCGGGTCGGCCGCGCCGATGGGGCTCACCCCCGAGGGGCAGGATCCGCTCGCCTATCTGGTGCTGCTCTCGGTCTTCGGCCTCACGCTGGTGGCCGCACGGACGGCACCGGGAGCCGCGCCGCTGTGGGCGGCGATCGGCACCCATGTGGCCTTCCTGAGCGTCAACCGGGTCGTGTTCGAGGGAGTACAGCGCGGGGCGGGCTGGTCGGCGAGGGTCGCCCCGACCCATGCCGCGGTGCTCGAACTGGGGTATCTGGCGGCCACGGCGACGGTCTTCGTCGCGGCGAGGCTGGTGTCGTCCTTGGTGAGGGCGCGGGCGCAGCGGTCCCGGCCCGGTCATCCGTCCGCGGTGACCACACACGGCGCGGGCGACTGGGCCCGGATCGGCCCGCTGCTCGTTCCGGACGGACGGGAAGGGCGGTCCTCGGAGATCGAGCGGGAGTGGCCGTCGCCTGCCGGCCGCGAGTGGCTGTCGCATGACCGAGGCGCTCGGGTATTTCGGCGTAGTGAGGTTTAACGGAGATGGGTTATTTGTCCGTGTTTATTGGTATGGGGTGGAATTGATCGTCGAGTGAGGACCGGCCTGGCGCGATGCCCTGCGCAGGGCCCGGCAGGCAGTGCGGAAAGACCTTCGTCCATTGTCGTGTCACGCCGCGAAGGAATCGACTCTTACCCATGGGGCCGGAAAGCAAACAGGCGTAATTTCCGATTGTTCGCGTCGGATGTGGGCACGCGATTGTCCGGAGGATGATGACGGTGGTTCCGCTTCCGCCGGGCTGCTTCTCGCGCTGATCATTACGGCGCCGGGTGTGTGTGGCAGGCCCTAGGGGTATGGCGGTGACCGCGCTCTCCGTCCGGCTGCCGAGGCGGCGTGAGGTGTTCCACAGCACGCCGCTCGGCCTTGTCCGACCGAGACGGGTGTGGGGCCGGTTATTCCACCGTCGCGGCGGAACCAACCATTTCGCCGGAACTCGAAGAATTGTGGTTGGTGGCCCGGGAAGAGGGCACGCTTTCCGGCCTGAAGGTAAGTCGACGCGATATGAGGTGAGCTTTATCATGAGCACCGCCGAGGCTCCGCGCACCGTTACGGCGTCGCCGGTGCTGGAACTCCAACTGGACTGTCGGTCCGAAGCCGTCGGACCTGCCCGGCACCTTGCCACCGCCTTCCTGGAACAACTGGAACCCGCGGTGGAAAGGGATGCCAGGGAGGCAGTGATCCTGGTGGTCTCCGAACTGGTGACCAATGCGGTCCGGCACGCGGGCGGAAAGGTCTGCACGCTGCGGCTGAGGGCCGGTCCGGAGTCGGTGGTGGTCGACGTGAACGACTCCAGCCCTGTGCTTCCTCGCCCCCGTACCCCCGACGTCACCGGCGAGGGCGGCGGTTTTGGATGGTCGATGGTCTGCCGTATCGCGACCGTCGTGAAGATCAAGAGGGAGTCGGCCGGTAAAACCGTGACCGCGATCATTCCCCGTCAGGACCGCGACTCCTCTTGACCGGCCGGCGTGCAGCGCACGTTCTGCCGCAGGATTCCATGACGGCGGAATCGCCTTCACCGCGCAAGCCCGTGAACGGCCCTCCCCGGCCCCCGCGCTCCGGACCCGTCCGTCATTCCTCCGGAATACTGCCCTTGTGGTGAAGGGATTTCCGCGAGAAGAGCGCGTTCACTCGTCTACGTGACGACGTCGCCGTTCCAGCCGGCAGGCGCGGGGCGGCCGTTCGGAAAACCTCACAAGAATTCCGGTCGGTGGAGTTCCGAGGATCAGACAGTGGCGTCCGGCCAGGGAACCTGTGTCGCGGTCGGGGCCGTGTAGTCGATGCCCGGTACTGCGAAACCGTAGAGGCGCTGGACCTCGCCGTGGAACCAGTCGAGGTCGGCGAGACGGGTAATGGTCTCGGTGGTGGCGGATTCCCACCTTTCGGTGACCGCGGCCTGCACCGCGCTGTTGAGTTCCCAGCCGTCGAGACGGACCCGGCCGTCCTCATCGGTTTCGAGTGCCCGGACACCGGTCAGCTGGTCCCACAGGTCCGCCAACTGCGCGATCGGCGGCACCATCCCCTCGCCGAGCGCACCGCGCAGCAGGCCGACGTAGAGGGCGATACCGGGGATGGCGGTGGAGGACTGGGTGACCGCGGCCCCGTTGACCGAGGTCACCGCGCGCCCGCCGACCAGCTTGTGCAGGCGCTCGTCGAGCGCGCGGGCGGTCGCTTCGAGCTCGGTCTTGGCGGCGCCGATGGTGCCCTGCCGGTAGATCCCGTCCGTCAGAGGGGAGCCGATGTAGGACAGGGCGGCCGTGCTGAATCCTTCGGCGAGCAGACCGCGGTCGGCGAGATGGTCCACCCACCGCTCCCAGTCCGCGCCGCCCATCACCGCCACCGTCTGCTCGATGTCGTCGTCCTCGGCCGGCGGCGTCTCCACCTCCTTGACCTCCGGCGCCCCGGTACCGTCGAAGACGAGGGTCTTGGTGCGGTACGCCTCGCCGATGGGCTTGAGGACCGAGGCATAGGTGACACCGGTCTCCGGGTCGGTGCGCCGTGGTGCGGCAACCGAGTAGATCAGGTGGTCCAGACGGCCGAAGCGCCGCCGCAGGACGTCCGAGACCTGGTCCTTCATCTCGTCGGAGAACGCATCGCCGTTGAGGAACACCATCTCGTGGCCGTGCCGTCGGGCGAGCTCGGCGGTGGCGGCGGTCCGGTACCAGCCGGCCGTGGCGGTGCGCCGCTCGGTGGGGGCCTTCTCGAAGCAGACGCCGATGCCACGGATGCCCGTCCGGGCGAGGCCGGCGATCGTCGCGGCCAGTCCGTAGCCGGCCGAGGAGCCGACGATCAGCGCCACCGGAGCGTCGTCCGGGACATGGGTGGGCGAGGGGGCGGCCTGCCACATGTCCTGCACCAGGCGCTCGCAGCCTGCCGGGTGGGAGTCGAGGAAGAGAAATCCGCGGCTGCGCGGGGTGATGACACGTTCGCTCATGACGCACGTCCTTCGGTTCGTCTCGTCGCGGAGGAGCAGCGGCCGCCACCGGAGCGCGTGCCGCCCCGCAAGTCTGCGGCTCCGGACCTCCCCATGATCGTCTCGGCGGACACAGTGTTGGCCGGGTGGTTTTGGAGGGTTCTCCTCAGTTCGGGTCGTGACGGGCCTTCCGTGCCCTGTTTCGTGCTGACTGTCCGTGAGAGGGGGCGGTGTCCATCAGGGGGCCTGGTTGGCCCCGGCGGGGCGGGCCGGGAGTGCGAGCGACGTACCGGGCGGCGGGCCGGCGGGCCGGCGGGCCGGCGGCGTCGACCGGCCGCCGGGCGAGCGGTGCGGGCTCTCCGGTGCGCGGGCAGAGGGCTTCCTCGATCGTCGGTGCGCCGGGTTCCGTGTGCGCGAGGAGCACGCCGAGTTCGCGGGATCGGATTCATGATCCTCACGCTTACGGAACGGCGGAGCGCGGCGAAGTGCCCGTTGCGTAAGGGCCCCTTCCTGCGGAGAAGCGGATTTACCCCGCAGGAAGCGGAGCGTGATGAAACCGATAGCAAGCAATGTGTGAAGACTATGTGAGAGTCACTGTGATGCGTGGCACACTCCCCTCACCGGTCGCGAGCGACGAGGGGGGCGAGCGGGGTGCAGCGGATTCCTGTGTGGTTCGGTGCGGAGTTACGCCGACGAAGGATCGAAGCGGGGCTGTCGCTGGGAGAACTGGCGCACCTGATTTGCTTTTCCAAAGGCCACTTGAGCAAGATCGAGCGCGGTGTGAAGGCGCCCAGTCACGATCTTGCCCAGTTATGCGACAGCGCCCTCAATGCCGGAGGGCAACTCAGCGGTCTGATTTCCGCGCCCGAGCGCAGCACCGTCGCGACACCCCTCGCCGAAGCGGATGTCACCACGCCCTGGACATTACGTATGCACGCCGGCGGCGAGAGCGACTTCGTGGCATTCGACCGGGCATCGCTCGGCGCCGGGGCCATGCCTTCCACCTTGGTGAGTTGGTCCCTCGCACCCCCTCCCTTCGAAAGCGGGGAGTCGAATGCGGCATTGCCGTACTTCCGCACCGTCTTCGACGAGTTCCGCCGGATGGGGCAGCTCTTCGGGCCGGCCGTGGTCGCCCAGCTCTGCATCGCGGCCACCAGCGCCCTGCGCGGCATGGCACACCAGGCACGGCCCGCCGACCGGGACACCGTCCTCCGGCTCGCCTCCCGCTTCGCCGAGTACACCGGGTGGATGGCGCAGGAGGCGGGCAGCGACGCGGCGTCACTGTGGTGGACCGAGCAGGCGGTCCAGCTCGCCGCGGACAGCGGGGACGACGAACTGGCCGCCTACGCCCTGGTCCGCCGGGCGGAACTCGCCCTGTACACAGGCGATTCGGTGGCCACCGTCCAACTGGCCCGGCGAGCCGCACAGCAGGCCCGCAGCGCACGCATCCGCGGGCTCGCCGCGCAGCGCGAGGCACAGGGGCACGCCCTGGTGGGCGACCGTGACGCATGCCGCCGGGCTCTCGACCGCGGTGCGGAGCTGACGTCCGGTGCGGCGCCCCCGGGCGGCGGGGAGCCGGTCCTCGGCAGCATCCATCTGCCGGATCTGACGGCGTTCGTCGCCGGCTGGTGCATGCACGACCTCGGTTCCCCGGCGGAGGCGGTCACCCTGCTCGGGGACGGTCTGGACGCCATTCCGCCGGAATCCCGACGGGCCAGGGCCCGATATGGCGCCCGGCTCGCGCTTGCACTGGCGAACGTCGGCGACATCGAACAGGCCTGTGCGATCGCGGAATTGGTCGCCTCCCATGTGGCCCTCATCGACTCGGCCACGATCCGTGCCGATCTTCTGCGGCTGAGCCGCGCACTCAATCGTTGGCCAAAGAATCCCACCGTTCGCCGGACCCTTCCGCATATCGCGATCGGCCTGCACACCCACCGGACCGGGCCGGAAACTCCGGCCTGACTTCCCGCCCCGGCCCGCTCCCCGCAGAAGGCCGCCGAAGAGCGCCGCCCCGCCGTATCCGTGGTGTTCCGTTGCCCGGCCAAAAGGCCGAGGGCAACGCGTTGACCGCGCCCGAAACCCCTGTGAATCTCGGCTTCATCCCCCTGCGCCCAGCGACAGCCCGAGTGGCCCGTGCAGCACACCGCTGCCGTAATCCACCGCTGTCACCCGAGGAAAGGCAGAACAACATGGCCGGCGTTTTCATCAACTACCGGACCGGCGACGGTGCCGAAGCAGCCGTCCTGCTCGACGAGGAATTGAAGGACGTATTCGGGCCGGAGAACGTCTTCCGGGACCGCCGCGCCATTCCGGCCGGCGCACACTTTCCGCCCGACCTGTGGCGGGCGCTCGAAAGCTGCGGGGTCCTCCTCGTGCTCATCGGCCCGAACTGGCTCACTCTGCGCGACGACGACGGCCGGCGCCGGATCGACGTACCCGGCGACTACGTCCACGACGAGATCCGCTGCGCGCTGGAGTGGCGCAAGACCGTCGTCCCGGTGCTGATCGACACGGCCGTGCTGCCCACCAAGGGCCAACTGCCCGACACCATCGCAGGGTTGGCGGAACGACAGGTCATGCATCTGCGAGTGCCGTACGCGCACCTCGACCTCCCCGTCATCACCGAGGCACTGCGCCACCACGTACCCGTGAGCAGCACGGCCCGGCAGCCGTCCCCGACCGACGGCGAGGGGCTCCCGGGAAGTGGCGGGCTGCGCGCGGGCGGGGACGCCGTCCACAAGCGCAGCGCCGTCAGCTACGGCAGCGGCCCCGCCACCTACAACGAGAACCGGGACGCGAAGAGCGGAGGGCAGCGGTGAGCGACACCGAACAGCCCGACGCGCAGAGCGCCGCCCCGGAGGACGTACCGGGTGAGGACCTCTCGTCCGCGACCCCGGACGAACCGGCGCAGAGCGCGCCCGAACCGGGGGAGACCGGCGCGGCCCACCCCGAAGCCGTCGCCGCGGGTCCGGCGAACGAGCCGGTGGCAGCGGACAGGAGCGGTGACAACCGCCCGTCGGCCCAGGACACCGGCCGGGCTTCCCGCCGGCGCGAAACCGGCGACGGCGGCGACTTCACCCGCTACCAGCAGGCCCGGCAGCAGAACGCCCTGAACAAGCTCAAGCGCAGTGCCGTCGCCCACGGCAGCGGCTCCGCCTTCTACGCCGAGCAGCTGACCATCGGCGCGGACACCGGCGTCGAGATCCAGGTGCTGAGTGTCTCCGCGCTCACCATCGCCCAGCAACTGGACTCCCATCAGGACGTCGACCAGCAGGCACAGATGGCCGCCCGGCTCGCGGCACAGCACATCGTGGTACTCGCCGGACAGCCGGGAAGCGGCCGCCGGTCCACGGCGCTGACCCTGCTCGCCGGCTGCTGCTCCGACGACAGCGTACGGATCCTGCACAGCGAGGCCCCCGGCATCCTCCAGGCGTTGTGCCGGCGTGCCGACGAACTCCTCACCCCGGGCGGCTACTTGGTGGACCTGGACGACCAGCCGCTGAAGCTGTCGACACTGGAGACCCTCGGCCATCTCGCCCGCAAACAGGGTGCCTTCCTCGTGGTCATCGGCGAACCAGGACCGGTGGACCCCGACCGGCTGCGCCCCCACGCCTTCGAGCACCGGCGCCCCCTCCTCGGGGACGTCCTGGCGGTGCACTTGCGCCGACTGCTGGCGGGGCACCCGGGCGTCTGCACCCGGGAGGACTGCACCGACGAGCACACCACGGCGTTCATCACCCGGATGCTGGAGTCGCCGCAGGTGCAGCGCACCCTCGACGGGGCCCCGTCCGTGGGCAGCGTCGTGGAGTTCGCGGAGGTCCTGGCGCAGAGCGTGCACACCGAGGACACCAGCCTCGGCGAGGTCATCAACCAGTGGCGCGACCGGCTGCGCCGCCTGGCGAAGCGACTGCTGCACGTCCCCGCCGAGACCTCACAGGGCCCGGTCCTCGATCCGCACCGCCAGGCGTTCCGTATCGCCTACGCCTTCTTCCACGGCCATCCGCTCTCCGACGTCTTCGAGGCGGGCGAGGTCCTCAGTGCGACCGTCCTGCCCCGCTACGAAACCCGTGAACCGGCGCCCACCAACCACGTCTTCGAGCGGGAACTGGACCAGCTGATCCCGCAGGAGATGCGCGCCTCCGCGGACGCCGCGCCCGGCGGCCGCGCCGACGACAACCCCCGGCGCGCCAGGCTGGTGGACGAGGAGCTGATGCACGCCGTCATCGAGGTCGTGTGGCACGACTACGACAGTCTGCGCGACCCGTTGCGGGAGTGGCTGACGGCGCTGGTCTCCGGCCCGCTGGAGCGCATCCGGGTCCGAGCCGCGCAGATCGCGGGCATCCTGCTCAGCCACGACTTCGACAGCGTCTACCGCGACCTGATCCGGCACTGGGCCGGGGAGTCCGCGGCCTATCGGCAGTCCGCCGCGCTGGCCCTGGAGATGGCGGCCCACGATCCGCGGCTGGTGCACCGGGTGCGGGGCCAGATCAGAAGCTGGCTGAGCAGCCCCCGGTGGCAGCTCCAGGACAGCGCGGCCCGGGCGTACGGAACGCTGGTCGGCGCGCAGGACGTCCCGGACACCCTCTGGGCGCTGCGGGAACTCGGCACCCGCCCGGAGCTGGCGTTCAGCAGCTCGGTGGCCTTCTCGATGTCCTGGCTCTACCTCGCCGGCGCCCCGGGGCCGACCGCCGACGCCCTGGACCACTGGATCACCTCGGACAACGACCATCTGAACCGCCACGCGATCCGCACCCTGCTGATCCTCAGCCGCTACGGCGCCGGACCGGACCGCCGCGACCGGCCCGTCCTGGCCGACACCGCCATGACCGACCAGGACCGCGCCGATGCCCTGGTGCGCCTGTGGCGTCATGCCCTGATGGGCAAGGACAGCTCGACACGCGCCTGGGACCTGCTGCGGCGCTGGCTGCTCGCGGGCGACGCGGACAAGGAACTCGCCGCCTTCCTGGAGCTGCTCGTACCGCGCATCTGCTCCCGGCCGCTGTCCCTGCGTGCCGGCTTCTACCTCGGTATGTGGGCCGGCCGTCACCCGGACTCGTTCACCATCGGCCGGCTCCGTCACCAGCCGGTCCGAGGCGGCCTCACCACCGGCTCCGTGTCCTGACCGACGCCCGCACGAAGAGGAGTACGACCATGACAGAGCGCAAAGGACTGCGCACCAGGCTCCGCAACTGGTGGCGCCGGGTAACGGGCAGGAACGACGCGGAGACCGCCGACGGTCCCGAGCCCGTCGACGAGGCCGAGGGCACCGCCGGCCCCGCGACTGCCGGCCAGGCGGCTCAGGCCGAGGTGGCGGTGGAACTGCCGCCGGGCGACGAGGTGCTGTCGGTGGCGGCCCGCGGGGACGTGTTCGCCTTTGAACTCGTCCCGCACTTCCGCTGGAGCAGCCGGGAGATGACGCTGGACACCCTGCGCGAGCGCGCGGTGCTCCATGAGGAGGCGGCCCGGTGCAAACTGCTGCGCCGCGCCTGGGCCGTCGCCCGGGCCTGCGATCCGGGCGATCCGGTGGCCGCGGAGAAGGCCGTCAACAAGGAGCTGCGCGGCGGGTGGTGCTACAACGACGAGAAGGGCCTGATCCGCTGCCGGGCGTCGGTGCGGATGCGTATCGACCCGGCCCTGCGCGAACATGTGCTGCCCTTCCACCTCGCCGAACTGCGACTGACCGAGGAGCACAGCCTCGGTGAGCTCAAGGCAGGGCAGGTGCAGGCGCGCACCGAGCGCTGGCTGCGGGTGATGAGCGAACTGGAGCTCCTCGGCACCCTGGGCCCGGCCGAGCGGCGGCTGTTGGTGCCGTTCGCCGCGGCCCTCGCCGACGAGGACTTCTTCAAGGTCATGCAGGCGCTCAAGAACACCCGCCGCAACGGGGCCGAGGCGCTCGCCAACGTCCTCACGGCCGCGACCAAGCACCACGAGCAGGTGGGGCTGTTCGAGTACGCCAACGCCTACGACAAGGCGCTGAGCGAATTCTGCCGCCAGATGGGGCTGAGCCCCTTCTCGTGGGTGGACAGCGCGGCCGACGTCGAGGAGCTGGCCCCGTGAGCCCGGTGAACCCCGTCAATCCGCTGCAGTCCGTACATCCCGTGCAGCCCATACCTCCCGCGAACCCCGCAGACCCCGCAGCACTCCGGTCACCCGGGCGCCGCCGCGCCCTCCCGCCGCTCGCCGCGGCCCTGGGAATGGCGGTCATGGCCGGTCTCCTCGGCGCCTGCGGCGACTCCCCACGCCTGGACGCCTGTGCCTGGATGAAGGAACCCGTGGACACCGCCGGCCGGACGGTGGTCCTCGTCGACGACTCCGCCTCCGTACGGGGCCGGACCACCGGACGCGACTACGCCCACAGCGTCGGCTCCCTTCTCGCGAAGGTGGTCGCGCGCAAGGACATGGTCTCGGTGGGCAGTTTCAGCGGCGACGCGGCGCAGATCACCTGGATCGCCAAGGACCGGTCGGCCGACTGGGCGAAGAACAACGACAACCCCATCAACCGGGAGAAGCGGAAGCAGCAGGCGGTCGGCTGCCTGACCGACCTCGTCGGCGAGGCCGCGAGTGCCGCCCCCCGGAGCGGCGGCAGCAACGTCCTCGCGGCCCTCGCGGCAGGAGCCTCCTCACTGGAGGCGGCGTCCGGCACCCGCAGCCTGATCGTCCTGACCGACGGGCTCTCCACCACGGGCTGCGCCGATCTCCGGGCGGCCGCCTTCCGCGACAAGAGCGAGATCAGGGCCATCGCCCGGGTCTGCGCCGCCCGCGAGGAGACCCCGTCCCTGACCGGGGTGGACCTCACGCTCGCCGGTCTGGGCCAGCCGGCCGCCGACCAGCCGGCCCCCACGGCGGCCCAGCGCACCTGGCTGACCACCCTGTGGCGCACGCTGTGCGGCGCGGACCGGGCTGCCCCGGGCACCTCCTGCACCGTCGCCCGGACGGCCATCGGCACGGCCGGACATCGCGCGCCGCGGAAGAAGCCGGCGCAGGACCCGGTGGTCCAGTACGCCAACGACCGCCCCGAGACGTACCAGCTCCCCGGGGCCGCCCTCTTCGACACCAGCTCCGCAACCGTCCGCCCCCAGGCACTGCCGCTGCTCAACGATGTCGCGGTCCGGGCCCGCACCACCCCCGGCAGCAGGGTCACCGTCTCCGGTTACGTCGACCCGCGCGGCCGGTCGGACAACAACCAGCGGCTGTCGCAGGCACGGGCGAACGCGGTGAAGAAGGTCCTGATCGGGCTCGGGGCGGCACGGGTGACGGCATACGGCCGGGGCCTGCCGACGGGGTGCGCGAAGCCGGCCCGCACCGCGACGGGCCGGATGACGGCCGAGGACCGGCTCCAGTGCGACCGGCGCGTCGACATCGACATCATCAGAAAGTGAGGGTGGCGGGCAGCGATGAACACCACCAACGGAAAGCACCGGACAGGGCCGGCCGCGCGCTATCAGGCGGCGGTCGACTGCGCCGGCCAGGACCCCGCCTTCGTGGAACTGGACATCAAGAAGCGACCGTCCTCCCGGCCGGCGGACCAGACCGACAACCGGGAACAGGCCGCCCTCATGCGGGCCTTCACCGACGCCAACACCGTGCTGACCGCGGCGCAGCCGGGGCTCGGCAGCGCGGCGACCGAAGTCGCCCGCACCTTCCAGGAGGCGCGGACCACCATCGAAGCGGCCGAGCGGTTCACCGTCGCCAGGTCGTCCCAGCGGGCCCAGGAGCACGTCGGGGAACTGCACGCCCGGCACGCGGACGACGGACCGGAAAGCCTGCGCCGCCGTCCGGTGCTCTGGCGGCGTCTGCTGTGGCCCACCCTGGTCGCCGGGGTCGCCTTCGACACGATGTTCATCGGCACCCTGATGCAGCGGTTCTTCGGACTCGGCACGGGCCAACTCGCTTACTATTTGGCGTACTTGCCCGGATTCGGCGTCGCCGTCTGCCTCCTTGCCGCGGGCAGCCTGCTGGCCGAATCCGTCTTCCGGCGGCGCACCCGGACCGCCCGCACACTGGAGCGGACCCGCCGCGGACCGCTCGCCGCCCTGCGCGAGGCGGTCTGGCCCAGGAGCCCGCATACGGAGCGGCGCAAAGCCGGCGAACTGCCCTGGCCGAACGCGGCCGGCCCGGTGCTCTTCACCGTGGCCATCCTCACGATGGTGGGCATCTGGGCCCGGATGCGCGCGGCCGACGCGGTGCGCGAGCACGTGGACCTGGCACCGGACCAGAGCGCGGTCGTCATCCTCACCCTGGTGCTCAGCACCGCCGCGATCGTGGTCAAGGTGCTCGCCCACAACCCCTGCGCCGACAGCGACCGGGAGGCCGAACGGTCCGTCGTCGCCGCGGAGAAGCGCGGCCGGGAGCTGCTGAGGGAGGCACGACGCAGGCTGGTGGGGCACACCGAGACCTGGTGGCGGCTGCAGTCCACCGTCGAGGCGGCGGCGAGCGACGCCCACCGCACGCTCGAAGAGGCATGCATCCGCATCGTCGAGGAGCGCGCCCGCACCGGCGTGGCCGGCCGCTACGACTTTCCGCTCACCATGCCCGCCTGGCCGTACCCCCCATCGGTACGCAACGGCGCCGCCCCGACCGCCGACGACCGGGCGCCCACCCGTCCCACCCCGCCCCGGGCCCGTCTCGAACTCCTCGATCGCGCCTGCACCGTTTTGGAACGCTACGCCCCCGAACCGCTGGAGGACCGCCTCAACGGCATCGCCGATGACCTGAACGGACAGTTCCGAGCGGCACCCAGGCAGCAACGACCCGCAGAGCAGATCGACGCGGAGGCATCCGGTGGTGATCGGGGCTCAGGCAGCGGGCGGGAAGCCGGGGAGCCCGGGGAGGCCCAGAGCCCCAGCGAAGCCCCGGCCCCCAGCGAGGCCCCGGCCCCCAGCGAGGTCCAGGTCCCCGGGAAGGCCCAGGTGGCCGGCGAGTCCCGGGCCGCCGGGGAGGGGCTGGCGCCCGATGCGGCTCCCCATCCCGACGGCTCCCGCACGTCCGACGAGGCCCGGGTGCCCGACCGCCCGCCCGTATCCGGCCAGACGGGAATACCCGACGCGACCACTCCGATATCCGAGGCCGACCCGGCACCCGGCGCGCCCGCGACGGCACCCTCCGAGGAGTCCCGTCCCACCACCCCGGAGAGCCCGCCGCATGCGGAAGGGGGAACGGCGCGATGACCGCGCCACCGCGCTTCGCTCCGGAGGAAGTGAAACACCTGGAGTTCCTCCAGGCCGTGATCGCCCGCCATGCCAATACGTCCTTCCTCGTCAAGAGTTGGGCCATGACCGTCAGCGGTGCCTTCATTGCGGTCGCCACCCGCGGCCCGAGCTGGAAGACGGCCGCGGTCGCCCTGGCGCTGGCGGCGGGCTTCTGGCTGCTCGACAGCTACTACCTCCGTCAGGAGCGGAGGTTCCGCACCCTCTACGAAAAGGTCGCCGACCGCCAGGCCCCACCGGTGATGCCGTTCACGATGGACGTCGAGCAGTACGGCGACCCCGTGCCGTGGCGTGCCGTGGCACTGTCCGGGACCATGCTGCTCTCCTACGGAGTCCTGGTCGCCATCGACACCGTGACGGTCATCTTCCTCGCCTGAACGCGGGAGAGCGTCAGCTTCCCGCGGGCCGGGCGACGGTCCACGGCAGCAGCAGGCCGTCGCCGTCGGCGCGCGGGACGACGTGGAGATGAAGGTGACGGACGGTCTGCGTGGCCGACGGACCGCGTGAGGTGATCACATTGCAGTCGCCGGCCTCTCCCGCGAGTTCGGCGGCGCGCAGCATCGTGGTCGCGGACACCTCCGGGTCCTCGGCGACATCGGCGACATGCACCCGCGGGATGACCAGCACATGTCCGTCGGTGACACCGCCGTGGCGGGGCCGGATGGCGATGGTCTCCGGCCACTCGCGCAGCACGGTGGCCGGCGCCCCGCCCAGGACGATGAGGCAGAAGGGGCACCCGGGCCGCTGAGTCCTCCGGGGAGCGCGCGGAAGGCGCGGGCAGGAGCCCGGCGCGTCACCGGTCATCTCGCGGAACTCCCCATGACTGACCATGAATCCTCCGCACGGGGCCGGCGCCGTCGGGCGCACGTCTGCTGCATCAATAATCGACCATGGAATCCACCCAGGGGCGTCTTCGCCTCATTCCGGACATTTGACTGCGCTGTTGGCAATGCTGCCGCTGCCGCCGTCGCCGTCCGAGCGGGCCCTCGTCACCACAGCTTGTCGATCTCGCCCGGGTACAACTCGATGCGGGAGTGCGGAAAGGCGGCACGATGCCGCCGGCCCCGGGGCGAGAAGAAGTCGGCCATGGTGACCTTGTCGAAGCCGGGGCGGTCGCTGGGGAACGGGGACGACGGCGTACCGCCGATGAGCACCGCGCCGGGCAGCTGGTGCCAGCCCGCGCTCTCGTAGAAGGGCTGGAGCGGCCGGTCGCAGGTGAACAGGCCGAGGTCCAGGCCCATGGCTGCCATCGCTTCGTGGGCCGCCGCCACCAGACGGCGACCGTGACCCTGACCGCGGGCCGTGCCCCGGGTCACCACCGTGCTCAGCCCCGCGGCCCGATAGCGCTCGCCGCCGTGCACGAACTGCTTGGTGAGGATGTCGAGGGCGGCCAGCACCGTGGCACCGTCGACGAGCAGCATCGACACCGGTTGCAGGGCCGGGTCGTGGGTGACCGTGCCGGGTGCCGCAGGGGCATCCGGGGGCCAGGCCTCGTCCTGCAGCTCCGCCACCTGCGTACGCAGCGCGGGCGGCACATCGGCTTCCGGGAAAGTCATGATCGGCACCCGCTCATTGTGGGTGTCCGGGCGAGGGGGGCCAAGGGTTTTCCTGTTGCCGACCGGCCGGCAACTCGCCTTTACGGGACTCCGCCCTGCATGTGCCCCCTGCCCCAGGGCAGACGATCTCCATGGGATGGCTGATGCGTTGGGAACGTGTGGTGGAGGAATGCGAGAGCGCGCTGCTGGCCAAGGTCTTCCGGACCGACCCGGTCCAGCTGCTCGACGCGCTGCGGGAGGAGTGCGACGAGCATGCGGTCGTCTGCAGCCAGAGTCGCGTCCTCGTGCCGAATGACTACACCGTCGAGCTCGCGAAGGGGGTGCACGATGAACTGGCCGCACGCGGTGGGCAGGTGGGGTGGCATCTGACCGATGTGCTGGCCCGGCACGCCGCCGAGCGCGGATACGAATGGGCGGGTCCGCTCACCGTTCACGTCACTGTCGGCGAGGTGCCGAACGGCCGGTACCGCATATCGAGTGCGGCTCTCGCACACATTCCCGCCGGTGCCGCCGGGCCCCGAGGAATGTGACCAGGGCCGGTTCCTTCTGATCCGGCGGATCTGCTGGGGCGGACCGGAACGTCTCCTGCCGGGGGGACCGGAACGTCTGCCCGACGCGCACCCGCCCGGTCTGCTCAAGCCGCATTGCCGGGGGGAGAGGGAGGGGCCGGGCCCGTTCGGGCCCGGCCCCTCCCTGTCGGATTCCGACCCGCCGGCCGACCTCCTTACTCCTCCGCGTCGGCCAGTTCGGCGATCACCTGCGCGTGGCAGGGCTCCGGGAGACACCAGCAGCCGAGCCGGCGTCCGCGCAGCTCGGGCAGGAGCGCGAGCAGATCGGGGCGCTCCAGCAGATGCGCGCGGTACTTCGCCAGGATCTCCGCGCGCGTCCCGTCCCGGCCCGGACGGAACGGACTGGCCAGTGGCGACGCCGCGAGATGCCAGCCGCCCCGGTTCATCGCACGCCCGACATAGACCACGTCGGCGTACTCGGGGTCGTCGCGGTGGCCCTTGAGATTGACGACCGTCGTGCGTTCCATGCCTTCATCCTCACGCCGTCCACCACATCCGGCAGCGCGATGACCGCGCAGGTCGAGATCGCCTCGCGCGCGGGCACCGTGCGGGATGTCCGTGGACCGTGTCATGTGTCGTTCTCCTGCGGTCGGTGTCCTGGGCGGCTGTCGCCTCAGGGCAGCTTGACCGCCAGCAGATCCACGGGACGGATGTCGGGCGCCGAGCGCAGCATGGTCCCCGCCGCTTCTGTCAGCGCCGCGGCGATCCGGCCCTGGAGATGGCCGGTCCGGCCCTCCTCGTCGCGGAAGGTGTCGAAGACCCCGAAGGTGGTGGCGTCCTCGCGGAACGCGAACCAAGTGACGGTGTGCTCCTCCTGCCGCGCGAGTTCCAGCGCATCGCCCAGCAGTGCCGCGACCTGCTCGGCGTACTCCGGCTGCGCCTCGATGCGTGCCAGCAGACCGATCTTCATATGCGTGACTCCTCGTGTCGGTGTGTGCCCTGAGCTGGGCACACACCGAACGTACGGTGGGACGGCGTATGCACGACAGTGTCGTAAACGACGCTCCTGATAGCGTTTCCGACATGGATGTGGCAGTGCTGGCCTACGACGGCGTCTTCGACTCCGGGCTCGCGGCGATCCTCGACGTGCTCGACGGTGCCAACGCGATGCGCGAGGAACTGCCGGAGCCGCCGCCCGCCTGGCAGGTCACCACGATCGGGTTCCGCCGCCGGGTGCGCACGGGGGCGGGACACCTCGTGAGCACCGTTCCGGTGAGCGCGGCGGCGGAGGCGGATCTGCTGCTGGTGCCGGCACTCGCCGAGCGGCGCCCCGACTCCCTCGTCGAACATGTCTCGGGCACCGCGTCCGCCCCGATGCGACGGCTGCTGGCGACCACACGGGAGAACCACACCCCCGTTGCCTCGGCCTGTACCGGCACGTTTCTGCTGGCGGAGTCCGGCGTGCTGGACGGGCGGCGGGCGACCACGAGTTGGTGGCTGGCACCGGTCTTCCGCACCCGCTACCCCGCGGTGGAGGTCGACCAGACCCGCATGGTGATCACCTCGGACGGGGTCACCACGGCCGGTGCCGCCTTCGGTCATGTCGACCTGGCGCTCGCCGTCGTCCGGATGAGCAGCCCCGCGCTGGCGGATCTGGTGGCCCGCTATCTGGTGGTCGACGAGCGCCCCTCCCAGTCGGCGTACACCATCCCCAGCGCCCTCGCCCAGAGCGACCCCCTGGTATCGGCCTTCGAACGCTGGGTCCGCGCCCGTCTCGACCAGCCGATCAGCATCAGCGAGGCCGCCCACGCGCTGGGCGTCAGCGAGCGCACCCTGCAGCGCACGGTGCAACGGACCCTGGGCACCTCCCCGGTGCGCTTTGTGCAGGACGTCCGGGTGGAGCAGGCGTCACATCTGCTGCGGACCACCGAACTGTCCTTGGAGTCCATCGCCCGCAAGGTGGGCTACGAACATGCCAACACCCTCCGCGTCCTGCTGCGCCGGCTCACGGGCAGGACGGTGGGGACCTTCCGCGGCCCGGACGTGTGACCGTACGCTCCCTGCCGTCCTGCCCCCCGGCCGCCCCGCCGTCACCCTGACCGACCGGGCGGCCGTCCCCCCGGGCCAGTCGGCCGTTCCCCCGCGACCGACCGGCCTCCCGCCCCCCCGTGAGTGCCGACCGGACGGCCCCCCGTGACCGACCGGCCGTCTCCCCACGGTGACCGACCGGGCGGCCGTCCCACCCCCTCGCCGAGAATCGGCGTGGGAACGGACCGCCCGGTTCGGGCTTGCTGCCTGCGACTACCCGTCAGTTGCCGGAAGCGGCGGACGGTTTAGAGGGGTCGGGCCCACAGGTCCCACTGGAGACCTCCGCCGTCGCAGAAGGGGTCGGCCCACTTGCCGCTGCTGACCAGGTCGGTGCCCGCGGCCTGGCAGCCGCCGAGCGTCCAGAACTTCTTGCCGGTCCACACGGTTCCGGGCGGGCCGTCCATCGGCTTGGCCTGGGCGTGGAAGGCGGCCGGTGCGGCCTCGGCTCCGGTGGTGGCGTGGGCCTGGGCGGCGCCTCCGAGGCCGATGACCGTGAGTGCGGCGGCCGCGAGCGCAGTGGTGAGAATTCGCCTGTTACGCACGTGATGTCCTTTCCCCGTAGCGGCGGGCCCCTTGTGGGCCCGTCACTCTGCATACGGATAAGGCCGCTTCGCCGTATGACACGCACTTATGTGACCTGAGTCACATTGAAGTGTGGGGAGGGGGCTGCCGTCTTCGCTCTCGCGGGGCCGCACGTCTCACCGACCGTCTTGAGGGCATGAACTGGCGTGACTCAAAATCTATTTGACGAACCGTCGTATTCATCGACGAGCCCCGTGCGCCTGATCGCGAAGTGTGTCACGACGTCCGTTTTCGCCGCCTGGGGCGAAGTCGCGGTCACGGCGGTCCTGATGACGGGGCGTCCGGCTCGCTCGGCCGAAGAAGTGGAGGTGGCCGGGTGAACTATTCCGACCTGCCGGTTTACCTGTTCTTTTCAGGGTGTTGTCCGGAGGTGCTTGCCTTGAGAGCGCGGGCATGGATAGCGTAACCAGCACCTAAAGCTTTCTGGACAGCTTTAGTGAAAGCTAAACATCGTATTGGTCCCGGGTGGGGGAGAAGCATGCAGATCAAGGTTGCGGTGGCGTACCACAGTGGATACGGCCACACCGCAAAGCAGGCGGCGGCCGTCGCGGCCGGCGCGGAGAAGGTTCCCGACACTCAGGTGCGCCTGGTCTCCCTCGCCGAGCTGAACGACGAACTGTGGGAGGTGCTGCAGGAGTCCGACGCCCTGATCTTCGGCACGCCGACCTACATGGGCGGCAGCAGCGCCGTGTTCCGCGCGTTCGTCGAGGCCACCAGCCAGGTCTGGGGCGACAACATGCGCTGGAAGAACAAGATCGCGGGCGGGTTCACCAACAGCGGCAACATGGCGGGGGACAAGCTCAACGCGCTGATCGACATCGCGCTGTTCGCCGCCCAGCACGGCATGATCTGGGTCGGTCTCGCCGAGTACGGAGGCTGGAACACCTCCTCCGGGAGCCCCGAGGACATCAACCGGCTCGGCAGCTGGCTGGGCGCCATGTCCCAGTCGAACAACGACGAGGGGCCCGATGTCACCCCTTGCGCCAGCGACCTGCGGACCGCGGAGGCGCTGGGCCGACGGATCGCCGAGACCGCCCATGTGCACCGGGCCGGCCGCGCGGCCGTCGGGTTCGACGAGGTCTCCGCCTGACCTTCGTCAGCTTGTAGCGAGGCAGCTGCGACCGGGGAGGGGGACCCGATGAACAGCCGTCGATGTCACGTGGCGCCGGCCGCGGACGCGCGGTCCGAAGTGGCCCGCGGCGAAGTGCTCCGCCGTCACGCCCGTGGCGGGGCGGCTGACGCACCCGGCCCCGCGGCTCGCGCCGCACCAGCGGGGGCGTCGCGTCCGGCCCCGCTGCGGCCGTCGGTGTCGGCGGTGCGCGCAACTCCGTTCGTGGCAACGCCTGCTGCTGCGGGATCCTCGGGGTCGAGCCCCCCGGGCCCGCACCCGGCTCGCCTGCACCGACGGCGACTCCCCGGCGACCGGTCCGGCGAGTGGAATCTACTATGGCGTCAGCCGCTCGACTCCGGCCGGAGCGGCGGTCGTGGATCCCTCGGCGGATCCCGATGTCGTCTCAGGGGCCCCGCCGGGCACTCCCCGTCCGGGGCCGGCCGCATCCGGCGCATTCCGCGCGGCCGTGAGGGCCCGCCGCACTGCTCCGTCACACCTGACCACCCGGCTCGCCACCGAACCGTTCCTTCTTGACCGCCCCACCGGCCGAGGACGTGAGAACACCGTCGTCCGGCTCCGCACCGGCCTCCTCTCCACGAAGCCGGCGGGGGCGCGTGGCCCGGCGCCCCGTGAACCGCGAGGCCCGGGCGGCCGGTTCCGCCGACGCCGTCACGGGCCGGGGCGCGGACACCGGGCGTCGCGGCCGGAAGGCACACCGGTACGCGAACCGGAACACGAAACCGCACACGACCCGGTGGGCCCGCCCCTCGGGTGTCGCACCACGGCCGTCACGGCGTGGAGCACCTCCCTCGCCCTCGTGGCGCGGCCGGAGCCGCATCGCCCTCGTGCGTATCCGCTCCCCGGTCCCGGCCGGCTGAAGCTCGTCCCCGTTCGGCAGTCCCATCACCTTCACCGTGCCCCCGCGGGCACGGCATGCCCCGGCCGCGTGCCGCCCGCGCAGCCGTTGTCACCTGCCATCCCGAGGAGATCAGCCATGTTCAAGACCACCACCGACGCCGAGCTGGCGGGCAACCCGATCGACGAGGTGATCGGTTCCACCATCCGCTACGCGGCCCTCACCTCCGCCGCCAAGCTCGGCATCTTCGCCACCCTGGAGCAGGACGGCCCCAAGACCCTCGACGAGCTGGCCACGGCGATCGGGGCCGGCACCGACGGCACCCGCGCGGTGGCCGACGTCGCCGCGGTGCTGGGCTGGCTCACCCTGGAGGACGGGCGCTACCGCAACGGTCCGCTCGCCGAACGCTGGCTGGGCAAGAACGCCGAATACGACTTCACCCCCGCGCTGCTGTGGGCGTACGAACTCACCAATGTCATGTGGGAACTGCCGCAGGCCGTACGGGACGGCAAGCCGGCCCAGTCGCTGTGGGAGCGCTGGGCCGACAACCCCGAGGCCGGGCGGGACTTCTCCGCGTACATGCGGGTCAAGTCGCGGCTGACCGTGGAGGCCATCGTCGACGCCGTCCCGCTGCCCGAAGGAGCGCGGCGCCTCCTGGACCTGGGAGGTTCGCACGGACTGCACTCGATGGCCATGTGCCGGCGCCACCCCGAGCTGTCCGCGACCATCCTCGACCTGCCCGAGGCGCTCGCCGACACCGGCGCCGCGATCACCGAGGCGGGGCTGGCCGACCGGATCGGCCTGCAGCGCGGCAGCTTCCTCAGTGGCGACCTCGGCACCGGATACGACGTGGTCTTCCTCTTCGAGATCGTGCACAACCACACCGACGAGGAGAACCGGGACCTGATCGCGCGGGCCGCCGAGGCGCTGCGGCCCGGCGGCCGGATCGTGGTGCTGGAAGACGTCCGCGGCGAGCAGCTCGACGAGCACAACGCGGCGTTCTCGCTCGCGATGTACGCCTGCTCCGGCGACCGCACCTACAGCCTGCCGGAGATCTCCGGATGGCTCACCGGGGCGGGCCTGAAGACCGTCGAGCGCATCGCACTGCCCTCATCCGTATCTCTGGTCGTCGGCACCAAGTAAAGCCGGCGGCCGGGGAAGGGGGGAGCACCGTGCAGATCGATCTGGCACACCGGGCGACCAGCGCATGGCTGGACGCCGCGGACCTCGCTCGTGAGGTGTACGCCCAGGCATATGGCGCCGAAGTGGCGCCCCGGCCCGACTCGTTCATCGTCGCCCGGCCGGCCTGCGGCGGGGCGGCGGAGCCCTGCCCGCCACTGGCCTGCGCGGGGCTCACCTTCGGCCGGGACCAGGAGCTGTTCTCCGAGCGGTACCTCGACACCGGAATCGAGGACGCGGCACTGGCCCATCTCGGGGTCACGGTGGACCGCAGGCGGGTGGTGGAGGTGGGGGCACTGGCCACCCGCCGCGCCTCGGTCGGCCGCGAACTGATCAGAGCCACCCCGATCATCTCCTGGTGCCTGGGCATGGAGTACATCCTGTGCACCGTCACCCGGAGCCTGATCACGATGCTGGGCCGTACCGGCATCTGCTTCGTGCCGTTCGGGCCCGCCGACCCCGGCCGGCTGTCTCCCGACGAGGCGGCGCGCTGGGGCTCGTACTACGACCATGAGCCGCAGGTCGGCGTCATCGCGCTGAACGCCCTGGACCGGCTGTTCTCCGACACCACCGGGCGCTACTCCGTCACCGACCTCCAACTGAGCATCAGCGCCATGGAGGTGGCCGGCCATGCGGGCCATTAGGGAGAGCCTGGTCGGGTTCGGCGAGTCGGCGCGCCCGCTGATCGAGGTGCTGGGGGAGGACGGCGTCCCGGCACGGACCCTCAGCTACCAGGAGGTCACGCGCCGGGCCGCGGACCTCGCCGAACGGATCGGCCAGGGGGACGGCCGGCCGCTGCGCATCGGCGTGGTCTGCGGCAACACCCCCGAATTCGTCATCGCCGACCTGGCGCTGATCGCCGCATGCGCCATCGAGGTGCCGGTCCCGCTCGCCTTCTCCGCCGAACAGGCCGCCGGTCTGCTGGAGGAGACGGACCTGTGCCTGGCGGACGCGGCCGGGCAGGAGCGGCTGACGCAGTGGGGGAGGGACCGGGTCCTGCGCCCGGACTGCACGGTGCTGCCGCTGTCCGCGGACGAGCCCGTCCCGCCCGCGCCGTTGGTACTGCGGCCGGCCGACGCCGGGACGGACTGGGAGTGCAAGGTCATCCACACCTCCGGTACGACCTCGCGGCCCAAGGGCGTGCGGATCCGGGCGGCGGCGCTGAACGAACTGCTGGGATCGCTGCGGTCGGTGATGCCCCGCGGGGCCTTCACCCGCTATCTCTCGCTCGTCCCGTTCAGCCTGCTCATCGAGCAGGTCACCGGCCTCTACATGGTCCTGCTCGACGGCGGGACGCTCGTCCTGATGCCCCCGGGCAAGGCGCTGGTCGGCACCGCGGCGGCGGCCGCCGCCGACGCCCTGCCGTATGTGGCGGCGTCCCGCCCGACCGCGATGGTCGCCACACCCGCGCTCGTCGACGCCTTCGCCACCGCCGCCGACGAGGCCGCGGACCGCGGACGGGCGGTGGCGGCGGACCTGTTCGGGACGCCCGACGCGCCGCTCATCTGCTGCGGCGGTGCGCCCGTGCACCCCGAGCTGCTGCGTCGCCTGGAGGAGCACGGCCTTCCCGTCCACGAGGGGTACGGACTGTCCGAGAACAGCTCCGTGGTCAGCTGGAACACCCCGGCCGCCCGCCGCCTGGGCACCGTGGGCCGCCCGCTGCCGCACGTCCGCGTCAAGATCGCCGACGACGGTGAACTCCTGGTCAACAGCACCTCGCTGTTCGCCGGCTACACCCGTGACGACCCCTCCAGCCTCGTCCTCACCGACGACGGCTGGCTCCGCACCGGCGACCTGGCCCAGGTCGACGCGGAGGGGTTCCTCAGCATCACCGGGCGCAAGAAGAACGTCATCATCACCGCGGCGGGCCGCAACGTGGCCCCCGAGTGGGTCGAGGCGCAATACGCCCGGCTTCCGTTCGTCCGCGCCGTGGCGGTGGTCGGCGACGGGCTCACCGTCCTCCACGGGCTCTTCCTCGTCGACGGGTCCACCGACCTCGCGGCGGCCGAGGAGGCCCTCCGGGAGTTCGGCGAGGCGCACCTCTCCGAGGTCGAGCGGGTCGCCGTCCCGCACCTCGCCGTCGCCGACGAGCGCCTCTACCGCAGGTTCTTCACCGTCACCGGCAGGCCCATGCGGGCGGCCGTCCGCACCGCCCTGTCCGACGGAACGCTGTACGACCACCAAGGAGCTGACGCATGACCACGACCGCTGACGTCCGGCCCTACGGCACCGCCACCGGCCGGCTCGTGCAACCCGCCGGCGACAGCTCGCTCCGTGCGATGGACCCCGCCTGGGTCACCGGACTGCTCGCCGACGCCGGCTTCCTGCTCTTCCGCGGCTTCCGCACCGACCTGGAGGAGTTCACCTCGTTCGTGAAGGCGCACTCCAGCCGGATCACCCTCGACCCGGCCCGCTCCTTCCACGGCGGTGAGGTCGCGCAGAAGGTGGATGCGGGCACCGGCGCCGTCGGCCTCCACCTGGAGAACGGCAACAGCCCCTTCGGACCCGACCTCACCTGGTTCCTGTGCGAGAAGGCCGCGGCCAGCGGCTCGCAGACCACCGTCTGCGACGGCTACCGCGTCTGGGACGCGGCGAGCGACAGCGCCCGCGCGGTCTTCGGCGTCAAGGACATCATGTACAGCCGCCGGGTGGAGGAGCCCCAGTGGAAGGCCTTCGTCTGCCACCAGACCGAGGGCCGTAAGAAGCTCGACGACATCACCTTCGCCGATATGAAGGAGCTGGTGGGCGGGAATGTGTCGACCACCCTCCAGCTGAACGACGACGGCTCCCTCCACTACGCCTTCCGCACCGGCGCCGCCCACGCCACGCTCTTCGGCAGCCGCCTCTCCTGGGCCAACAGCATCTTCGGTCCCTCGTACAACTACGAGGCCCCGCACATCACCTTCGCCGACGGCACCGACATCCCCGAGGAGCTCCTCGCCGAATTCCGCCGGCTCACCACCGCACTCACCGAGGAACTGGACTGGCAGGACGGTGACCTGGCGTTGATCGACAACACCCGGGTGATGCACGGCCGGCGCGAGATCCTCGACACCGACCGGACCATCTACAACGCCCAGAGCTACCTCGACCCCGCGCTGCTGGCCGCCGTGCGGGACGGGAGGGCCCAGCGATGACCGCCACCCCCACCGGGCTCGACGACACGCGGGTGACCACCGTCCTGGACGAGATCGCCCGCACCGCCGAGCACAACGATCCGGACGTGATGAAGCGCGCCTACGCCACCGCGGCCGACTGGCCGCAGCCGCCCACCGCCGAGGAGGCCGCCGACCTGTGTGCCCAGGCCGCGCTGCCCGTGCACCCCGAGGTCGGCACCTTCCTGTACCAGCTCGTACGGAGTCTGCGGCCTGCCCTCGTGGTGGAATTCGGCACCTCCTTCGGCGCTTCGACGCTCTATGCGGCCGCGGCGCTGCGCGACAATGGCGGCGGCCGCATCATCGGCTCCGAGCTGCACCCCGGCAAGGCCGACCGTGCCCGCGGCCACCTGGAGCGCGCGGGGCTCGACGCCTACGCCGAGATCAGGACCGGCGAGGCCCGCGAGCAGCTCGCCACCCTTCCCGGCCCGGTCGACCTGGTGCTGCTGGACGGATGGAAGGAGCTCTATCTCCCGGTCCTCAAGGTGCTCGAACCCGCCCTGCGGGCCGGCTCCCTGGTCGTCTCCGACAACCTGCCGATGCTGCCGCCCGAGTTCACCGACCACGTCCGCACCGCCGGCAACGGCTACCTCTCCCAGCAGCTCCCGCTGGGCGACGGCATCGAATTCTCGCTCCGCCTGCAGGACACAGCCTGACGCCGCCGCCGGCCGCCTTCGCGCCGGCCGGTCCGCCATCCCGTACGCACGGAAAGGGCACCGAACACCCGTGAACCCCCGCACCCATCGCCGCACCCTGCTCCGGGCCGGCTTCGCCGCACTGCCCCTGGCGGCAGCGGCACCGGCCGCACACGCCGCCGAGCGGACCGGACGACTCACCGTCGCCGACGTCTCCCGCTGGACCGACGCCTATCTGGAGGCCTGGCGGACCAAGAACGACACCGCCGCGGTCCGGCTGTTCACCCCCGACGCCGTCTACGAGGCGGTGCCCGGCGTCCCCGCGCAGACCTTCCGCGGGCGCGACGCCATCGGCCGCTACTGGCGCGACATCACCGCAGGTCAGAGCGAGATGACCGGACGTCACGGCACCCCTGTCGTCACCGGGAACCGGGCGGCCGTCGAACTCTGGGTCACCCTGAAGGCCCCGGCGATCAACCCCGACGGCGACCACTGGGTCACCTTCCTGGAGAGCAACATCCTGCTCTTCGCCGCCGACGGCCGCTGCCGGCGCAACACCGAGTACTGGAACCTCCAGATGGGCCGCCTGGCACCGCCCCAGGGGTGGGGCACTGCATGACCCTCGCTCGTACGCTCGTCACCGGTGGCCGGGTCCTCACCATGGACCCGGCCCTCGGCGAACTGCCGTCCGCCGACATCCTGGTGGAGGACGGCCGGATCACCGCCGTACGCCCCGGCATCGACGCCTCGGGGGTGGACGAGCGCATCGACGCCCACGGGTGCCTCGTGCTCCCCGGCTTCGTCGACACCCACCGGCACATGTGGCAGGCGGCGCTGCGCGGCAGCGGCGCCGACCAGACCCTCGACCAGTATTTCGCGACCGTACTGCACACCCTGGCACCCCGGCTCATCGCCGACGATCTCCACCTGGGCAACCTGCTGAGTGCGCTGGGCGCGCTGGACGCGGGGGTGACCACCGTCCAGGACATCTCCAATGTCGACAAGCCGACCGAGGAGCACACCGACGCCCTGCTCGATGCGCTCACCGACTCCGGGCTGCGCACCGTCTTCGCCTACGGACACGGCACGGCACCGGACGCCCGCCGGGTCCGCACCCGCCGCCTGGACGCCGAGGACGGCCTGGTGACCATGGCGCTCAACGCCGAGGCCGGCAGCGACGAGACCATCCGTCGCGGCGGGGCCCTGGCGCGTGAACTGGAGCTGCCGACCGCCCTGCACATCCGGGGCGGCAGTACGGTCTCCCGGCTGCGCCGCCTCGGCGTCCTGCGGCCCGGGACGGTCTTCATCCACGGCACCGGGATGGACGCCGGCGAGCTGCGGCTGATCCATGACAGCGGTGGGGCGCTGTCGGTCGCGCCCGCCATCGAGATGACCATGGGCCATGGGCTGCCGCCGTTCGCCGAGGCGGTGTCCGCCGGACTGCGGCCCAGCCTCAGCGTGGACGTCGAAGTCGCCGCGCCCGACGATATGTTCACGCAGATGCGGGCGGCTTTCCAGATCGGGCGCTTCGCGGCGCTGCAAGGCCTCGCGGGCCCGGACGCACCCTTGCTCACGGTGCGGGAGGTCCTGGAGTTCGCCACCCTCGGCGGCGCCGAGGCGCTCGGGATGGCGGATCGCATCGGCTCGCTGACCCCGGGCAAGCAGGCCGACCTGATCGTGCTGCGGACCGACCGGCCCGGAGTGGCGCCGGTGTACGACGCTCCCGCGGCCGTCGTGTCGTCGATGGACCGCGCCGATGTCGACACCGTGATGGTCGCCGGGCGGATCGCCAAGCGACAGGGGAAGCTGCAGTACGCCGGGCTGCCGCGGCTGCTGACCCGGGCAGCGGACCTGCGCGACCGGCTGGCCCACTGACACCCTCGCGTCAGCGGCGGATCAGCACGCCCTCCTCGATGGCGGCGAGCGCGATCCGCAGCTGCTCACTGAGGGCCTTCGCGGTGGGTTCCGGGATGCGGTCGACGAGGCGGGCGTGCACGGCGGTGGTGGCGCGCACCGCCGCCTCGGCGGTCTCCACCCCGCTCGGCGTGAGCTGCACCCAGCTGCTGCGCGCATCGTCCTCGGCCGCCGCGCGGGTGACATAGCCGGCGGCCACCAGGCGCTTGATGACATTGCTGGTGCCGCCGGAGGACAGCAGGAGAGCGTGGGTGAGGTCGGTCGGCTTGAGGCGGTAGGGAGCGCCGATCCGTCGCAGGGTGGCGAGCACTCCGTACTCGGCCTGGGTGAGTCCCAGCTTCTCCAGTTCGACGCCGGCGGCGACATCGAAGGCCGAAACCAACAGGGCAGTCCTTTTGGCCAGTTCCAGCGGGAGACCGGCGATTTCGGGCAGCTCGTGGCCCCATGCCGAGATGATCTCGTCTACGTGGTCAGGCTCCACCGCGAACCGCCTTCCCTCTACCGAATAGCTCAGCTCAAAGATATCTCACCGTCCGGACAGGTCCGTTCTGACCTGGGGAGACTGTGTGATCGCCGGATGCAGAGGCCGTGAAAAGCTTTCCATCTACCTTTCAATATAGCTTTTCCCAATGCTTTCTCTCTATGCTTCTCGCATGGTCAAGCGTGAGTCGAAGCGTGCGGTGGCCCTGACGGCGGTCCTCGTTCTGGCACTGGCCGGCGCCACTGCCTGCGCCGGTCGCGCCGTGGACAGGGCCCCACAAGGGGGCGAGGTGGCGGAAAAGCGACGCTCCGCCGAGGAAGGAACCGTCGGAATGCGAGAGTTCAGCGCCGCGCCGGACCGGCTGCCGTCGTGCTACCGCGGCGTCACGGGCGCCACCGCGTACCGTCTGCCCGGCTCCTCGGGGCGCGGCCGAATGGTCACCGTGGGCGGCGGCCCCCGCGGGGTGGTCTTCGCGCCCATCTCCTGGGGCGACTCCTGCGAATGGGCGGCCGAGGCCAGACGGCTCGCGGCCGGCGGCTACCACGTCGTCACGTTCGACTGGGGCCCGGACCGCCGCCGTACCGTGTCCGATGCCACCCGACTGCTGCGCTCCCGTGGCAGCACGAGCGTGGCGTGGGTGGGCGGTTGTATGGGCGGCACGCTCATGCTCGGCATGCTGACCGACCGCACCGCCCGCCCCGTCGGCGTCGCCGGCATCAGCCCGCTGGCCTCACTGGGGGGCTACACCAGCGGAAGCGGCGCGTCCTACGACGGCGAACTGCTGCTCCTGGGGACGGCCGACGATCCGCTCGCGGACGAAGGGCGGCTGCGCGAGGTGGCCCGCAGCTTCCCCGAGGCCGAGGTCGCCGTCCTGCCCGGCACCCTCCACGCCGCCGAGATCTTCGCCGGTCCGCACGGGGACGCGGCCCGGCGAAGTCTGGACGGCTTCCTCGACCGCACCTTCGCCCCGGTGGCCGGCTGACCCCTCGGTGGCACGGGTGGTGGCGGTCCGGGGGCGAACCGGACGGCCGGAGCCCGGCGCCGCCCCGCCGGAGTGCGGCGGGGCGGCGCCGGGCGTCCGGGCCCGGTCAGGAGTGGGTGGCGAAGTCCTGGGTCCACCACGGGCCGTTGGCGCTGAGATTGACGCCCACGCCGGTCGACTTGTAGGAGCAGTTGAGGATGTTGTCGCGATGGCCCGGGCTCTTCATCCAGCCGTCCATCGCCGTGGCCGGGTCCTTGGGGCTCTTGAAGATGTTCTCGGCCCAACTGCCCCACGGGAAACCGGCTTTGGTCATCCGGGTGCCCGGGTCGACGCCCTCCGGGGTGTTGTGCTCGTAGTAGTTGCGGGCGGCCATGTCGTCCGAGTGGGCCTGGGCCGCGGCCTGCAGCCGGTGGTCGACGGTGAGCGGACCGCAACCGTGCTGGGCCCGCTGGGCGTTGACCAGCTCGACGACCTTCTGCGCGAACGCCGCGGCGGTGCCCGTCGCCGCCTGCGTACCGGCCGGGGCGCCGGCCCCCGTGCCGGACTTGGGACGGGCGGCGCGCGGCGCGGCGCTCTTGACCGTGTCCGCGCTGCCGCCGGTGCGGGAGGAGTGCGGCCGGGGCGCCGCGTGCCGCTTGGCGTGTCGTTTCGATGCCGACGGGGAGGTCGAGGGCTCAGGGCTCTTGGACGGGCGCGAGGCCTTCGGCGCCGGGGACGTGGGGGTGGTGGCGGCCGGTGCGGCCGGCGCGGCCCCGTCCGCCGCGAGTGCCTGGTCGGCTCCGGAGTCGGGGCGTATCAGCACCACACAGGACCCGCCCACGACGAGCACGGAGGCCACCGCCAGCAGGGTGGTCCTCCGCCGGGAGTGGCTGCCGCCGCGGTGCTGGCCGCCACTGCGTCCATGCCGGCCTCCCGAACGGCCGCCGGTGCCGGACGGGCCGGAACGTCCGTGCGCGCCGGATGCGTTCGCCCGGCGGCTGCTCGTCGTCGGGGCCTCGTCGTGGAACTCGGGCTGCGGCTGGTGGTCGTTGTTCATGGTTCCGTTTCCTGTGGGGGTCGGGGATGTGCCGGCCGCCGGCGCCGCACGGTGGTGCGTGGTCCGTGCGGCGGTCCGTGGCGGCCGACACATGGGAGATCCCGGGGGCGGGCCCCGATAACGGAAACCTCGAAAAAAGTTTTGTGGCGGCTCCTCGGGCGCCCGCCACGGGCCCATGTCACGACGTGGCGCAGGGCCGCCGGCGCCCGGGCTGCGCCGGGGGCGTCGCCCGGGGCACGGCCGCTCTCCGGATCCGCGTAGGTTTTTCTGTTATCGCCACGAGCCCGCGGGGTCACCTGAGTGCGGGGGCTACGAGTACGCACGAATGAACAGGGATGAATGGGCGTGAAGCAGGAAAACGGGACGGCGGCCGTCGAGGCCGCCAAGGCCGGGGACGAACATGCCCGGGAGGAGCTCCTCGCCTCCTACCTGCCGCTGATCTACAACGTCGTGGGACGCGCCCTCGACGGCCATGCGGACGTCGACGACGTGGTGCAGGAGACCATGCTGCGCGTCCTGGAGTCGCTGGCGGACCTGCGGGAGCCGGCGTCCTTCCGCTCCTGGCTGGTGGCGATCGCCATGAACCAGGTGCGCCGACGGTGGACCACCGACCGCAAGGCACCCGTCGTCGGCCTGGACCAGGCACCGGAAGGGGCCGACCGCTCCGCCGACTTCGTGGACCTGACCATCCTGAAACTGGGACTGTCCGGCCAGCGTCGCGAAGTGGCCGCGGCCACCCGGTGGCTGGACGAGGGGGACCGGGCGTTGCTGTCCCTGTGGTGGCTGGAGGCCGCCGGGGAGATCACCAGGCCGGAGCTGGTCGCCGCCGTCGGGATCGACTCACGTCATGCGGCGGTCCGGGTGCAGCGGATGAAGGAGCAGCTGGAGGCAGGACGCGTGGTGGTGCGTGCGCTCGCGGCGCATCCGCCATGCCCCGATCTGACCCAGTTGACCGCTACCTGGGACAACGAACCCTGCGCCCTCTGGCGCAAACGAATAGCCCGCCACGCGCGCCGGTGCGAGGCCTGCTCCGGACACTGGACGGACCTCCTGCCCGCCGAAGGACTGCTGGCGGGCCTCGCCCTGCTGCCGCTGCCTTCGCACCTCGCGCCGCCCACCTCCCTGGCCCCCACCGCCGCGACGGCGTCCACGAGCACGGCACCCGCGCACCATGCGTCCGGAGCAGTGCCTGCACACCAGGCATCCGGCGGGTCCGGCGCACACCCGCTGCCGGAGCGGCTGCCCCGGCCGCGCCGGGTGAAGAAGGGCACCGCCGTCACGGGTGCCGCCACCCTCGCCGTGGCCGTCACCGCGGCCCTGTGGTGGTCCACCGGTACGCCCCCGGCCGAACGGAAACACGAACGGAAGGCCGAGCCGAAGGCGGCACGTACCGTGGCCACGCCCCCGCCGACGCCACGCCCCACACCGACGCCGACCCCCTCGCGCACCGCCACCCCGTCCCCCACGCGGTCCGCCCCGCCGCCCCCCGCCCCGCCCAGCCTCGAAGAACAGGCCACCGCACTCATCAACCTCCGGCGGGCCCGGGCCGGCTGCGGGCCGCTGCGCATCGACCCGCGACTGCACAGCGCGGCGCGGAGCCACTCCGCCGACATGGCGGCACGCCAGTACTACGAGCACGACACCCCGGACGGTACCGGCCCCGACGAGCGGATCACCGCTGCCGGGTACCAATGGAGCAGCTGGGGCGAGAACCTCGACCGAGGCCCGCGCACCGCCGCCGCGGCGGTGAACGACTGGATGGGCGACGCCATGCACCGCGACAACCTGCTCGACTGCAAGTTCACGTCGGTCGGCATCGGGGTCGTCGAGGGAGCGGGCGGGCCCTGGTGGACCCAGGACCTCGCGGCCCCGCGCTGACCTGCGCGCGCCGGGCGGGGCGTTCACCGGCCCCGCCCGGCACCGGGGCGGCGGAGGAGCGCCGCCCCGGCGGGGCGATGAGGATACGCCCCGGGGCGTATCCGTCCTAGCGGGACACCCGCCAGCTCAGCGCACCGGACAACTGCTTGCGCAGCGCCGGGTCACGCACCGCCGCCGTACGGTCGGTGGCCCTGGCCGTGACCCTATGGGTGCGGCCGTCGGACGGGACGCCGAGAGCCCGCACCACGACGGTGGACCTGCCGCGCGCGGCCTTGCGCTCGCGGCCGTCGACGTACCACTTCACCTGCGCGGAGGCGGGCACGCGAACCTGGAGACGCGCCTTGCGCGGGACCGTGCGGTCGGTGGCCACCGGGCTGCTCAGCACGCTCGCGTAGCGGTAGAACCCGGCGATCATCGCCTCCCGGCCGGGGAGGTTGAACTCCCGGCCGAGCGACCGCATGATCGAGTTCTCGGTGGGGCGGTTGAGCCCGTACGGGTAATAGCCGCCGCCCTCGAACGCGCCCACCGCACCGCCGTCCGGCGACTCCTGGCCCATCCAGCGGTACCACTTCTGGCGCTGGGCGGTCATCTGGTCGGCGGAGAGGGTGGTGAGGTTGGCCTCGGCGGGCTCGGGGCCCGAGTAGGTGCCGGACTGGCCGTAGTCGTACTCGTCGGCGAGCTTGCCGAGCGAATGACCCGTCTCGTGCACCGCGATCTGGTCGGACCGGTCGTTGTCGGAGGAGGCGGTGGCGATGCCGTCGTAACCGACCTGCGAGGAGATGTCGTTGTACCCCGCACCGCCGTATTTGGTGGAGTTGGCGAGCACCACGACGAGGTCGGCGGCCGGGGCCTTGGAGGCGTACGACTCGACCTTGCCGGTGTCGACGCACAGCAGCCGCTCGGTGTCCTCGCAGAAGAACGCGGAGTCGAGGGCGGTGTCGCGGACCACGTCCCGCGTCGGGTCCCCGGAGACGCCGGACTCGTTGGAGACGGCGTCGACGGCCCAGACGTTGAACAGTCCGGTGTACGAGGCGTAGGGCTCGACGGCGGAGATCTTGGCCCACTTGGCGCGGACGTCCGCGTGGAAGTCCTCCTGCTGGGCGGCGGTGTAGCCGTCACCGACGAAGACCACGTCGAGCTTGGCGCCGACCGGGCCGTTCTGCACGATCGAGGTGACGTCGCCGTCGCCGGCGATCGCGACCCGGTCGGAGGGGGAGACCGGCTTCGAGGCCGGAACAGTGGTGCGCCGGGGGTGACCGGCCGCATCGGTGAAGTACTCGACCTGCTGGGTGCGTTGCCCGTGCGGGGCGGCGGACGGTGCCGGGGTGGCGCCCTGGGCGGTGGCCGCGGTGGAGGCTGCGGCCACCGCCGCCAGCGTCACGACGGCGAGGCCGGCCGACACCGCGGTACGTATGGAAAGGCGTCTGGGTGCGTCCTTGGAGGCGCGTCTGTGCATGGGGGGTTCCTCCCGAAGCCCGCCGCACGAGCGGCGGGTTGAGCCGAATTCAGGCGCGCTCAACGTAGAGGCTCCCGGGACTCCAGGCAACGGATGATGTCCAAGTTCCCTGATGGAAAGCTGAGTTGAGGGAGGGTGAGCGCCCCCGGGAATCCCTCCCGGTACGGATACGTGTAGGGGGCGTTGTGGGCGGCAGGTCGAGCGCCGGAGCGTGCACGCCTGGCGTGGTGCGGTTGCTGCGACTCAACGGCCACAGCCAGGTCCGCGTCCACACCGGCATCGGCCGCGACAACCGCACGGACCTCTACCAGGACCGCCGGAACTACGTCTGGGACAACAACGGGGACCAGGCGATCCTGCGCAGCGACCGCCACCGCGTCGTCGACACCGTGGCGTGGGGGCGCCGTCACTGACCTCGAACGGGCATGACCGGTGAGGGAGTCGCCCCTCCTTCACCGGCCGTGGCGTTCACCCGTCCGTGCGCCGCGGACAGCCGGTCTGTGGCGCACCATCATGGGGGAGCCCGCCGCGCGGGCGCCCGACTCAGATCTTGATGATCAGCTTTCCGCGTACATGCCCCGCCTCGCTCAGCTCCTGGGCCTTGGCGGCGTCGGAGAGCGCGAAGGTCTCGACGACCGGTACGGCGAGCCGCCCCTCGACGGCGAGGCGGGCGTGCGCGGCCAGACCCGCCCGGACCTGCTCCGGGGGCGTGCCGCCCGCGGAGAACACCACCCCATGATCCGCCGCCTGCATGTCGGCGATGGTGACGATGCGCTCGGTCGCTCCGCCGCACAGTGCGATCGAGACCGGCAGTGCGTCCCGGCCGGCCGCGTCGAAGGCCGCGTCGACGCCCTGCGGGGCGGCCGCCCGGACCCGGTCGGCAAGTCCCGCCCCGTACGCCACCGGGACCGCACCCAGCGCACGCAGGAATTCGTGGTTGGCCGGGGACGCCGTGCCCACCACCGTGGCGCCCGACGCCACCGCGAGCTGCACCGCGACCTGGCCGACGGCGCCCGCCGCACCGTGCAGCAGCAGGGTCTCGCCCGCCTTCAGGCCGAGCAGGTCGAGGACCCGCTGCGCCGTCTCGCCGGCCACCGGGAGGGCCGCCGCGGCCTCGAAGGACAGTGCGGCGGGCTTGCGCGCGATGTCGCCCGCGAGGGCGTACTCCGCGTAGGCACCGGTGCTGGTGAAGCCGAACACCTCGTCGCCGACGGCGAGAGGCTCGCCCGGGACGCGGCCGGGACCGTCCCCGTCGCCGACCGCGTCCACCACGCCGGCGAACTCCAGCCCCGGCACGGCGGGGAACGTCGTCGGGTAGTACTGCTCCACCCACCCGTAACGCCGTTTGAAGTCCAGTGGATTGACGCCGACCGCCACCACCTTCACGCGTATTTCCCCCGGACCGGGAACCGGCTTGTCGGTGTGCCCGAGGCTGAGCACGTCAGGCCCGCCGAATTCGTTGTAAACGATTGCTCGCATGGAGGTCTCCCCGTTCAATGCATGGGATGTGGGACTGATGGGATGTGTGGCCGGCAACGGACCGAACGACGGCCAGGGATCGACGGCTTCAGCTTCGTCCCCGGCAAGCAGCGCGGCGCCGGCCATCGGGCCAGTCCGGCCTGGCCGAAAGGCCAGCACCGGCCCCGGCGCGCCTGACTACGCTGCGACCCATGGAGTTGACCGGATCCGTGCCCGCCCTGACCGCCGCATACGAGGTGATCCGCCAGCCGCTGGGCGAGATCCTGCCCCGGCTCTCCGCCGTCCTGGCCGAGGTGGTGCCGCACCGGGCGGCCGCGGAACTCTCCACGCACTGCGCCCACTCCCCGTTCAAGACGTACGGCGACACGGACCTCACCGGCCGGCTGTCCACCGCCCACCTGGCACCGCTGCTCGCCTCGGGCACGCCGGGCCGCCCGTGGCAGGGCACCCTCGTTCTCGCCGGCGCCGAGCGGCCCGTCCTTGCCGTGACCAGCCACGCCACCCTCCGGGGCGCCGTACTGCTGCTGGTGCGGGACGGCGACGCCACCCCCGTCGACGCACCGGCGGCCGCCCTGGTGCAGGCGCTGTGGGACGTGGTCACCAGCCACTTCGACCGATTGGCGGCGGAGGCCGTGCCCGGTGCGCTGGCCCGCTCGCGGACCGCCGCCGGGACCCGGGCCCGGGTGATCGCCGAGCTGGGCGAGTCCTGTGCTGCCGCGCTCACCGGAGTGCTGGGCGTCCTGCGCAGTCGCACCCTCGATGATGCGGCGGCCCGCGCCACCGCCACGGACCTGGCGGCCTCGGCCCTGGTGGAGCTGCGCGCGGAGGCGGAACGGGACCAGGCGATCGCCGAGGAACCGGCCGCACAGGCCTTCGCCCGGCTCGCCGACTCGCTGCGGCCACTGGTGCGTTACGGCCCCGTACGACTGGAGCTGGGCGCACCCGACTCCGCGCGGACGGTGGCCGCCGACGTGGCACACACCGCGCGGGCCATCGTCCGGACGCTGCTGCTGAAAGTGCTGGAGCAGCCGGATGTGAGCCGTGTCCACATCGGCTGGCAGCTCACCGACGACGCACTGCGCGCGACGGTACGCGACGACGGGCCCGGCACTCTCACCCATGGGGAGGTGGCCCACGGCGGGGTCACCGAGCGGCTCGACGTGCTGAACGGGCGGCTGGACGTCGACGCCGTACCCGGGTGGGGGACCACGGTCTCGGCGTCGATCCCGCTGCGGGTCTCCCAGGACCTGGCCCCCGATCCGCTCACCGCACTGGGCGAGCGGGAACTGGAGGTGCTGGCCCGGCTGGCGCTCGGGCACCGCAACCGAGCGATCGCGCAGGAGCTGCACATCAGCGAGTCGACGGTGAAGTTCCATGTCGCCAAGATCCTCACCAAACTGGGCGTCGGGTCACGGGGCGAGGCGGCGGCGCTCTTCCACGCCGTGGCATAGCGGCCGCGGACCCGGCGGACCGGCCGCCCCGTTGCACCGGTCCAGCAGCGAACTGCCGTGGTGGGCCCGGGTGTTCAGTCGCCGTCGCGTGCCACGAGCGCATCGAAGAGCGGCCAGCCGTCCAGCTCCTCGTCCCCGGGAGCGGTCGGCAGGCGGCCTTGTGCGGCCAGTTCGTCGACGAGCCGGCGGACCACACCCGGCTCATGGAGGTTGAGCACACCGCGGCGGTCGCCGACGGCGCCGGAGTGCAGGAGGCCGTCGGGGACGAGGCGTCCGGGTCGGTCGTGGAAGACGATCCGCAGGGTGGTCCGCGTGGCGGCGTGGTGGAGCGAGAGGATCTCGCGGCATGGAGGGTGCTTGTGGCGGACCGACCACAGCCAGGTGTCCTCGCCGACGGCCAGACGGCGCAGCTGATGATCCTTCCTCATGCCGCTGAGCGTACGGGGCCGCGGCGCCCACGGGCCCGGCGCCCGGTCAGGGGCGGTTCCCCCGGGCGCGGTTGCGGAAGGCGGCCGGGGTCTCGCCGGCCCGCTGCCGGAAGAACTTGGTGAAGACCGTGGCGTCCGGGAAGCCGAGCCGGTCGCCGATGGCGGTGGCGGTGAGGCCGGTGTGCACCAGCAGACGCTTGGCCTCCAGAAGGACCCGGTCGTCGATATAGCGCTTGGCGCCGCACCCGGCGGCGGCGTGGGTGGCGCGGGTGAGCGTGCGGACGCTGTAGCCCAGTTGCCTGGCGTACTCCTCCACCCGGTGGCTGCGGGCGAAGTCGCGTTCCACGGCCTGCTGGAAACTCCGGAAGGCCGTACTGCCCGCCTCGTCGCCGCCCTGCGCGCCGCGCAGATGCGCCAGCCGCAGGACGAGGACGGCGAGCAGATGGCGCACCACCTCGAGGTGCACCTCCAGCGGCAGGCCGGTCAACTGCCGGTACTCGCTCTCCAGCAGCTCCAGGACGTGCCGTACGGCATCCCCTTCCGCGCCCCGCGGGGTCAGTGACCGGGTCCCGTCGTGCTGGTCGACGCGGGCGGCCTCCGCGGTGGCGGGGCTCAGGAAGCCCGGCAGGAAGAGGACGACGGTGCCCTCCGCCAGGGTGAGGTCGGAGTGGTACTGGCTGATCTGGCCGGGGCGCACCCACAGCCAACTGCCCGGGGTCAGCTCGTGCTCGGTGAAGTCGACGGAGCAGCGCAGGGTGCCGGTGCGCACCGCGATCAGCTCGTGGAAGGCCAGGCGTTTGGTCGCGTACGGGTCGACGCCGTGCCCACGCGCGCGGGCGAGCAGATCGGCGAAGCCGAGGACCTCCGCGCCGGGCGGGGCTCCCGCCGAGGCCCTGAAGGGCACCTCGGTGACGTCAGCGGGTCCGTTTCTGTCCATAGCGTGTCCTCAGCGTACCGCTTCGAAGGGGTGGCTCGCGCCTAGCGTGAGAGGTGACGGGGCCGGTCAGGCCACGTGCGGGCTGACGCGACATAAATCCGGCGTGACGATGCGGTGACCGAAAGGTTCCCTGTCCTCCCACCGGCTCCCCGCCGCTCTCGACCCGCCGTGCACCGGCCTCGCCACCTGCCCTGCGCCGGCCTCGACCGGCGCCCCGCACGACCTTCGTGCGCGTCCGACGAACCGAGGGAGCTGACCACTGTGCGACTGATCGTGGGGATGACGGGAGCGACCGGAGCCGTGTTCGGCGTCCGGCTGCTGGAGGCCCTGGCCGAGCTGCCGGACGTGGAGACCCACCTCGTCCTCTCCCGCTGGGCGCGGCCCACGATCGAGCTGGAGACCGGCCGCTCGGTCGCCGAGGTGAGCGCGCTCGCCGAGGTCACCCACCGGCCGGAGGACCAGGGCGCGACCCTCGCCTCGGGCTCCTTCCGTACGGACGGCATGGTGATCGCACCGTGCTCGATGAAGACGCTGGCGGGTATCCGGGCCGGTTATGCCGACGGGCTGCTGGGGCGGGCGGCGGACGTGGTGCTCAAGGAGCGCCGCCCGCTCGTGCTCGTACCGCGTGAGACCCCGCTGAGCGAGATCCATCTGGAGAACATGCTCGCTCTCGCGCGCAAGGGCGTGCAGATGGTGCCGCCCATGCCCGCCTTCTACCACCACCCGCGGTCGGTGGACGACCTCGTCGACCACCTCATCGCGCGGATCCTCGACCAGTTCGGCCTGCCGGCGCCCGCCGCCAAACGCTGGGACGGCATGCGCGCCGCCCGCGCGGTCAAGCCCGCCGCCTGACCCCCGACACCCCCGCCCCACCGAGGAGCACCCATGGCATACGACGACCTCCGCAGCTTCCTGACGGCCCTGGACAAGGAGGGCCAGCTGCTGCGCATCACCGAAGAGGTGCGGCCCGAGCCCGATATCGCCGCGGCCGCCAACGCGGCCCCGCGTCTGGGCGACGCGGCGCCGGCCCTGTACTTCGACCGCGTGCAGGGCTTCACCGACGCCCGTATCGCCATGAACGTGCACGGCTCCTGGGCCAATCACGCCCTGGCGCTGGGCCTGCCGAAGGAGACCGGCGTCAAGGAGCAGGTGGCGGAGTTCACCCGCCGCTGGGGGCGGTTCCCCGTCGCGCCCGAGTGGCGCAGTGCTCCGCCGTGGGCCGAGAACACCATGGACGGCGACGCCGTGGACATCTTCCAGGTGCTGCCGCTGATCCGCCTCAACGACGGCGACGGCGGCTTCTACCTCGACAAGGCCGCGGTCGTCTCGAAGGATCCCGACGACCCCGGCCACAGCGGCAAGCAGAACGTCGGCATCTACCGCATCGAGGTCAAGGGCCGGCGCAAACTCGCGCTGCAGCCCGTGCCGATGCACGACATCGCCCAGCATCTGGGCAACGCCGAGGAGGCCGGCGAGGACCTGCCGGTCGCCCTCGCCCTCGGCAACGACCCGGTCATCTCCCTCGTCGCCTCGACCCCGATGAAGTACGACGAGAACGAGTACGAACTGGCCGGTGCTCTGCGCGGCGCCCCGGCACCGCTCGCGAAGGCCCCGCTGACCGGTCTCCCGGTGCCGTGGGGATCGGAAGTGATCATCGAGGGCGTCATCGAGGGCCGCAAGCGCGAAATCGAGGGACCCTTCGGCGAGTTCACCGGACACTACTCCGGCGGCCGCAGGCTGCCCGTCCTGCGCATCGACAAGATCTCCTACCGTACGGACCCCGTCTTCGAGCACCTCTACCTCGGCATGCCATGGACCGAGGTCGACTACCTCATCGCCGCCAACACCTGTGTGCCGCTGTACCAGCAGCTGAAGACGGACTTCCCCGAGGTCCAGGCGGTCAACGCGATGTACACCCACGGCCTGATCGTCATCGTCTCGACGAAGAAGCGCTACGGAGGCTTCGCCAAGGCGGTCGGCATGCGGGTGCTGACCACACCGCACGGGCTCGGCTACGCCGCCACCGTCATCGTCGTCGACGAGGACGTCGACCCCTTCAACCTGCCGCAGGTGATGTGGGCCCTGTCCACCAAGATGAACCCGGCGGGCGACCTGGTCCAGGTGCCTCATCTGCCCGTCCTCGAACTGGCGCCACAGGGACAGCCCGCCGGCATCGTCGACAAGCTCATCATCGACGCCACCACACCCGTCGCACCGGACGGCCGCGGCAACTACGGCAACCAGGTCCGCGACCTGCCCGAGACGGAACACTGGCTCGCCAAGCTCCAGCAACTCGCCGCCCGGGGCTGAGGACTCCTCTTCGGCCCGCCTCGCACCCACGGCTCCGGACCGCCCCACCTCACCGCTCCACCCCACTCCACTCCACGAAGGGGACCACCACCATGACCGACGCCGCCACGTGCTGCCCACGCTGCGCGCACCCCACCCTGGAGCATCTCTTCGCCTCGCCCGTCCCCGGTGTCTGGGACGTCCTGCAGTGCGCGCGGTGCCTGTACTGCTGGCGCACCGGCGAACCCGACCGCCGCACCCGGCGCGATGCCTACCCCGAGAGCTTCCGGCTGACCGTCGACGACCTCGACCACGCCCCTGAAGTACCTGTCGTCCCGCCCCTGCGGCCCTCCGCGTGAGGAACGGCCCGGGGGGCAGGGACTGATGCCGGGTGCTCGGGCACGGCGCACGGATGCCGTGGGGGTCCACAGTGCTGCTGCGGACCCCCACGACCGGCAGGGCAGGTGCGGAGAAGGGGCACCGATCGCCCCGCCACCCGCTCAGGTCAGCCGCGACGGCTCCGGGACCTCCTCGTCGGGCGGTACGCCCGGCCGGCCGGCGGCCCGGGTACGACGGGTGAGGCGGTAGCCGGCCACGAGGATCACCGCCCACACCGGAGCCACGTACAGCGCGATCCTGGTCTCGGCGTCGAAGGCGAGCAGGACGAGGACGAGGCCGAGAAAGGCGAGGACGAAGTAGTTCGACGCGGGCGCCAGCGGCATACGGAAGGCGACCGGCCGAAGCCGCCCGGCGCGCACCGCCGCCCGGTAGCGCAGATGGGCGCAGACGATGATTCCCCAGGTGAAGACGGCGGCGATGGTCGCCACGCTCGTCACGTACGCGAAGGCCTCCTTGGGGACGAAGTAGTTCGCGGCCACACCCAGCAGCATGACGGCCATGGACGCGAGGATTCCCGCGGCGGGGACACCCTGGCGGCTGACCTTCCCGAACGCGGCCGGCGCGTGCCGGTCCCCGGCCAGGGTGAACAGCATGCGGCCGGTGGAGAACACCCCGCTGTTGCAGGAGGACAGCGCCGCGGTGAGCACGACCATGTTCACCACGCCGGCCGCCGCGGGCACCCCGACCTTGGCGAAGACCAGCACGAACGGGCTGACGTCCGGGTCGAGTTGGTTCCAGGGGACCAGCGCCATGACCGCGGTGAGGGCACCGAGGTAGAACAGCGCGATCCGCCAGATGACCCGGCGCACCGCGGAGGGAAGGGTCTTTTCGGGGTCCTTGCTCTCCCCGGCGGTCACACCGAGCAGTTCGACCCCGACGAAGGCGAACACGACCACTTGGAGGGCGAGCAGCGGTCCGGCCATGCCGTGGGGGAAGAAGCCACCGTGCGTCCAGATGTTGCTGAGCGAGGCGGTCTTCCCCAGCGGCCCGAAGCCGAAGATCAGGATGGCGGCGGCCATGAGCAGCAGGACGACGATGGTGAGCACCTTGATGATGGCGAACCAGAACTCGAACTCACCGAACAGCCGGACCGCCAGGAGATTGGCCACGCCGAGGATCGCCAGGGCGATGAGACCGGGCAGCCACTGGGGCACTTCGGGCCACCAGTAACGGACGTAGATCCCGGCCGCGGTCAGCTCCGCGGTACCGGTGACCACCCACATCAGCCAGTAGCTCCAGCCGGTGGCGAACCCGGCCCACTTGCCGATGAACTCCTCCGCGTAGGTGGCGAACGAGCCGGACACGGGCCGGTGGACGAGAAGCTCACCGAGCGCCCGCATCACGAAGAAGACGACCACGCCCGCCACTGCGTAGGTGATCAGCAGACCCGGGCCGGCCTCGTGGAGCGCTTGGGCGGACCCGAGGAACAGCCCGACGCCGATCGTCCCTCCGATGGCGATCATCTGGATGTGACGGGGCTGCAGACCCCGGTGGAGATGCTCGGAGCCCGGGTCGTCGGGGCCGGTGGGACGTGGCGGGGGCGGTGGAGTCTGGTGCGTCATGGCGCGGCTCTCTCGTCGGGGGTGGTGGGGCAAGAGCGGGATGGTGTCGGGCGTCCAATGGGGAGGGAGACGGCGTCGGTGTCCGACGGGGCGGGCGGTGTCGGTCGTCCAACGTGGCGGGGCCGTGGTCGGTATCGGCTCAGCGCGCGCCGGAGACCGTGCCGCCGGTGTAGGTGCGCGGCACACGGGCCCCGATGCGGGTGACGATCTCGTGCGAGATCGTGTGGGCGGCGCGGGCCCAGTCCTGCGCGCCGGGCTCCCCGCGGTCGCCGGGCCCGAAGAGCACGACCTCGTCTCCGGGCGCGGCGGGGACATCGCCGAGGTCGAGGACGAACTGGTCCATGCACACGGTGCCCGCCACCGTGTGCCGCCGGCTGGCGGCGAGGACCGGACCGGCCTGTGACGCATGCCGGGGCACGCCGTCGGCATAGCCGAGGGGGACCAGGCCGAGCGTGGTCTCGCGGGCGGTGCGATAGCGGTGACCGTAGGAGACGCCGTGCCCGGCGGGTACCCGCTTGACGGAGGCGAGCCGGGCGGTGAGGGACATCGCCGGCTGCAGCCCCAGCTCAGCGGGCCCGGCCCGGTCGGGCACCGGGCTCAGTCCGTAGACGGCGAGCCCGGGGCGTACGAGGTCGAAGCGGGCCTCCGGAAGGGTCAGTGTGGCGGCCGAGTTGGACAGATGAAGGACCTCGGGGGTGAGCCCGGCCCGCCGGGCGCGTGCGACGGCGGAGCGGAAGTGCGCCACCTGCCGGTCGCAGCCGGGGTGTCCGGGCTCATCGGCCCGTGCGAGGTGCGACCACACCCCGACGACATGAACGGAACCGGCTGCTTCGGCGCGCGCCGCGGTGTCCAGCAGCCCCGGCCAGTCGCCCGGGCAGGCGCCGCCGCGCCCGAGCCCGGTCTCCACTTCGAGGTGCAGCCGTGCCGGGCGGCCCACGGCGTGCGCCGCCCGGATCGCCGCCCGTACCGCCCAGTCGGCACCGGCCGACAGCTCGACCCCGGAGGCCACCGCGGCATTCCAGTCGTCACCCGGCGTCAGCAGCCACGCGAGCAGCCGGCCGGGGACACCGGCCGCGCGCAGCGCCAACGCCTCCCGCATTCCGGCGACGCCGATCCAGGTGGCACCGCCCGCGAGGGCCGCGCGGGCGGCCTCGACCATGCCGTGCCCGTAGCCGTCCGCCTTGACCACGGCCATCACCTCCGCGGAGCCTGCCACCTCGCACAGCCGGCCGACGTTGGCGCGGATCGCCGCGAGATCGATACGGGCCTGGGCGTGCGGTGTTCCGGGCCGGTGCGGCTCCCCGGAGTGGCGTCCGGGCGCAGATCCGCCGGCCGGGGCCGGCCCAGTGGACGCGGCCGGCGTGTGCCCCACGGCCGTCCTGCCGGACCCGGCCGGCGGCCGTACGTCCGCCACGGCGGTCACCGCCGCTCCGTGTCCCGTCTCGACGCTCTCGGCCTCGCGGGGAATGCCGAATGTCATGCCACCGTCCTTCCATGGAATCCGTTGCTGCCCGGTGCGCGAGCTGCGGTGGAGCCATGGTTTCGGCGGGGGAACGGGCCGTCATCGTTCGATCGGCACTGTCTCGGGGCGCTCGGGAGTGGGCCTGGAACAACGGGGAGGGGCGGCGGAACAACGGGACCTGGCGGTGGGACGGCGGGAGCCGGACGGGTCGGGAGCAGCCCGAACGGACCTCAGCCCGACCGGGTCCCGGTGTCCGACTCCGGCCCGCTGCCCTCCATGCCGTATTGGCGGGCGGTGAGCTGGAGCAGCAGCGCCGTACGGATCTCGGGATCGTCCAGCGGCAGCGCCACGACGTCCTGGAGGCGGCGCATCCGGTGCCGCAGGGTGTTGGGGTGGATGTGCAGCCGGGCCGCGGCGGCCCGTGGGTCGCCCATCTCCCGCAGCCAGGCATGGAGCGTCGGCACACAGCTCGTGCCGTACGCACGGTCGTGGTCCGCCAGCTGCTGCAGCGGCCCGACACCGGCGATGCGTGTCGCCGCGGCGGAGCGGGCGACATGGCGGAGCACGACCGTGGCCCACACCTCGTCGTGCACGGCCCGGTCGCGTGCGATCAGGCCCCTCCGGAGCAGGTCGAGGGTGTCGTCGGCCTGCTCGCGCGAGCGGGCGAGCCCGGGGACCGACGCCGCGAGCCCGCCGACCGCGACCAGCGGAGCGGGCTGCCCGGTGGTCCCGCGGAGCGTCTCCAGCCAGGCGGCCCCACCGTCGGTGGTCCCGGTGACCGTCTCCGCGGGCACGATCCCGTACACCACCCCGCCGACGACCGCCGCGGGGGAGCGGAGGCGGGACCCGCGGAACCGGGACATCCGCTCCCATACGGTCAGCCGCTGCCGTTCCGCCTCGCCGTCGTCCTCGCAGCGCACCCCCACGGCGATCACCCGCCAGGGGCCGGCCGTGAGTCCCAGGCGCCGCGCCGCGTCCGCCGCCCCCTCCTGGCCGTGCAGCACCGTGGCGACCATGTCGGTCAGGACCAGCCGCTCCACATCCGCGCCGGCCCGTCGGCGCAGCAGATGCAGCGCGGCCACCGCCGCGGTGTCGGCGAAGGCCTCGGCCCGTTCGGCGGGGACCGGTCCCGGCACGATCGCCCAGATCGAGCCGAGCACATCCCCGCCGGCGTGCACCGGCACCACCAGCCGGGGCTTGGTCCCTGCCACCACAGCGGGCACATAGATGGGTCCGGTGTCCTGGGCGATTTTGTGAAAGACCCCGTGCCGACGGAAGTGGGCGTTCACGTCGTCGGGGACATGCCGTCCCATGATCGTGGCGACGCGCGCCTCGTCGCCGCGTTCCTGCCGGGCGGAGTAGGCAAGGACACGTGAGCTGCGGTCCTCGATGGTGACCGGTGCGTCGATCACGGCGGCGATCGCGTCGGCCAGCCCGAAGAGGTCACCCGCCTCGGTGCCGACCGCCTGTGTGCCGGAGTCCGCGTGGCCCTCGCTGTCGAGCACCGCCCGCAGCAGCGACACCACCTGCGCCCAGCCCGCCTGCTGTTCGACCTGCACCAACGGCAGTCCCGCGGCGCTCGCGGCGGTGACCACGGTCTCGTCGACCGCCGCCGGGGCCTTGAGCAGCAGAGCGCCCGCCGACCGCTCGGCGCACGACGCCAGCAGCCGCAGGGCCTGTGCACGATCCGTGAGGTTCACTCCGAGGACGAGGTCGCCCGGCCGCAGATCGACACCGCCGTCGGGCTCGGCGATCACCACATCGCCCACCGGGACCGCGGTGCCTCCGGGGGCGCACACCCCCGACAGCACGGCCGGCCCGACGGAGCCGAGAAGCCGTTGCAGACTCATCACTGGGCATCACCCGCTCACCGTTCCGCCCACCATCGTGCACTACGGAATGCGCACCTCCGCACGCAGCCTCCGCCGACGGCCCTGCGTACGGCCGCACCCGCCCCGGAAGCGGTGCCACAACCGGTCCCACCCCCTCCTGCGCCTGCGGATTCCGAACGGAAACCAGACGTCATGGACCGGTGACGGTGAGTGCGATCCGGCCGATGCCGTCGGCAGCGTGCGGGGACGGCCTCTCGGCGGTACGACAGGACATCGCCCTCGTGCGCGAGCCGGCCTGCAGGCGAGGCCTCGCCCGGCGCGGCACGGCCTCGACGGCCCGCGGAGGTCCGGAGGAGTTCGCGGGCGTCCGGCGGATCCCGCGGAAATCATCTACCCGTGGCGGGAATTGAACGGTGGCGAGCGCCGCTCCGTATCTCTCCATATCCGTGCCCCGTGGGGCACCGGTCCACGATGTGAGGAGGGCACCATGACTGACCCTGGTATCCCGCAGCTCCAGGCCACGCCGGACGGAGACGCCGAAGTATCGCTGGTGGTTCGTCTGCAGTGGGAGGACGTTGCCGCGCTCGGTCAGGACGCCGCCCGGCTGGCTGCCCGTTGGAAGCGCCCGGTGTCCCTGGACGAGGCCGCCAGCCAGCGTCTGCGCATTCGCCCGCCCGCCACCCATGCCAAGACGGTGACCCAGGAGCGGGCGCAGCCCGCCGTGGCGTCCACGACAGTCTCGCCCCTGCCGTCCCGATCCCCTCAGGAACAGGCCCGCCAAGCGATAGAGAAGATCAATGGCACGCACGCCCATGAGACGGCGTAGCGCGACGCCGCACTGAGGAGGCGGCGAAGAGTCCTGGTCCCCTGGGGCAGGAGGGCACGGCAGTATGGAACTGCCGAACCCCCTGCCCCTCCGTATTTCCCGGGCGCTTCGCCGGGCGCTGTCCTGCCGCCGGGACGTTCCCGAGGCGGCGTCGAGCCGCGGGCTGGGCCGAGCGGGGGAAGAACATCGGCCCAACGGCGCAACGCGGGCCCGCCGTGCGTGCTCGACCGGGCCGCCGGTGATTCTGTGGCGAGCCGGGCGCGACCGGCGCTGTGTCCCGCGGACGGGGCCGAGCACCAGGAGGCTCCTGAACGTCCCGAGCAGCGAAGGCATGGAGCATGCACACCACGGTCACCCTGCTGGCGGACGCTCCGGCCCAACTGCTCCCGGCCAGACAGCTGATGGCGTTCACCCTGGCCTCCCACATCATTCTGGTGCCGCTCGGCGTCGCACTGCCCCTGATCACCCTGGTGATGCACCACCGCGGCCTCCGCCGCAACGACCCGGTGGCACTGCTCCTCGCCAGACGCTGGTCGGCGGTCATGGCGGTGCAGTTCGCGGTCGGCGTCGTCACCGGCACCGTGCTGTCCTTCGAGTTCGGGCTGCTCTGGCCGGGCCTGATGGGCAGGTGGGGCGGCGTCTTCGGGATCGGATTCGGCGTCGAGGCCTGGGCCTTCTTCCTCGAAGCGGTGCTCATCGCCATCTACCTCTACGGCTGGCGAAGACTGAAGCCCCGCACCCACTTCCTGCTCGGCCTGCCCCTCCCGGCTGCCGCCCTGCTCGGCGCGTTCGGAATCCTGGCGGCCAACGCGTGGATGAACACGCCCCAGGGATTCACCCTCGATGCCGCCGGCAAGCCCGTGGACGTCCACATCTGGTCGGCGATCTTCACCCCCATGTTCGGCCCCCAGTACTGGCACTTCGTCGTGGCGATGCTGGTCACCGCGGGGTACGTCGTCGCGGGCGTCTACGCCGTCGGCTGGCTGCGCGGCCGCCGCGACCGCTATCACCGGCTCGGTTTCACCGTGCCCTTCACCCTCGCCGCGGTGTTCACCCCGGTGCAGATGCTGCTCGGCGACTCCATCGCCAGGTCGGTCTTCCGCAAGCAGCCGGTGAAGTTCGCCGCGACGGAGATGGTCTGGCGGACCGACACCCACGTACCGGAGTACATCTTCGGCCGTCTGCACCCCGACGGAAGCATCTCCGGCGGCATCAAGATCCCCCAACTCGACTCCGTGCTGGCCGGGTTCCGGCCGGGTACCAGGGTGACCGGACTGACCTCGGTCCCGGCGAGCGACCGGCCGACGGCCACCCAGGCCACCCTCGCCCACTGGGCCTTCGACCTCATGGCCGTGATCGGCTCGCTGCTGCTCCTCCTCGCCCTCTGGTACGGCTGGTGCCGGCTGCGGCGCCGGAGGCTGCCCCGGTCGCCCTGGTTCTTCCGCGGTGCGGCGTGCGCGGGTGTCGCCTCCGTCGTCGCCGTCGAATGCGGCTGGATCACCGCCGAAGTGGGACGCCAGCCCTGGATCGTCTACCAGCACATGCGGATCGGCGAGGCGGTGACGGCGACCCGGTCGACCAGTCTGTGGATCATGCTCGGCCTGGTGATGGCGGTGTACGTGTTCATCTTCGGCTCGCTGCTCGCCGTGCTGCTCAAGATGCGTACCGGCTGGCGGCTCGCCGACGCGCGGCCGGCGGCGGGGGAGCGGCACGACGGGCCGGAGACCGACACCCCCTACGGGCCGCGCGCGCCGGTGCCGGCCGGCGATCCGCCGTCGCCCGGCGGGCCGGGGGCACCACAGGACGAGGACGGCAGACCGTGATCGCCGCCGTCATCGCCGTGGCGCTGCTGCTCGCCGTGGCCGCCTACGCCTGCGCCGGCGGCACCGACTACGGGGCCGGGTTCTGGGACCTGACCGCCGGCGGCGCAGAGCGTGGACGGCGGCCCCGGTGGCTCATCGACCATGCCATGGCCCCCGTATGGGAGGTCAACAACGTCTGGCTGGTCTTCATCTTCGTCATCATGTGGACCGGATTCCCGACCCTCTTCCAGACCGTGTTCTCCGCGATGTGGCTCCCCCTGGCCCTGGCCGCCATCGGCCTGGTCCTGCGCGGCGCCGGCTTCGCACTGCGCAAGCCCCTCCGCCGTATCGCCGGGCGACGTCTCTACGGCGCCGCCTTCGCCCTCTCCTCGCTGCTCACCCCGTTCTTCCTCGGCGCGGCCGTCGGCGGGATCGCCTCGGGACGGGCGGTGCCCGGAACGGAGGCGTCGGCGCACGCCTGGGCCAACCCGACCTCCATCCTCTTCGGGCTGATCGCCATCGTGTCGACGGCCTTCCTCGGCGCCGTGTTCCTGGCCGCCGACGCCGCCCGCTTCGGGGCGCCGGACCTCGTCGGCTACTTCCGGCGGCGGGCGCTGGGCAGCGTGGTCGCGCTCGCCGTCCTCGCGGCGATCATGCTGACCGTCACCCGGAGCGACGCCCCGCACATCTGGCACGGCCTCACCCACGGCGTCGGTCTCGGACTCGTCATCCTGGCCGGAGTCTGTTCCCTCGCCACCGGGTGGCTCCTGCTGCGCCGGTCCGGAGCCTGGTCCCGGATCACCGCCGTCGGCGTCGTCGCCGCGGCGGTCATCGCCTGGGGAGCGGCCCAGCGCCCCTATCTCATCCCCACCTCGCTGACCGTGGCCGAGGGAGCCGGCGCCCCCAGCAGCCTGCGATGGGTCGGCCTGGTCACCCTGGTGGCCGTGGTGGTCGTCTGCCCCGCCGTGGCCTTCCTGTACTGGCTGGACACCCACGGCGAGCTGGAACCGCTGTCCGGTGCCGACCTGCGGGAGACCGGCTTGCGGGAGACCGGCCCGCGGGAGACCGACACGGAACGGGCCGAGCCCGGCCGTGACCAACCGCCCGTCGCGGGCCATGCCGGCACGCAGACCCCGGGCCACGGCGGTACGCCGCCCCCGGGCCATGGGGGCACGCATGACCCGAGCCGTGGCGGCGCAACCGATCCGAACCGCGGCGAACCGGAGAACCCGTCGCCCTGACCGGCCGATGACGATGCGCCCCGCTCTCCACTGATCGCGGACAGGGCGGCGATCCGCAGTGGTCAGCCGGCGCTCAGCAACGCTTCGCGACATGCCCCTCGGTGCCGGCGGCGCGCACGTCGCGGTCGCGCAGGGAGATCGAGAGGGCCTTGCCCCAGGCGCGGCAGGCGGCGGTGAAGTCCTTCTCCTCGTATTCGATGACGAAGATCTTGTCGGCGTAGGCCTCCGCGAAGTCGCCGCACTCGTGGTAGCGGGCGCACTCCTCGACGACGGCGAAGTCGAAGCCGATGCGGCGGCGTTGCGGCAGCAGATCGGTGGTGTTCTTCTGCGCGACGGCCAGATGGCGTTGGTGGGCGCGGTGGACCAGGAGCCGGGCGAAGGCCGCGGCATCCCGGGAGGTGAGCTTGCCCCCGGACCGCTCGTAGGAGTCGAGGTTGTCGGGTTCCACGGCGTCGAAACCGGCCTTGGCGCAGCCGTCGATCCAGGGACCGACGAGGTCCATCAGCGCCCGTCGTTTGGCGTCGGTGGAAATGTCGAACAGCGGCTCGTCCCAGTCCTTGTCGACGACGGGCGCCCCTCGCTCGTCCCGCAACAGCAACTCGGGGTGGCGGCTCTTCCAGCGGCCGGTCGCGTCGGGCTGTGCCTGGAAGGCGTTGACGTAGCAGACGTTGTAGAGACCGGGGGCGGGCTCGGCCGTGCGGTCGCGGGACACGGCCCGGACCCCGGACGGCGGGGGATAGGCACCGCCGAGCTGATAGTCGAAGACGGCGTCGGCCGTCGGCGGCCGCACGGCGGTCGGGGCGGCCGCCGAGCCGGACGGCGCCGGTGTCCCGGACTCGGCGGGGCGCGGAATGCGGGCGGCGGAGCACGCCGTACCGAGCGCCATGACCAGGACGACGGCGCCGACGGCGACGGGACGTAAGGAGGAGTGCACAGACGGAGCCTACGGGCGGCGCCCCGCGCAGCACCTGGCGACGGTGCCCCCAGGGACAGTTCACACCAGGCGGGTGGCGATCTGATGGGCGTAGGTGCGCCGCTTCGCGGCCGGCGCGTCCCCGTGCACCGCGTACCCGGACTGACGGGCCGGCCGGTCCGCCGGTCCGCACAGCGGCAAAAGAGGTGTGCCTCCCGGCTCGTGGCAGCGAGCGGGGAGGCAGTGTGGCCGACGGCTGCGATCGTCCGTCCCGTGCCCGAAGGCGCGGGGCGGCCCCCCGGTGCAACCGTGCGGCGGGGTCATGGTCGGCTCAGCGCTTGACCACGAACGCCTGGCCCTTCTTGGCGTCGGAGGAGCAGGACGCCTTCTCCGCGGTGGTCATCTTGCGCGTCTTCACGGTCACGGCATTGCTCTGCCCGTCCGTCCCGTTGGGCGCGGGTCCGGTGACCGTGTCCGGCACGAACCAGTAGTAGTGGCCCCACTTCGGGCTGTCGTAGTGCGTCTGCCAGGTGCCGGAGACCGTCTGCATGACCTGGGCGCGGGAGATCCAGCCGACCTCGCCGGGCTTCACCGTCATGTTCAGCGAGCTGTTCTCGGTGTGCGAGCTCGACCAGGTGTGGCTGTAGGTCGCGGTGACACTCAGGTCGATGATGCCGGCGATCTTCCCGCCTGCGGTGACGGAGACGCCGGCGCTGTCCGTGGAGCCCACGGTGTCGGCCCAGCCCATCGACTGCGTGGCATCCGACGTGCTGCAGTTGTAGAGGGAGTTGGAGACCTGGCGAAAGTCCCCGAGGTACGCCTTGCCGAGAGTCGGCTCGTTGAAGCTGCACTTCCCTTCACCGGAAGCACAGTCGGCTATGAGCTGGTCCCGGGTGGGTTGGTCGTCCGCGGCAGCGGGTGCGGCCATCGCCGCGACCAGGCCCAGTGACGCCGTGGACAGCGCCAGCAGCCGGCTTCCGCGGCGGATCGTTCTGCTTTTCATCATCGTGCTGTTGCCTCTCGCCCAGCTTTGTGGAGGCGACGAGTCCGTGTGTGGCATTCGTCGCTGTTGCGTTTGAGACTGGTGTGAAAACTGTGGCAACTACACCAAGATTTGGTAAAGTTGTAGTTGATAGTGAAACAGACCCTTTACAAGGGACCGAAACGGAGGCACCATCAGGTCTCTCTCTACCGACGGGTAGCCGGCGCGCCGGGCCTCACCCGGTGGCGCGCGCCCCGTTGAGGACGATGTTCACCGTGCGCGCCACAAAGCCTTCCTCCAGGGGGAGTTGGCGCAGTACGACACGTACCCACGCGGCCCCCGCCAGCAGGTCCACCAGCAGCATCGGGTCGGCGTCCGCCCCGATTTCGCCGCGCGCGACGGCCCGGTCGAAAACAACCTGCTCGCGGGCGATCCGGTCGGCGAAGAAGTCCTTGATGTGCGCGGCGAGTTCCGGGCTGTGGGTGGCGGCGCCCAGTACGGAGACGGCGATGTCGGAGGCCGGCCGTACGGTGAGGAGGGTCGTGATCGTGCCCAGCAGGTCCTCCAGGTCCCCTGCGAGGCTGCCGGTGTCGGGTGGTGTGAGCTCCAGTTGGCGGGCGCCGACGAGTGCGGCGCCCAGGAGGGCCCCCTTGGACGGCCACCAGCGGTAGATCGTCGTCTTGTTGACGCCGGACCGCTGGGCGACCCCCTCGATGGTCAGCCCCTCGTAGCCCTTCTCCGCGAGCAGATCCAGTGTGGCGTCGAAGATCTCCTGCGACTTCCGTGGACCGCCGCTGCGCCGAATCCCGTTCCGCTCCTCGTTCATGAGGAGAGGTTAGCAGTCAAAGCAACGCAACGTTGCGTTGCATTTGAGGTAGCGTGCCGGGCATGGAGACCAACGAAACCGGTCTGCCCCTCGTCTTCGTGCACGGCACGCGGGTGAGCGGCACGATGTGGCGACCCCTGATCCACGCCATCGGAGACCGTCATCCCACGGCGGCGCCCGACCTGCCCGGCCACGGGGCCCGACGAGGCGAGCCGTTCAGCATCCCCGGCGCCGTCGAGGCGGTGGCCGAAGCCGTGGACGAACTCGGCGGCCGGGCCCTGCTCGTGGGCCTGTCCCTGGGCGGCTATGTCACGCTCGCCACCGCCGCCGCCCACCCGGACCGTGTCCTCGGCGCCGTGGCCATGGGCTGTACGACACTCCCGCGCGGGCTGTTCGGCGCCGTCTACCGAGGAGCCGCCCGCCTCGCGGCCGGGCATCCCCGGGAAGCCAACCGGCTCAGCGCGTTCGCGTTCCGCCGCGCACTGCCCCGCACGCACGCCCGAGCCATGGTCTCCGGCGGCCTGAGCTGCGAGATCACTCCGAGCGTCGTCCGGTCCGTGCAGGAGATGGAGCCACTGGCGGCGCTCTCCGCGTATCCGGGCCCGGTCTGGCTGGTGAACGGCGAACGCGACCACTTCCGCCGCGACGAACGCCTCTTCCTGCGCGCCTGCCGCGACGGTCGGCTCATCGTCCGGCCGGGATGCGGACACCTCACCAGCCTCACCGATACGACGGAACTCACCCGCCACGTCCTCGATGCCGCGGTGGTCGTCACGGCCCGGACGTACGGCGCATCGACACCGGAGGAGACGCAGTGACCACCCGAGAATGGACCGTGGAGGAATCCTTGGAGGTTCCCCTCCCGCCGCACGCCGTCTACGCGGCCCTGGCGGACGTCCGGCGGATGAAGGACTGGAGCCCCGAGGTCATCTGGGTGTGGCCCCGTGGAGACCGCTTCGTGGGCGTCAACCGCAAGGCCTGGTGGGTGTGGTTCGCCACCTGCCGGATCGTCGTCGCCGACCCCGGCCGCGAGTTCGCCTTCGACAACATCACCTTCGGCCTGCCGGTGGCGCGCTGGGGCTACCGCCTGACCCCGACGGAGCACGGCACGCTGATCACCGAATACTGGATCGACCACCGTCGCCAGGGGTGGCGCCGCTGGACCGCCGAGATGCTCGGCCTCCTCTTCACCGGAACCCCGGCCCCCCGCCGCGCCGCACACAATCGCCTCGGCATGCGGCAGACCCTCCGGCGCCTGGATGCGGCGTGCCGGGCGGCCGTCTGAGCTGTGCGGCTCCCGTGCGACCACGCCGCTCGCGGCATCGACCAGCGAGCGCGACATCACACCAGAAAGTCGGCAAATTGCCCGTGTGATCGCCGTACGGAAGAGACGTTCCGCGTGCAAAGCGCAAGATCCGTAGCCTCTTCCCCTTCCGGTCCGCGGCGGGGTACTTCTGGTTCCCGTACGCACCCACCGCACCTGCACCTCCCGCCCCGGACCAGGAAGGACGGACCACTGCCATGACCAGCAACCTGTTACCCGAGGCGGTACCGGAGGAAGGGACCGGCGAAGGCTGGCACGTCGACGAGCGCTGCACCAACTGCGATGTCGCCCGGCAGCTCGCCCCCGAGCTGATCCACGAGAAGCACGGCCGGGCGGAAGTGGTCCGGCAGCCGCGGAACGACTCGGAGGCCCGGCAGTTGTATGCCGCCGCTTTCGCCTGCCACACCCGCTCCATCCGTCACCCCGCACAACGCCTGACCCCCGACCTCGACCCCTTCCCCCTCGCGCTGGACGACACCGTCCAGCTCTGCGGCCACAACTCCCGCCACACGGCCGGTGCCAACTCGTATCTGCTGCGCCGGCCCGCGGGAACGTCGATGATGATCGATACGCCCCGGTGGAGCAGCGCTCTCGCCGACCGGTACGAGGCACTGGGCCCCATCACCGACGTGCTGCTCACCCACCGGGACCACGCGGCGCACGGCCGCCAATACGCCGACCGGTTCGGGGCCCGGCTGTGGATCCATGAGGGCGACCTCGATGCCGCTCCGGACGCGGACCACGTCCTGCGGGGCACCGACCCGGTCGACATCGGGGAGGGTGTCACCGCATATCCGCTCCCCGGCCATACGCGCGGCAGCGTGCTCTACCTCGCCGACGACCGGTACTGCTTCAGCGGGGACAGTTTCTACTGGTCGCGCACCACGGCCGATCTGGAGGTGGCCGCCACCGTCACCTGGTACTCGATCGTGGAACTGGCCGCCTCCCTGACGCGGACCGCCCCTCTCCTCCGCTTCGAGTGGGTGCTGCCCGGTCATGGCGACCGCAAGCGGCTCCCCGCCGCAGAGATGGCCGGCCGCCTGGAACAGTTGGCCGCCCGCACTCACCAACTCCGGCCGCAGCCGGTCGACTTCGCCGGGCTCCGTTGGTGATGGCGCCCCCGTCCCTCAGGCCGCCCGGGTGGCCACCACCAGCCGGCACCGCGGGCTGCCGTCGGGGCGTCGGCCGAGCTCCGGCAGGGTGTGCAGCCGCACATCGAATCCGGTGCGCGTCAGGTCCGCGCACACGTCGGTGAGCCGGAACGTCCGGTAGTACATGACGAAGCTCGGCCGCCACAGTGCGTTGCGGACCCGCATCGCCGCGTCGAAGGCGAGCAGCGTCCAGTAGCCGGGCGAGCCCGGCCGCGCCGGAGCGCCGATCGGGAAGACGAACCGGCCGCCGGGGCGCAGCACGGAGCGCACCTGCGAGAACAGGCCCGGCCGTTCCCGGGGCAGGAAGTGCCCGAACGCACCGAAGCTCACCGCGAGGTCGAAGACCGGGCCGAAGGGGAGCGCCCGTGCGTCCGCGCGCACCCAGTCGGTGCGTGGTACACTCGGGGCCGCCCGGTCATGTGCGCGGCCCTCGGCGAGCATCCCCGCGCTGACGTCGACCCCGGTGACCCGCTCCCGGCAGACCTGCCGCAGCACGTCCACGCCCGCCCCGGTGCCGCAGCACAGGTCGAGGCCGCTGTCGAAGGGCCCGAGCCGCTGCAGCGCCCGCGACACGGGCGTCAGGATCGCGTCCGGGGTGCGGAACGGTGTGTGGTCGAATTTCGGCGCGAGCAGGTCATAGCCGCGCTCGACGGAGGAAAGCGCCTGCACGGCGAGTTCACGGAAGGTGGGGCCCTGAGGTGCGAACATTGCCCTCAGCATAGAACTCGTCCGCACTTCGCCGCATCGACCGCACCGTGTGGTACCGTGCCAAAGGAACGCACATATTCTTGCCGCTCTTCCGGCGCCGGTGCGTTGAACTCTCTCCCTCGCACTCGCTTCGCTGTTGCGCCCGTCCTTCTCGACCGGCAAGTCAACAGGAACAGACTGTTCCGCTTTCACAGTGCAGCGATGCGGCATCACCTTTCCTTCCGGTCGTGGGCCTTTCTGACGGCCTGCGGGGCGTGAACTCACCGTCCCTTTCTGCCGGATTCCCCTTCAGCTCGAACGCTCGCAGACGCCATTCCCGAGAGGACCTCCGTGACCACCGATACCCAGGTCGGCAGGAATCCTGCCAAGACCATTACCTCTGCTCTTTCCCCTTCCGTCCCCCGCTCGGACTCTCCTTACTCTGCTTCCTCTGCTTCCTCTGCGCGGCCCGTCGCCGTGGCTTCCGGGAAAGCGGCCGTGCCGGCAGCCGGGGTCCTGGATATCGCCAACGACCGGCAGGAAGCCGGATTCCTCCGGACGGAGGGCTGTCTCGCCTCGTCCGGCGATGTCCGGGTGCCCGCTGCGCTGATCCGTAAAGCGGGCCTGCGCAAGGGGGACTTCGTCGTAGGGACCTGCACTCGGCCGCGGTCGCTCGACCAGGTCGAATCGGTCAATGGACGCAGCCCGGACGCGGTGCGCGGGCGGCCGCATTTCCGTGACCTCACGCCGCTGCACCCGCACCGGCGTATGCGCCTGGAAAGCGCGACCGGCGGGCTGACGGCGCGCCTCGTCGATCTGATCGCGCCGGTCGGCAAGGGCCAGCGGGGCCTGATCGTGGCACCCCCGAAAACAGGCAAGACGGTGCTGCTGCAACAACTCGCCGCCGCCGTCGCCGAGAACCACCCCGCCTCCCGGCTGATGGTCGTGCTGATCGACGAACGGCCCGAGGAAGTCACCGATATGCGCCGTTCGGTACGCGGAGAGGTGCTCGCCTCGACCTTCGACCGGCCGGCGAAGGAGCACATCGCCCTCGCGGAACTGGCCGTGGAACGCGCCAAACGGCTTGTCGAGCAGGGGCAGGACGTCGTCCTCCTCTTCGACTCCCTCACCCGCCTGTGCCGGGCGCACAACAACGCCGCCGCCTCGGGCGGCCGCACGCTCAGCGGCGGCGTCGACGCCGCCGCGCTGTACGGGCCCAAGAAACTCTTCGGCGCGGCCCGGTCCGCGGAGGAGGGCGGCTCGCTGACCATCCTCGCGACGGCCCTGGTGGAGACCGGCTCCCGGGCCGACGATTACTTCTTCGAGGAATTGAAGAGCACCGGCAATATGGAACTCCGTCTGGACCGTGCGCTCGCCGGCAAGCGGCTCTACCCCGCGGTCAATGTCACCGGCTCGGGCACCCGCCGCGAGGAACTGCTGCTCCCGCAAGCGGAGTTGACGGCCACCCGTCGCCTGCGCCGCGCCCTGAGGACCGGGGACGGCCAGACGAACACGGAAACCCTGCTCGACAAGCTCCGGCATACGCCCGACAATGCGACGTTTCTGGGGCAGGTACTGCACAGCACTCCGGACGGATGACCGGACGCTCTGGAGTCCGGGTCAGTAGTAACCCTTTTCGCCATCGACAAGCTCCCGGATGGCATCCATATGCCCCGCGTGGCGGGCGGTTTCCTCGATCATGTGGAACATGATCCACCGCAGGCTCGCGGCAGAGACGGGGAAGTCGGGGTGTTTGCCGACGTCATCGAGCGAATGGGCAGCGATGATCTCGTCCGACACGGCGCATTGCCGGTCATATTCGGCAAGGAGCTGGGAGAGTGGAATGCCGTCGACCCTCATGTCGGCGTCCTCGACCTCTGCGTCGAACTGCGGTCCTACGGCGGGCCGGCCGAGGAGGACGACCTCGAACCAGAGGTTCTCGGCCCAACGGAGGTGGGAGACGAGCCCCGCCATCGACATCAGGGGTGAACTCGGCAGGACGGCGCGGTGGGCGTCGGTCTCCGACAGCCCCTCGCATTTCCAGCGGATGATCGCACGCTGCATGTCGAGCCACCCGAGAAGCTGGGTCCGCTCGTCGGCGTCGAAAGGAGGGCGATTACGAGAAGGCGGCATAAGAGCTGACGCTAGTCCGGTCGATGGGGTCGCGCAGCCCCTTTTCCGGGGCGAAGTGGCCCCCGGGGCCGTATCCGGGGGCCACTTCGGGCGGTTGCCGGCCGTCGGTGGGCCCGCCGTGCCGCCTGTTCAGGCAGTCGGCGTGGCCGGAAGGATGTGGGCGCCGGTCCTGTCGGTGCTCAGGCACAGGGAGCAGATCACCGCAGTGTGCTGGTGGCAGGCGGCCAGGTCCGGACGTTCGAACTCCTGCCGGCAGACATGGCACTCGTACGGGGCCGAGCTGGGGTTGCCGTCCGGGTCCAGCAGCGGAGCGTCGATGCCGTCGGACGTGCGCCGCAGGTAGAACCGGCCCTTGGTCAGGACGGCCATCAGCGGGGTGAGGACGAAGGCGATCACTGCGGCGGCGACAGGCGAGTACGGCTGGAGGGCGTCACCCAGAGCGTGGAAGTACAGGGCGATCGACAGCCCGGACGCGACGGTGAAGGCCACCACGCCGACCGGGTTGACCGCATAGAGCATGCCGCGGCGGAACTCGGGGGCCTGCGGGGAGAGTTTCAGCAGGTACTTGTTGACGATGATGTCGGTGGCGACGGTGACGATCCACGCGATGGCGCAGTTGGAGTAGAACCCCAGGATGCTGTTGAGGAAGCTGAACATGTCCGCTTCCATCAGGATCAGGGCGAAGGCCAGATTGGCGAGCACGAACACCATCCGGCCCGGATAGCGCTTGGTGACCCGGGTGAACGAGTTAGTCCAGGCCAGCGAACCGGAGTAGGCATTGGTCACGTTGATCTTGATCTGGCTGATCACGACCAGCGCCACGGCCAGCGGGACGACCAGCCACGACGGCATCATGGCGGCGAAGGCGCCGGTGAACTGCCGGATGGGCTCGGTGGCCGAGGCCGCGCCGACCCGGGAGAGGACGTAGACGGCCAGGAAGACGCCGATGGCCTGCTTGAGCGCGCCGAGAACGACCCATCCGGGGCCGGCCATCACCACGGCCGTCCACCAACTGCGCCGGTTCTGCGCGGTCTTGGGCGGCATGAAGCGCAGATAGTCGACCTGCTCGCCGATCTGCGCGATCAGGGACAGACATACGCCCGCACCCAGCAGCACCGACGCGGCGTCGACCCCGCCGTGACCGTGCGAGCCCGGGTACGAAAGGAAGGTGTGCACCGTGCCGGGGTCCGTGGCGACCAGGTAGAGCAACGGCCCCACCATCAGCAGCAGCCAGATCGGTGTCGTCCAGACCTGGAGCTTGCTGAGCGCCTTCATGCCGTAGACGACCAACGGGATGACCATGCAGGTCGAGATCACATAGCCCAGCCACAGGGGCAGGCCGAACCCCAGCTTCAGGCCCTGCGCCATGATCGAGCCTTCGAGGGCGAAGAAGATGAAGGTGAAGCTGGCGAAGATGACGCTCGTCAGGACCGAGCCGTAGTAGCCGAAGCCCGAGCCCCGGGTGATCAGGTCCAGATCGATGTTGTAGCGCGCCGCGTAGTAGGCGAGGGGGAAGCCGGTGAGGAAGATGACCACGGCCGCGACCAGGATCGCGGCCAGGGCGTTCCCCGTGCCATGGGCGAGCCCGATCCCCGCGCCGATCGAGAAGTCGGCCATGTAGGCGATACCGCCCAGCGCCGTGGTCGCCACGACCATCGGCGTCCAGCGGCGGTAGCTCCGCGGAGCGAACCGGAGGGTGTAGTCCTCCAGGGTCTCGTCGGCGGCTTTGGCGGCGGGCGGCTCGGTGGGTGAGGGCCGATGGCTGCTGTCGGGGGCGGTCAGTTGTGGCTCGACGCTCATGCCGGACCTCCTGAGGGCGGTGGGAAGACGACGTGATGCCGCGCTCATGGCGGGGGCCGGGTGTGGCGCGACAGCGTCGGTGATGCGGGAGTGCGGTGAGGGGAGATTAGGGAGCGCGTGTTTCCCGCAGCGTCTTCGCAGATGAAGCGGACGTTTCCGCGGTGGCGCCAGGTTCGCTGCAGGCCCCTGCCGCCGGCGGCGCGGAGTCCGATCGCGCGAGGTTCGACGCCATGAAGTTCCACGGCGCCATGAGCAGGATGTCCTCGCGGCCCGCGCGGCGGAGCGGGTAGACATGAGGCTGCCGACGGCGGAGCGGCCCGGAACGGCACCGGGTGTTCCAGCCGCCGCCCGACGAGCCCTTACCGCCCCGCCCCCAACTCACCCCGCAGGAGGCACCCATGACAGCGGACCGACACGGGTACCCGATGAGCGATACCGGCGCCGAGGCCCTCGCGCATTACGAACAGGCGCTGGACGACCTGCTGTTCTTCCGGCCTCGGATCGCGGAGACCTCGGAGGCCGTACTGGCTGCCTCGCCGCGGTCGGTGCTGGGACACTCGCTGGCCGCCTACCTGGGGGTGCTGGGCACCGAGGAGAAGGATGCGGCCGCGGCACGGGACCGCTTCGTCCGTTTCCGCGCAGGCCTGGACACCGAACGGCTGACGCCCCGGGAACGTATGCACGTCGCCGCCGCAACGGCATGGCTCGACGGCGACCTGTACGGCGCCGGCCGCACCCTGGGGGACCTCACCATCGCCTTCCCGCGCGACGCGCTGGCACTGTTCGCGGGGCACCAGCACGACTTCCTCACCGGGGATGCCCAGCGCCTCCGCGACCGCGTCGGCGGAGCGCTGGACGCCTGGGACGGGGACGACCCCCACCACGGCCCGTTGCTCGGCATGTACGCCTTCGGCCTGGAGGAGTCGGGCCATTACGAACGTGCGGAGGAGGTCGGTCTGGCGGCCCTCGCCCAGCACCCGGGCGATGTGTGGGGCATCCACGGCGTGGTGCACACGTACGAGATGCGGGGGCGCTTCACGGACGGGATCCGCTTTCTCGACGCCCGTACGGACGACTGGTCCCAGGGCAGCCTGCTCACCGTCCACAACTGGTGGCACTACGCCCTCTACTCACTGGAGATCGGCGCCACCGACCGGGTCCTGGAGATCTACGACGCCGCGCTCCACCACGACGCCTCGGCCGGCGCGGCGATGGAACTGCTGGACGCCGCGGCGCTGTTGTGGCGGCTGTACCTGGCGCAGGACGACCAGAGCGCGCGGTGGTCCCGGCTCGCCGACGCCTGGGAGAACCGCCAGGACGGCCCGCACTACGCCTTCAACGACGCACATGCGGTCATGGCCTACGTGGGCGCGGGCCGCTTCGTCCAGGCGCAACGGCTCGTCCGGGACCGGGAGACCTGGGTGGCGGCGGAGTCCGCCGTGTCCAACCGCGCGATGACGGCCGAGGTCGGACTGCCGGTCTGCCGCGCTCTGATCGCCTACGGGCAGCACGACTACGACCGGGCCGCCGATCTGCTGCTGCCCGTACGCCACCGCCTGAACACCTTCGGCGGCAGCCACGCCCAGCGGGACGCGATCCAGCGCACCCTGGTCGAGGCGGCCCTGCGCGCGGGCCGCGCCGACCTGGCGCGGACCCTGCTCAGCGAGCGCATCCAGCTGCGCCCGGTCTGCCCGTACACCTGGTCGGCCAAGGCCCGGCTGGAGGAACAGCTCGGCGATCCGGCGCGGGCGGCGGCCGCCCGCGAGCGCGCCGCCGCGCAGGCGTCGGCGTGAGCGCGACGGCGCGAGTGCGGACGTCAGTGGGGTCCCGCGGGCAGGCCCGCGTCCTCGACGGCCGGTGAGGCGTCGGGCGCGGTGAACTCCGGGTCGGGTTCGAGGAATCGGATGGCGACGGCGGTGGCCAGGTGCAGGGCGGCGAAGATCCAGACGATGCCCTCCACCCCGACCGGGCCCAGCGCGAGGGCGACGATGGCGGGCCCGGCGAAGGTGCTCGCTCCGGCGCCCAGGTTGAGTGCGGACATGGCCTGCCCCTTGTGGCGCGGTGCCAGTGCGGGGACCAGCGCCGAGATCGGTACGTAGCCGGCGAGGGCGATGCCGTAGAGGGCGGCGGCCACCGCGGCGGCGGCGAAGTGCGGGCCCGCCACGACCGGTACGTAGTACAGCGCCAGGCAGGTGACCGCGCAGGCCACGGCGCCGAACCAGGTCATGGTGCGCTGCCATCCGAGGCGGTCGCCGACGGCCCCGAAGAACAGGTTGGCGAAGATGTTCGCGGCGAACATCACGCTGAGCAGGCGCAGCCAGGTCGAGGTGCTGAAGCCGACCGTCTCGGTGAAGAAGAACGGCAGGCAGACCAGGAATCCGAACTGGGAACCGGTGCTGAAGACACGGACCGCGGCGCCGATGGCCACGCGGGGGCGGCGCCGCATGATCGAGACGCTGCCCGCCAGGGTCGCGAGCGGAGCCCCGCGGTCCGGTGCAAGTCCGGTCCGGCCGGTGGGCTCGCGCACCAACAGCAGGGCGATCAGGCCGCCCAGCATCACCAGGCCGAGCGCGAGCCACAGGGTCTCGTAGGAGCCGACCAGGGGAATCGTGGCGCTGGCGACGAGTGATCCCAGGGTCGGCAGACCGCCGGTGAAGGCGAACCAGTACCAGCCGACCGCCGTTCCCAGCCGCCGCGGCGGGGTCGCCGCGGTGACCCACACCAGGAAGCCGTAGGCGAACAAGGGGTAGCCGAATCCGCGCAGCCCGTAGATGAGCAGCAGCAGCGGATAGTTCATGGCGGGCAGTGCCACCGTCAGCATGAGCAACTGGAAGACGAGCCAGATGGCGAAGCCGGCGGTCATCACCCTCCGTGGTCCCCACAGGTCCGAGAGGGCTCCCGAGAGCCAGGCGCCGAGGGCGACGGTGATCCCGTAGACGGCGATGACCACCGCCGCATCGGCTTTGGCCAGGCCCTGGTCGGCCAGGTACTTCGAGAAGAAGCCGGTCTCCACGCCGTCGCCGGTCATGAACAGCAGCACTCCCAGGAATCCCCAGGCCAGAGCCGGGGGTATGCCCAGGCGGGCGCATCGGGAGCGGCCGCGGGCCGGCGGGGGACCGGCGGCCGGTGTCCGTGCGGGGCGAAGGTGAGCGGGGCTGCTCATGGACTCTCCAGGGGGCTGGGCGTGATCGGGGAGCAAGGGGAGGGCGCACCGGCGGCTGCGTCGGCAGACGGTGAGCCGGCGCAAGTCTTCTCGCATTTTGTGCGAAGTCAAGACTCCTCTGATAAAAAAAGAAGCGGTACCGTGCTGAAAACCCAGGGGCGCGCCGGTCCGGAGCCGGATCGTGCACGGCCCCCGCCCCACCCCCGCACCCCGAGGGAGCCGTGAGCCCGCCATGACCACCACATCCGGGATTCCCACCACCATGTGTGCCGCAGTACTGCACGGACCGGGGCAGCTGAGCCTCGAGGAACGCCCCGTTCCCGTCCCCGGCCCGGGAGAGGTCCTGGTCCGCATCGAGGCGGTCGGGACCTGCGGCTCGGACGTGCACTACTACCGGCACGGGCGGATCGGCGACTTCGTCGTACGCGAGCCGCTCGTGCTGGGGCACGAGGCCGCAGGCACGGTGGTCGCCTGCGGTCCGGGCGCCGACACCCGCCGGATGGGGCGGCGGGTGTCCGTCGAGCCCGGCACGCCCTGCGGCAGCTGCGGCGAATGCCGTCCGGGCCGCTACAACCTGTGCCCGGACATGCGCTTCCTCGCCACGCCGCCCGTGGACGGCGCCTTCTGCGAATACCTCGCCGTCCGCGAGGACTTCGCCCACGAGGTCCCCGAAACCCTCACCGTCGAGGAGGCCGCCCTGCTGGAACCGCTGTCCGTGGCGGTCTGGGCCTGCCGCAAGGCCCGCGTCGCCCCGGGCGACCGGGTGCTGATCACCGGCGCCGGGCCCATCGGCCTGGTCGCCGCCCAGACCGCACGGGCCTTCGGCGCACGGGACGTACTGGTCACCGACGTCCTCCCGCACCGCCTCGACCTCGCCCGGGCCGTCGGCGCCACCGCCCTCGACGTCTCCCGCACACCGCTGTCCGAAGCCGAGTACACCCCCACCGTCCTCCTGGAGTGCTCCGGCGTGCCGGCCGTGAGCAGCGAGGCCATCCGCACCGTGGGCCGGGCCGGGCGGGTGGTCCTCATCGGGATGGGCGGTTCCGAGGTGCCGCTGCCCGTGAGCCGCGTGCAGAACTACGAACTGGAACTGACCGGTACCTTCCGCTACGCCCACACCTGGCCCGCCGCGATGTCCCTGGTGGAGTCCGGAAGGGTCCGGCTCGACTCGCTGGTCTCGCACGGTTACGGTCTTGCCGAGGCCGAGAGCGCACTGACCGTCGCCACCCACGACGCGACTGCGGTGAAGGCCGTCATCTACCCGCAGCGGTAGCCGCGCTGCCGCTGTCCGACCGGAAAGGGGCGGCCCCGATGGCTTCCACTCGGTCGTCGCTGGCCGAGGTCGACCGGCGACGGCAGGACGTACTGGCCCATGTCGTCGAGCACGGGGACGTGCGCATCGACGAACTCGCCAGACACTTCGGGGTCAGCCTCGCGACCATGCACCGCGATCTGGACCAGCTCGCCGAACGCCGGCTGCTGCGCAAGGAACGCGGCCGGGCCGCGCCGTTCCCGACGCTCACCATGGAGACCGCCACCCGCTTCCGCATCGGCGTGAACCGCCCGGTGAAGGAGGCGCTGTGCGCCGCCGTCGCCGACGAGATCCGGCCCGGCAGCACCGTCGTGCTGGACGACTCGACCACGGTCTTCCCGCTCGCGGCCCGGATCGCCCGGACCGAAGCGGTCACCGTGGTCACCAACTCCCTCGGCGTGGCCCGGCTGTTCGACGAGACACCGGGCGCCGACGTCACCCTCCTCGGTGGCCGCTACCGCGGCGAGTTCGGCTCCTGCGTCGGCCCCGAGGTGCTCCGCGCCCTCGGCCGGCTCCACGCCGATGTCGCGGTGATGTCCGCGGTGTCCGTGCTCGGCGGCCGGCTCTTCCACCCGATCCGCGACTACGCCGAGATCAAGGAGGCCATGCTCGACTGCGCCCAGCGGTCGCTGCTGCTGGTCGACCACACCAAGTTCGGCAAGACCGCCACGCATGCCTACAGCGACATCGCCCGCTACGACCGGGTCGTCACCGACCGCGGCGCACCGGCCGGGGAGCTCGCCGAACTGCGGCGCAGGGGAGTGGCCGTCGAGGTGGTCGGCGACTGACGGCACGCGGCCGATGCCCCCGGCCCGCAGCCCCCATTTCGCGACAACGTGGCCCTGCCGTCGGCCAAATGCCGGCCGCCGGACAACGTCGCGGCAACCCCGCCTGTCCTACCGCACGCACCTTTCTTCACTCTTCTTTGGAGGTCATACATGCGACGGTGGGGGACAGTGGCCGCGGCGCTCGTGCTGGCGGGCGCCGGGGTGGTGGGCGCGGCCGGAGCGGCCGGGGCCGCGACCGTCCCGGCGGGCAAGGCCCCCGTGGCCTGCTCGACCGCATGGGGCAGTACAGACAAGTCCGCGACGGACGTGAACATCGAGCCGTTGAAGAACATCAGGACCAGCCACACCGCGTGCTACGACCGCATGGTCTTCGACATCGGCGGCGCCACCGGCAAGGTCGGCTACCACGTCGGTTATGTCGATGCGTTCCACCAGGACGGCTCGGGCGAGCAGATACCCGTCAAGGGCGGCGCCATTCTGCAGATTTATGTGTCCGCGCCCAGTCACGACCCGGCGACCGGGAAGCAGACCTATGGCGGAACGGCCGGCAAGCCGCTTCCCGGGGTGAACATCAGCGGCTACTCGACGTTCAAGGACACCAAGTTCGGGGCGAGTTTCGAGGGACAGACCCAGGTCGGTCTGGGCGTGCGCGCCAGGCTTCCGTTCCGGGTGGTCCAGTCCGGTCAGGAGCTGATCGTGGACGTCGCCCACACCTGGTGATCCGCATCGCCGCGGTGCGCCCGGCCCCGTTCCGCCGAAAGGTCCGAAGCGGCCCGCTGACGCTCCGGTAAAGCTCCGGCGACAGGCAGAGAAATACCCCGGTCCGAATTGACGGCCGGGGTATTTCTCTGTGTATATTGAGGGCTTCTGTGTCTTCATCAGTTGCATGAAATAAGCCCAACTTCATTACCGAACTTTACCCGAGCGGAGTTGAATTGTCAAACGAGGAATTGCGGCAGGAGCAGGAATTCATCGATCTGCTCTATGCACGCCTCGCCGAACTGCGGGCCGGAGCCGAGACGGCGGTGAACGCGGCTCTTCCGCAGGGCGGGAACAATGCCCAGGCACGGCTGGAGCGGGATGTACTGGTGGCCGAGCACGCCGGACTGCTGGCCGCTTTCGACGCCGGGGAGAACGGCCTGTGCTTCGGCCGGCTGATCTTCCGGGACGGCAGCGACCACCACATCGGCCGCATCGGTATCCGGCGCGACGACGCGGACCGGACCCCGCTGGTGCTCGACTGGCGGGCCGACGTCGCCCGCCCGTTCTACCTCGCCACGGGGCACACCCCGATGGGCCTGCGTCGCCGGCGTCACCTCACGACCGAGAGGGTCGGGGTCTCCCGTGATGGAGCGGAGTCGAGAGCTTGGGGAAGGGTCACCGCCCTGCACGACGAGATCCTCGACCTGACCGACACCGAACGCACCGGGTACGAGGGCACCGACGCGGACGCCGTACTGCTGTCGACGCTGGACGCGGCACGCACCGGTCGGATGCACGACATCGTGCAGACCATCCAGGCGGAGCAGGACGCGATCATCCGTGCCCCGCACCACGGCGTCCTCGTCGTGGAGGGCGGGCCCGGCACCGGGAAGACCGTCGTCGCGCTGCACCGCGCCGCGTACCTGCTCTACGCGCACCGCGAACTGCTGGCCCGCCGCGCCGTGCTGATCGTCGGCCCCAACCCCGCCTTCCTCGGCTACATCGAGGACGTGCTGCCCTCGCTCGGCGAGACGGGCGTCCTGCTCGCCACGCCCGGCGAGCTGTTCCCGGGCGTGACCGCGACCGGAACCGACACCGCCGAAGCCGCCACGATCAAGGGCGGTGGGGCGATGGCGGCCGTTCTGGCGGAGTACGTACGCGACCGGCAGACCCTGCCCGACCCCGAGATCGTGATCGACCACGACGACGGCGAACTGCGGCTGGACGCGGACATGGCGCACGAGGCACGACGCCTCGCCCGCGAGACCAAGCTGCCGCACAACCTCGCCCGCCCCCACTTCGCGTTCCGCATCATCGACGCACTCACCGCCCAACTGGCCGACCGGCTGGGCGCGGACCCCTTCGGCGGACCGAACTTCCTCGGCCCCGACGACCTCGCCCAGCTCGGCAAGGCGATCGCCACCAGCCGCGAAGTGCACCGCGCCATCGAGGAATTGTGGCCCGCCCTCACACCGGAGCGGCTGGTCGCCGACTTCCTCGCCGAGCCCGTCCACCTCCCGGACGCCGACGCGGAGGCGATCCGCCGCACGGACGGCGACTGGACCCCCGCGGACATCCCCCTCCTGGACGAGGCGGCCGAACTCCTCGGCGAGGACGACTCGGCGGCCCGCGCCGCCGCCGAAGCGGAACGCCAGGAGCAGATCAGGTACGCCCAGGGCGTGCTGGAACTCTCCTACGGCTCCCGTACCCAGGAGTTCGAGGACCGCGAGGACGAGGATTCGGAGGTGCTGGCCGCGCACGACCTGCTGGACGCGGAACGGCTCGCCGACCGGCACGAGGAGGCCGACCACCGCACCGCCGCCGAACGCGCCGCGGCCGACCGGACCTGGGCCTTCGGCCACATCATCGTGGACGAGGCGCAGGAACTGTCCGCGATGACGTGGCGGTTGCTGATGCGCCGCTGTCCCACCCGCTCGATGACCCTGGTCGGTGACCCGGCCCAGACCGCCGAGCCGGGCGGCTGCGGTTCGTGGGAGAGCATCCTCGCGCCGTACACCGGCGACCGCTGGCAGCATGTCAGGCTCGGGGTCAACTACCGTACGCCGAGCGAGATCATGGACATCGCCGCACAGGTCCCCCGGTCGACGGATCCCGCCTTCGAACCGCCGCGCTCGATCCGCTCGACCGGCGTACCCCCGTGGGCGCACCGAACCGACGACCTGGCGCGCGCCGTCGCCGAGGCCGTCGCACGGGATGCCCATGAGGAAGGCCGCCTCGCCGTGATCGCCCCGGCCTCCCACCACGAGGCCCTGGCCGCCGCCCTCCCGGGGGCCTCCGTCGGCCCCTCCCCGGATCTGACCAGCCCGGTGGTACTGATCGACCCCCGTCAGGCCAAGGGGCTGGAGTTCGACACGGTGATAGTGGTGGAGCCGGCGGAACTCGGCGCCAGCGACCTCTACGTCGCACTCACCCGGGCGACCCAACGGCTCGGCGTCATCCACGCGGCACCCCTGCCACCGGGACTGGAGACGCTCCCGCCGCGGACCGCCGCCCTCGCCGGTCGGTGACCGCCGGCCGCCGGGGCGCCGTACGGAGAGAGACGGCGCCCCGGGAGAGGGGGTTCCCGGGGGCAGGTGGCAGAGCCGTGGTGTCGGCGGCGTGTCGGGGCCGGTGGTCAGGTGTCGGTGGCCTGTCGGGGACTGTCGGTCCGATGTCGGCGGGGTCCGGCACCTTGTGAGAGGTCCGGCCGGGTGCCCACCCGGCTGTCGGTTGGGGAAGGGGATCTCTTGTGCATGACGTAGTGATCGTGGGGGCCGGCCCGGTTGGTCTGTTCCTCGCCTGCGAGCTCGGCCTCGCGGGCTGCTCTGTCCTGGTGCTCGAGCGGGAGGCGGAGCCACGCTCCCCGTACAAGGGGAAGTCGCTCGGGATGCGGGGCCTGTCCGCCGCTTCGGTCGAGGCGTTCCACCGCCGCGGGATGCTGCACCAGCTGCGGGTGGCATCGGGCGCCCACGACGACCCCGGTGCGGACTCCGAAGCGCGCCCGCCGTCATCCCTCCGCGGCGTGGGTCATTTCGCCGGGATGAGGCTCGATCCGGCCCGGATGGACGACGCCGCCCTGCCGTACCGGCTTCCCGGCGCGGCGATGGACGGCATGGTGACCCACCTCGAAGCGGTCGAGACGGTGCTGTCCGAGCAGGCATCCCGGCTCGGCGTGGAGATCCGGCGCGGCGTCACGGTCTCGGCCCTCACCCAGAACGAGGAGAGCGCGGTCGCGCACGCCGGCGAGCACGCGTACCCGGCGCGCTGGGTCGTCGGCTGCGATGGCGGACGCAGTACGGTGCGTGGACTGGCGGGCTTCGCATTCGTCGGCACCGAGCCGCAGTTCACCGGCTACACCATGCAGGCCACCGCAGCCGATGACGGGAAGCTGCGCTCCGGGATCAACCTGACGCCGACGGGCATGTACCTCCAGATGGTGGCGGGGCACATCGCCATGGCGGACTTCGACGGCGGCGCGTTCGACCGCTCGCAGCAGCTGACCCGCGACCATCTCCAGTCGGTTCTGCGCCGGGTGTCCGGCACCGACGTGACGCTGACCGAGGTGCATCTCGCCTCCAGCTTCACCGATCGGGCGATGCAGACGACGACCTACCGGCGGGGACGCGTCCTGCTCGCCGGCGACGCCGCCCACATCCACTCGCCCCTCGGCGGACAGGGACTCAACACCGGTATAGGCGACGCCATGAACCTGGGGTGGAAGCTCGCGGCGACCGTGCACGGGCACGCACCGGACGGGCTGCTCGACACCTACACCCGCGAGCGCCATCCGATCGGCGCGAAGGTGCTCGACTGGTCGCGTGCCCAGGTGGCGGTCATGCGGCCGGACCCGCACTGCCAGGCGATCCAAGGAGTGGTGCGCGACCTGATCGGGACCCGTGACGGCACGACCTACGTGGCCCAGAGGCTGTCGGGAGCGTCGATCCGTTACGACCTCGGCAGCGAGCATCCACTGGTCGGCCGCAGCGCCCCGGACCTCCACCTGGAAGACGGCACCCGCCTCAGCGACCTGATGCGGGACGGACGGGGCGTCGCGCTCGATTTCAGCACCGACCAATGCCTGCACGGTTCGGCGAAGGGCTGGCAGAGCCGGATGCGGCACGAAGCCGGTCCGGTGAGAAACGACCTGGGACTGGGTGCCGTGCTGGTCCGCCCCGACGGTGTGGTCGCCTGGGCAGGTGAGCCCACCCCTGACCGCGCAGCGTTCGAGGAGGCCGCCAGCCGGTGGTTCGGTTGCCCGGAGAGCTGAAGCGGGCTACCCCGTTCTCCTGAGTGCCCACCCGTTCCGTTCCCACGGGTCCCGAAAAGGCGTGAAGGCAAGCATTCCGAAGCAACGTCACTTGCCGGGAACATCACCGCGGCCCTCCCCTTTTCTTACTCACCCCAGTCCAAGGAGCACAGATGACGATCACGGTCCGACCGGGAAGCACCGTGATGTTCACCGGCGATTCGATCACCGACTGCCAACGGCTGGAGAGCGAGGACGGACTCGGGTTCGGCTACCCGCTGCGCGTCGCGGGCGAGTGGGGCTTCCGGCATCCGGACCGGCCCGTGACCTGGCTGAACTCCGGAATCGCGGGCCACAAGGTGCAAGACCTCGAAGCCCGCTGGCAGACAGACGTACTCGACGCGGGCCCGGACGTGGTGTCGATCCTCGTGGGGGTCAACGACATGGGCTGGCACACGCTGGACCCGGAGGGGTACGTGATCCCCGTGGAGGAGTTCACAGCGGGCTACGACCGCCTGCTCGCGCCCCTCGCCGAGGCGGGCACGGAGCTGATCCTCATCGAGCCGTTCCTCCTCCCGATCCAAGGCGTCGTCGAGGCAGGTGCCGGGACCGCGCGCATCGGAGTGGAGGAGCGAAAGGAATGGCGCGCCGACCTGGACCCCAAGATCCAGGCCGTACGGGAACTCGCCGACACCTACGGTGCCCAGCTGCTGCCCGCCGACCGCATGTTCTCCGAACTCGCCGCGACGACCGGACCGGAATACTGGGCCCAGGACGGCGTGCACCCGACGCCGGCCGGTCATGCCGCACTCGCGGCGGCCTGGCTGCGCCTGGTCGCGTAACCGGGCGGTCAGGCCACGGCCGTCCCGGCCAAGATGCGGTACACCACGTTGCGGCGCAGCGGGCCGTCGGGGACGCCGGGATCGTCGAAGTCGTCGGCGGGGTCGTGGGTCATGCCGATGCGGCGCATCACGGCCTGGGAGCGGAGGTTGGTGGCGGTCGTCACCGCGAGGATCTCCGACAGACCGAGGGTGGTGAAGCCGAAGTCCAGGGCGGCCCGGGCGGCCTCGGAGGCGTAACCGTGGCCCCAGGCCGACCGGGCCAGACGCCATCCGGCCTCCACTCCGGTGAAGGGCATGTCCTCGTCCACCGGGTCGAGTCCGGTGAAGCCGATGAACTCGCCGGTGGCGCGCACCTCAAGGGCCCACCACCCCCAGCCGCGCTCGTCGAGGTCGGTCTGGAAGCGGGCGGTGGAGGCCTCGCTCTGCTCTCGCGTCAGCACTCCCGGGAAGTACCGACGGACCTCGGGGTCGGCGTTCATCGCCGCCCAGGGCGCCAGGTCGGAGGGCCGCCAGGCGCGCAGCAGCAGGCGTTCGGTTCGCAGTTCGGACATCGCGCCAACCTAGCCCGCTCGGGTGGGGGAGGCGAGCGAATAAGGACGAGCGAATGAAGCGATGAGAAGGGAGGCGCCGTTGCGGCGCGGACGGGCCGACCCGTCCGCGCCGCAACGTCCCTGCCGGAGAAGGCCGGTCCGGTTCCCCCGGCCCGCGGTCTACTTGACCGAGCCCGCCATGATCCCCTGCACGAAGTGCCGTTGGAAGGCGAAGAACACGATCAGCGGCACGATCAGGGACAGGAACGCACCGGGTGCCAGGACGCCGATGTTGCTGCCGAACTGCCGCATCTGCGACTGGAGGGCCACCGTCAACGGCTGGGACGCGTTGTCGGCGAAGAGCAGCGCGACCAGCATGTCGTTCCAGACCCACAGGAACTGGAAGATGGCCAGGCTGGCGATGGCGGGGCGGCCCAGCGGCAGGATCAGCTGGGAGAAGATGCGCCACTCCCCGCCGCCGTCCATGCGGGCGGCCTCCAGCATCTCCTTGGGGATCTCCGCGAAGTAGTTGCGCAACAGGAAGATGGCGAACGGCAGGCCGTAGGCGGTGTGGAAGAGGACCACGCCGGGGATGGAGCCGAACAGGCCGAGCGCGCCGAAGAGTTTGGCCACCGGCAGCAGCCCGATCTGGACCGGCACCACGAGCATGGCGACCACCACGAGGAAGATCCAGTCCCGGCCGGGGAAGTCCATCCAGGCGAAGGCGTATCCGGCCAGTGCGGCGATCACGACCACGGCGAGGGTGGTGGGCACCGAGATCAGCACGGTGTTCCAGAACGCCTGGACGATGCCCGAGTCCTTCAGCAGCGCCGTGTAGTTGTCCAGCGACAGCTGTCCGGGCGCGGTGAGAGCGGTCCACCAGCCGCTGCCGGCGTTGGCCTCCTCCGTACGCAGGGAGGAGAGGAAGAGACCGGCGGCGGGGGTGAGCCAGACCAGGCCGATGAGGAGCAGGAACAGCTGGATCGCGCCGCGGCTGAGACGCTTCACCGGCCGTGCCGTCGCCCGCCTGCGGGGCGCGGCGGTTCCGGGGACGGTGGTCATGACTGGCTCCTGCGGAAACGTCGGATGTTGAGGGCCATGGCCGGGACCACCAGGAGCAGCAGCAGGACACCGAGGGCGCTGCCGAGGCCCTGGTTGTTGCCGCCGCCGAAGGAGACCAGCCACATCTGCAGGGCCAGGACATTGGCGTCCTGCTGTACGGGACCGGGCGCGATGATGTAGACGAGGTCGAAGACCTTCATCACATTGATCACCATCGTCACGAACACCACGCCCAGGACGGGGCCGAGCAGCGGCACGGTGATCCGGCGGAAGACCTGCCACTCGTTCGCACCGTCCATCCGGGCGGCCTCCAGCACATCGCGCGGCATCGAGGAGAGCCCCGCGCCGATGAGGACGAGCGCGAAGCCGGTCCAGATCCACATGTAGGCGCCGATGATCGCAGGGGTGATGAGTGCCGGACCGAGCCAGGAGATGCCCTCGTACGGCGGGGCGAAATCCTTCGCGGGGAGCTGGACGGCGTAGGAACCCGGAGCCAGATGGGGCAGGCGGTAGGAGCCGTCCGCCCCGGTGGTGGCCGTCGCCACGACCTTGCCGTGGGAGTCGACCGCCTCGACGGCGAGCTTCGGCAGACCGCGTTCACGGGGGTCCACCGCGCCGGGTGTGCCGCCACCGCCGGGGGTGAAGTCGAGGTAGACCACACCGCGCAGTTCACGGCCGCCGGCCGGGGACTTGGCGGCCTGCGCGGCGGGCCGTGCCTGGGACGGCATGTCCTTGGGCGCGACGCCGACCAGACCGAGGTCGACGGTGTTTCCCGGGCCGGTGCGGTGCGCCGTCCGGTACGAGCCGTCGTGGCCCTTGGTCAGCTGCTTGTCGCCGAGGCGTGCCTTGGCGGTGGGGAAGGAGGGGGACTCCCCCTGCACCTTGTCGTGGATGCCGACGGTGATCGCGTTGAGCACACCGCGCTGCGGATCCTGCTCGTAGGCGAGGCGGAAGATGATGCCCGCGGCGAGGAAGGAGATCGCCATCGGCATGAACATCAGCAGCTTGAACGCCGTCTTCCAGCGGATCTTCTCGGTCAGGACGGCGAGGACCAGGCCGAGTCCGGTCAGCAGCGCGGGGGCGAAGACCACCCAGATCGCGCTGTTGCGGATGGCCCGGAGCGTGGCCGGGTCCTGGAACATCGCCGTGTAATTGCCGGCGCCGACGAAGGTGTTGCCCGAGGCGTCGTACAGGCTGCGGATCACCGAGAACACGATGGGGTACGCGACCAGGGCGCCCAGCAGCAACAGTGCGGGGAAGAGGAACAGCGCGGCGATCCGGCGGCGGCGCCGTACGGCGCGGCGCACCGGGTCGGTTGCCCTGCCGGGCGCGCGGCCCGGGGGGAGGGACGCGGCGGCGCGCGAAGTGGCGGGCGCCGCCGCGGGAGTCGTCACAGGCATCGATCGGGCCCTCGGTCCTTACTTTCCGTACGCCTTGGCCGCGGCGGCCTCGAGCTTGTGGGCCGTGCCTTCGGGGTCCGAGGGGTCGCGCAGGAAGTCCTGGAGCAGCTTCCATTCGCCGGCGCCCTGGGTGCCGCCGAACGCCGCGGGGGCCTGGTCGGACATGTCGAAGCGCACGGAGTTCCCGGCGTCGGTCAGCGACTGGGCGGCCTTGCGGGTGACCTCGTCGTGGTACGCGTTCGCGGGCACCTTCTTGTTGGGCGAGATGTAGCCGCCCGCCTTGGCCCAGACGCCGGACGCCTCGGGAGTGGCCAGATACTTCACCAGCTCCATCGCGGCCTTCTTGTTCTTGCCGGCCTTGAGCACCACCGCCGCGTCGCCGCCGCTGACCACCGGCGCCTTGCCGCCGTCGACCGAGGGGAAGGGGAAGAACTTCGCGTCCTTGCCGACCTCCTTGTGGAGCTCGTCGGTGACCAGGGCGCTGACGAAGTCACCCTCGTAGACCATGGCCGCCTTCGGCTCCGGGCCGAAGACCTGCTGGACGGACTCGGGGAAGTCGGTGCGCAGGGCGCCCGAACCGCCGCCCGCCACCAGGCTCTTGTCGCTGAACAGCTTGCCGAGCGAGGTGAGTGCCTTGACCACGCTGGGGTCCGTCCACGGGATCTTGTGGGCGGCGAGCTTGTCGTACTTCTCCTGACCGGCCTGGGAGAGGTAGACGTTCTCGAACCAGTCGGTCAGCGGCCAGCCCGCCTCGCCCGCGACGGAGAACGCCGGCACGCCCGAGTCGGACAGGGTACGGCCCGACTTCAGCATCTCCTGGTACGTCTTCGCGGGGGTGACCCCGGCCTGACCGAACGCCTCCGGGCTGTACCAGACCGTCGACTTGTGCGAGGCCTTGAAGTACAGGCCGTAGTAGGTCTTGTCGACCGTGCCGTAGTCCTTCCACACCTGGGCGAAGTTCTTCTTCGCCTCGGCGCCGATCTCCGCCGACAGGGGAGCCAGCCAGCCCTTCTTGGCGAACTGCTGGAGCACACCGACCTGGGGGACCATCACCACATCGGGGGCGTTGCCGCCCTCGACCTGGCTGCCGATGACCGTGGAGACGTTGTCGCCGGTGGAGGCGAAGGTGACCTTCGCACCGGTCTTCTCGGAGAACGCGTCCAGGACCTTCTTGAAGTTCTGCTGTTCCACGCCGGTCCAGACGCCCGCCACGGTCACGGTCTGGCCGGAGAGCTCCTGCTTCTTGCCCCCGGCGGACACATTGCCGCCGCATGCGGTGGCGCAGAGCGCCAGAGCGAGCACGGCGGCGCCGGACAGGGCGGCTCGGGTGTGTCGAACTGCGGGTCGTCTCATCGTGGGTTCCCTTCGGAGGACTGACGGGGGAGGGGGAGGAGAGGTGGGGCTATCGGGGGGTGGGAGCGTGCATCCACCAGGCGGCGGTCGAGCCCGGCAGCGTTCCTGCGGGGCAGTCGCCGCTCGCCAGCAGCGGGACTCCGGGGACGGGAGCCGGCACCGGCTCGGTACCGAAGTTGACGGCGCAGACCAGACCGTCGCCACGGACGAACGCCAGCACCTGCGGCGGCGACTCCAGCCAGCGCAGGGTGCCTTCGCCGAGCTGCGGAAGACTGCGGCGCAGCTGCAGCCCTTCGCGGTACAGGTGCCAGAACGACCGGGTGTCGGCCAGTGCCCGGTCCGTGGCGTGGTCGGCGAACCATGCGGGCTGCGGCAGCCAGGGCCGCGCGGCGTCGGTACCGGAGGTGAAGCCGAACGGGGAGGCGTGTCCGGACCAGGGCAGGGGCACCCGGCAGCCGTCGCGGATGTGCTCCCGGCTGCCCGTGCGGTGGTAGATCGGGTCGGTGAGGACCTCGTCGGGCAGGTCGACGACCTCCGGCAGGCCCAGCTCCTCGCCCTGGTAGATGTACGCGGCGCCGGGCAGCGCCAGCATCAGCAGCGCGCCGGCGCGGGCGCGCGCGGGGCCCAGGCCTTCCCCGGTCACCACCGGAGGTGTCCCCGGAGCGGTGTCCCCGGCCCGGACGCCGGGTTCGGTCGCGTACCGGGTGACGGTCCGGACCTGGTCGTGGTTGTTGAGCACCCAGGTGACCGTGGAACCGGTGCCCGCGATGTCGGTCAGCGCCTCGGAGATGACCCGGCGGAAGGTGTCGATGTCCCAGCGCGCGGTCAGCAGGTGGAAGAAGAACGCCTGGTGCAGTTCGTCGGGCCGGACGTACGCGGCCTGTTCGCTCGGTGTCCGTACGGAGACCTCGCCGACCAGCAGCCGGTCATGGCCGTCGCGGGCCGTGTACTCCTCGCACACCGCGCGCCAGTCGCGCCACACCTGGTGCACCTCGGGCTGGTTCCAGGCCAGCGGGTTGACCGAGTCGCGGGTCCGCTCGTCGGCCGCGGGGTCGGGGGAGTCGGGCAGCTCGGGGTGCTTGAACAGTCCGGCGGCCACATCGATGCGGAAGCCGTCGACACCGCGGTCCAGCCAGAAGCGCAGCACCTGGTCGAAGTCGGCGGCCACGGCGGGGTTGCGCCAGTTCAGGTCGGGCTGCTCGGGCGTGAACATGTGGAGGTACCACTGGCCCTCGGCGCCGGACGCCTCCTTGACGCGGGACCAGGCGGGGCCGCCGAACATCGCCCGCCAGTTGTTGGGCGGCAGCTCGCCGGCCTCTCCGCGGCCGTCGGCGAAGTGGAACAGCGACCGTGCCGGGCTTCCCGGCCCGTCCGCCAGGGCGGCCCGGAACCACGGGTGCTCGCTGGAGCAGTGGTTGGGGACGATGTCCAGGAGCACCTTCAGGCCCAGCCGGTGGGCGTCGGCCACCAGGCTGTCGAATTCGGCGAGGTCGCCGTATACGGGGTCCACCTCGCGGTAGTCCGCGACGTCATAGCCGTGGTCGTGCTGCGGGGAGGGGTAGAAGGGGCTGAGCCAGATGCCGTCCACCCCGAGCTTCTTGAGGTACGGCAACCCCGTGCGGACGCCGGCCAGATCGCCGATGCCGTCGCCGGTGCTGTCGAGGAAGCTGCGGACGTAGACCTGGTAGATCACCGCATCGCGCCACCAGCGCTGTGCCGTGTCGGGGGACGGGGTCCCGGCGGCGCCCTGAAGGGCGGGGGAGGCCGGGCCGGGGAGGGAGGGGGAGGGCGCGGAGTCGGCCGAGGAGCCGTTCCCTGCCGTGGCTATGAGCATCTGCCGTGATCCCGTTCTTGCATGGGCATGCCGTGCGGCTGCAATCGCTGTCGCTGTTATGCATGCATGTTAAGTAGGGATGTCTTTCGAGTGTCAACGAAATGGTCGAAACTCGCTGCGAGATGCCCGGATTTATGGGAGATTGCGCCCTCAGTCTGTACTTAACATGTAAGTAGGGGTGAGGGGGTGGGATCGCGGAGAGCGACGGAAGGGTCAGCCGCGGCCGACGATGGCCCGCAGTTCCCGCGTCAGCCGCGCCACGGTGGCATCCGTGCTCCGGCGATGGACCAGCGCCTCGTGCATGACCGCCTGCACCGCCAGGCTCACCTGGTCGTAGTGCGGGCTCTTCAGGCGCGGCTTGGCCGCCAGGATGCCCCGCTTCAGCGTCGGCAGGTAGGGGAAGCGGCGCACCAGCGCGGGGTCCGAGTACAGATCGGCCCACACCGGCGGCAGCGCGCCCTCGGCGAGCACCCGGCGCTGGACCGACTCGGTCGTCAGATAGGAGATCAGCTCGGTGGCCGTCTTCTGATGCCGCGACTGCGCGTTGACCGCGAGGTTGGAGCCGCCCAACGCGCTGGAGCCCGGCCCGTCGGGGCCCGGCAGCGGCACCGCGCCGAACTTCCCCGCCACCTTCGACGACGGGGCGTTGGCCAGCGCGTACGCATACGGCCAGTTCCGCAGGAACAGCAGCCGGCCGTCCTGGAAGGCCTTGCGGGATTCCTCTTCCTTGTACGTCAGCGCCCGCCGCGGGATCCAGCCCTCACGCACCCCGTCGAGGAGGAAGGACAGGCCCCGGCGAGCCGCGGGGGAGTCCACCGTCACACGGGTGCCCTCGCCCGCGAGCACCGTGCCGCCCGCCGACTGAACGGCCTCGCCGACATTGGCGGTCAGCCCCTCGTAGGGCAGGAACTGGCCCGCATAACCGTCCATCCCGTACTTGGGCGCGACCGTCTTCGCCAGATGCTCCAACTCGGCCCAGGTGCGCGGCGGCCGCGCCCCTTCCCGGGCGAGCACGTCCTTGCGGTAGTACAGCAGCCCCGCGTTGGTCACATAGGGCACGGCATAGAGCCGCCCCCGGAAGGTGGCGGTGTCCACCACGGGAGGAAGGAAGTGTTTCAGGGGGAACTGCCCGCTGTTCACGGGCTTGATCCAGCCCGCGGCGGCGAACTCCGACGTCCAGGCCACATCGATGTTCAGCACGTCGAAGCGGTCGCTGTGGGAGCGCAGCTCGGTGACCATCTGCGCACGCACCTCGTCGGCCGCGTCCGGCAGCTCTACCAGCGTCACCTTCTCGCGCGGATGCCGGTCGTTCCAGCCGTCGAGGACACCCCGCAGGTAGCCCGTGAGATCGCCGCCCGTCACCAGGGTGATCGGGCCCCGGCCGTCCGCGCCGCCGGCCGGTTCCCCGGCCTGCGCACCGGCATGGCCGGCGAACAGCAGCGAGCAGACCAGCAGAGCCCGTCCCGCGGCACGCTTCCACCGCATGGGCTCCTCCTCGTACCAGGCGTCGACGGGACACTGGACCGACAGCCCGCCCCATGTATACCTGTTAGCCATGCGGGATACTAGGTGCTGCAGGAAGATACGACGGCGACCCGGCTCACAGCCGGAGGAGTTCAGATGACCGTCAACTAGGGCGGGGAGGGAGAGGGAGAGCGTGCGGCTGCCACTCCTGGCGTTGTTGGTCAGCGGCCCCGCACACGGCTATGAACTCAAGCAGGCCCTTGAGAACCTCCTGGGCGCGGCATACCCTCAGCCGAACGTCGGCCAGATCTACGTCACCCTGGGCAGGCTGGAGAAGGCGCGCCTGATCGAAGGGGAGGACGTCGAGCAGTCGGACCGCCCGAACAAGCGCATCTACCGGATCACCGCGGCGGGACGCGAAACGGTGGACGCGTGGTTCGAAGAATCCACCGCCGAACCACGGGTACGGGACGAATTCTTCATGAAGCTCGCCCTGGCCCCCCACACCGGGACCGCAGACCAGATCGCCCTGATCAACAGGCAGCGCCGCCACTACCTCAACACCATGCGCGACCTGTCGAAACTCGCCGCGGGCGAGGACCGGGACAACCGGGTCGCGCAGCTGCTGATCGAGGGCGCGATGCTGCATCTGCAGGCGGATCTCGACTGGCTGGAGCGCTGTCAAGAGGAGTTGGAATGAACCGGGACGAGCCGTCCGGCCCGATAGTCCGGGCAGCCGGCCTGGTCAAGACCCACCGGCCGGAAGGTGCCGCGCCGGTCCCTGCGGTGCGGGGCGTCGACCTGTCCATCGAGCGCGGCGAGTTCGTCGCCGTCACCGGACCCTCGGGAGCCGGCAAGTCCACCCTGCTGCACCTCCTCGGCGGCCTCGACCGGCCCGACAGCGGTTCGCTCTGGCTCGACGGCCGCCAGGTCGACGCCTGCAGCGAGGCACGCTGGGCGGAGCTGCGCCGCAGCCACATCGGCATCGTCTTCCAGTTCTTCAACCTGGTCTCGAACCTCAGCGTCGCCGACAACGTCGAACTCCCCGCCTTGCTGGCCGGCCGGTCCCCCCGGCAGGCCCGCACCGACCGGGCCGAGCTGCTCGACGAACTCGGACTGACCGGCAAGGAGAACTGCACACCCGGCGAGCTGTCCGGCGGTGAACAGCAGCGCGTCGCGCTGGCCCGCGCCCTGGTCAACGCCCCCAGCCTGCTGCTCGCCGACGAACCCGCCGGCAGCCTGGACAGCAAGGGCACCAGGGAGGTGCTGCGGCTGCTGGCCCGTTTCCACCAGCGCGGGCAGACGATCTTGCTGGTCACCCACGACGCCAGGATGGCCAGCGCCGCGGACCGGGTGATCAGCTTCTACGACGGCCAGGTGGCCGACGATGCGCACCTCGGCGGCAGCCGGAACCGCCCCCCGGCCGGCGTGGCCGACGTCCTCAAGCTCAAGGGCTGACCCGTGCGAGCAGCAGCACGCTGGGCACAGGCGCACCTGCGAGCACACCGGCCGGCCGCCGTGCTCATCGTGCTGGCCACCGCCGGGATCACCATCTCGCTGCTGCTGGCCACCGCACTGTTCGCCTACGCGACCGACCCCTGGCAACGGGCCTTCACCCAGTCCTCCGGCGCCCACGTCTGGATCCACACCCGAGCCGGCACCGCCGCCGGGTCGCTCGCCGGACTGGACGAGGTGCGCGCCACCTCCGGCCCCTTCCGTACGGTCCGCACCACCGCGAGCCTCCAGCCCGGCGGCGCCAAGGCGACCCTGGAGCTGCGCGGAACGGCGAAGCGCCCCGCCACCGCCGCCCCGCAGATCGTCGCGGGCCGCTGGCTCGACGCGGACACCGATGCGGGCGCCACCAAGGGCATCGTGCTGGACAGTTCGGTGGCCCGCGCGATGTGGGCCAAGCCCGGTGACTCCCTCGTGCTGAGCGGCATCGCGGCACATCTGCGCGTGGTGGGCGTCGCGGACACCGCCGAGGTCGGCTTCCGCGCGGGCGAATCCCCGGGCGTGGCCTGGGTGCTGCCCCACACCCTCGCCGCCTCGGACGCGGGCGGCGACCAGCGCGGCCGCACCATAGGCCTCCAGCTCACCGACCCCGCCGACACCGACTACGTCGTCCAGCGCGCGGTCACCCGGCTCGGCGCCGACCAGATCACCGATGTCTCCACCTGGCGGCAGGCCAAGGCCGATGCCGAGGGGGACAACCAGCTCCTCGGGCGGCTGCTCGGCCTCTTCGGTCTCGGCGCGCTGCTCGCCGCCGCCCTGGCGGTGGGCGGCGCCATCAGCACCCGGGTCCGCGGACATCTGCGGGACATCGCGATCCTCAAGGCCATCGGCTTCACGCCCGGCCAGGTGGTCCGGATGTTCCTCGCCCTCCACCTGGGCTTCGCGCTGTTGGGCGTCGCCCTGGGCGCACTGCTCACCCAGGCGCTCGGCACCCTGGTCCCCGGCCGGATCGGCGAGGCTACGGCCCTGTGGCGGCAGCTTCCCGAACACGCCTGGCTGCCCTGGGTGATCTCCGGCGGTGTGGTGGTCTTCATCGGTTCGGCGACCTGTCTGGCCGCGTGGCGCGCGGGGCGGGTGCCACCGGTGCCCGTCGCCCGTGCCGCCACGGCCACCGGCGGCCGGGCATCCGGTCTCACCCGGCGGGCGCTCGGCCTCAGGGTCCCGCCGGCCCTGGTCCTCGGCTGGCGGAGCGCCTTCCACCGCCCGCTGCGCTCCTCGGCGGCCGTGGCGCGGCTGGCGGTTCCGCTGCTGCTGATCACCATCGCGCTGGGCACCTGGACCACCCTGGACCGCTTCACCTCGCACCCCGAGAACGTCGGCCTGCCCGCGGCGCTCACGGCCCGCTCCGACACCCTCGGCGAACGGGAACTGGGACAACTCCTCGCCTCCCAGCCGCGGACGACTGCCTATCCCGGAGCCGAGGTTCAGGCCCTGATACCGGGACAAACCGGGACGATCACCCTGCGCGGGCTCGGCACAGAGGCACAGCCCTACCCCTTCGCCGTCGTCGAGGGCCGCGCCGCCCACGGCCCCGACGAAGCGATCGCCGGACAGGGCCTGCTGGACCTCCTGGACGCACACGTCGGCGACTGGGTCCGGATGACCGTCGCCGGCCACCCGCACGTCCTCCACATCGTCGGCCGCAACATCGAGACCGCCGACGCCGGCCGGGTCGTTTCCACCACCCTCGACACCCTGCGCGACGACGACACCGCCGGCGCCGCGCCCGCCGGGTCCCCGCCGCCCCGTCCGGACTTCTACGACCTGGTCCTGCATGACGGCGCCGACCCCGGCGCGGTGCGCGATGCCCTGACCAAGGCGTCGGCCGGCCGTCTCGAAGTGCGGGAGATCCCCAACCCCGCCGACCAGCTGTCCGCGGTCCGTGCCGTCTCCCTCGCTCTGATCGCGGTGCTGATCCTGATCGGACTGGCCGAGCTCGCGACGACTGTCGGGGCCACCGTCCGCGACCGCAGCCGCGACCTGCTCGCCCTGAAGGCCGTCGGCCTCACTCCCCGCCAGATCACCGGCGTCATCGTCTCGGCCACCGCGTTCGTCACATTGGCCGCCGCGGTGGCCGGTACGGCGCTGGGCCTCCTCGCCTCCGAGTGGCTGATCAACCTCCAGGGCCGCACCAGCGGCTGGGGGACCGGCATCGCCCAGCAACCCGCCCCGGCGATCCTGCTGCTGGTCATCGCCCTCGCGGTGACCATCGCCGCAACCGCCTCGGTCCTCCCCGCGGCCCGCGCCGCACGACGACGGCTCGCGGACTCGGCCAGCGATCTGCTCTAGGACCTGTGGGCAGGAGCCAGGGGCGTCGTCCGGCTGATGCGGGGATCGGGAAGAGCCCTCAGCCCGTCGTCCCGTCGTCACACCCGGCGGCTGCCGAGGGCCAGGCCCCCGGGCAGCCGCCGGGGCACTCGCCCCGCCAAGCCTTCGGTCAGGTGCCGACGTAGGCCGCGAGGTGCTCGCCGGTGAGGGTGGAGCGGGCGGCGACGAGGTCGGCGGGGGTGCCCTCGAAGACGATCCGGCCGCCGTCGTGGCCGGCGCCCGGGCCGAGGTCGATGATCCAGTCGGCGTGCGCCATGACCGCCTGGTGGTGCTCGACGACGATGACCGACTTGCCGGAGTCCACGAGCCGGTCCAGCAGGCCGAGCAGTTGCTCGACGTCGGCGAGGTGCAGGCCGGCGGTCGGCTCGTCGAGGAGGTAGACGCCGCCCTTCTCGGCCATATGGGTGGCCAGCTTGAGCCGCTGCCGCTCGCCGCCGGAGAGCGTGGTGAGCGGCTGGCCGAGGCTGAGGTAGCCGAGCCCGACGTCGGCGAGCCGGCCGAGGATGCGGTGCGCGGCCGGGGTGCGGGCCTCGCCGTCGCCGAAGAACTCCTCGGCCTCGGCCACCGACATCGCGAGCACCTCGCTGATGTCGCGGCCGCCGAGGCGGTGGTCCAGCACCGAGGCCTGGAACCGCTTCCCCTCGCAGTCCTCGCAGGTGCTGGCGACGCCCGCCATCATCGCCAGGTCCGTGTAGATGACGCCGACGCCGTTGCAGGTGGGGCAGGCGCCCTCGGAGTTGGCGCTGAACAGCGCCGGCTTCACGCCGTTGGCCTTGGCGAACGCCTTGCGGATCGGGTCGAGCAGTCCGGTGTAGGTCGCCGGGTTGCTCCGTCGCGAGCCGCGGATCGGGCCCTGGCCGACCGCCACCACACCTCCGTCGGCGGCCCCTGCCTGCCCGGGCAGCGACCCGTGCACGAGTGAGCTCTTGCCGGAGCCGGCGACACCGGTGACGACGGCGAGCACCCCGAGCGGGATGTCGACGTCGACGCCCTGCAGGTTGTGCGTCGTCGCGCCGCGGATCTCCAGGGTGCCGGTGGGCTTCCGCACGGTTTCCTTGAGGGACGCCCGGTCGTCGAAGTGGCGGCCGGTGACGGTGCCGCCGGCCCGCAGCCCCTCGACGCTGCCCTCGAAGCAGACGGTGCCGCCCGCCGTACCGGCGCCCGGCCCGAGGTCGACGACATGGTCGGCGATCGCGATCGTCTCCGGCTTGTGCTCCACGACGAGCACCGTGTTGCCCTTGTCCCGCAGCCGCAGCAGCAGGTCGTTCATCCGCTGGATGTCATGGGGGTGCAGGCCCGTGGTGGGCTCGTCGAAGACGTAGGTGGTGTCGGTGAGCGACGAGCCGAGGTGGCGGATCATCTTGACGCGCTGCGCCTCGCCGCCCGACAGCGTGCCCGACGGCCGGTCGAGCGAGAGGTAGCCCAGGCCGATCTCCACGAACGATTCGAGGGTGTGCCGCAGCGACCCGAGCAGCGGCGCCACCGACGGCTCGCTGAGGCCGCGGACCCACTCGGCCAGGTCGCTGATCTGCATCGCGCAGGCGTCGGCGATGCTGATCCCCTTGATCTTCGACGACCGGGCGCCCTCGCTCAGCCGTGTGCCGTCGCACTCGGGGCAGGTGGTGAAGGTGACCGCCCGCTCCACGAAGGCGCGGATGTGCGGCTGCAGCGCCTCCTTGTCCTTGGACAGGAACGACTTCTGGATCTTGGGGATCAGGCCCTCGTAGGTGAGGTTGACGCCCTCGACCTTCACCTTGGTGGGCTCCCGGTAGAGGAAGTCCTGCATCTCCTTCTTCGTGAACTTGCGGATCGGCTTGTCCGGGTCGAGCAGGCCCGACTCGGCGTAGACCCGCACCGTCCAGAAGCTGTCGGACTTCCAGCCGGGGATGGTGAAAGCGCCCTCGGCTAGCGACTTCGAGTCGTCGTAGAGCTGGGTGAGGTCGATGTCGGAGACGGTGCCGCGGCCTTCGCAGCGCGTACACATCCCGCCGGTACGGGAGAAGGTCGCCTTCACCGCCTTCTTGGCGCCCCGCTCGACGGTGATCGCCCCGCTCGCCCGGACCGAGGGCACGTTGAAGGCGTACGCGCCGGGCGGGCCGATGTGCGGTATGCCGAGCCGGCTGAAGAGGATGCGCAGCATCGCGTTGGCGTCGGTGACGGTGCCGACCGTGGAGCGGGGATCGGCGCCCAGCCGCTGCTGGTCGACGATGATCGCGGTCGTCAGCCCGTCGAGAACGTCGACCTCGGGCCGCGCGAGCGTCGGCATGAAGCCCTGCACGAAGGCGCTGTAGGTCTCGTTGATCAGCCGCTGCGACTCCGCGGCGATCGTGTGGAACACCAGCGAGCTCTTGCCCGAGCCGGAGACGCCGGTGAACACCGTCAGACGGCGCTTCGGGATCTCGATGCTGACGTCCTTGAGGTTGTTCTCGCGCGCGCCATGCACGCGGATCAGATCGTGGCTGTCGGCGGCGTGCCGCCCGTCCGACTGCGTGTCCGTCCTCGTGGCCATGCTCATCGTGTCTCCATCTGTGAGGCGGGTCCGCCCTCGCGGTCTCCGCCGACGTCACCCGTTCGATCTAATCAGCTTCGATGGAGTACGTCCGGCTTTCGTCCGCTGCCGCCCACAGAACCCCGGGGCCCGGCCGCCCGGCGCCCCCGCCCGAGTCGTCGGACCGACCGGTCGCCGTCGCGCAGCGGTCCGCGGTCGGTCCGCGCTCGGGCACCGGAGGGCGGCGGCTCACGGGTCCTGGAGCAGCCCGAGGACATTGCCGTCGCGGTCGGTCACGGTGGCCACCAGACGGCCGCCGCCGACATCGTGCGCGGGCTCCTTCAGGGTGGCACCCGCGGCGGTGACCTCGGCGAGCTTCGCCTCGATGTCCGGCACGTGCCAGTAGGCCACGGGCGTGGTCATGCCCTGCGGTCCACCGCCCGGCACCAGCCCGATGTGCTGGCCCGCGACCTCGAAGCCGACGTAGTAGGACTCGTCGAACTGCGGCGGTACGCCGAGCAGGGCGGTGTACACCTCTTTGGCCGTCGCCAGGTCGGAGACGGGGTGCAGCACGGTCTTGATTCCCTGGGTGGCAGAGCCGGTCATGGTCGCTCCTGACGTCGTCGGCGGGTGAGGCCCCTGACGGTCACGCTAGCCGCGGCCCGGGGGCCGCGCGTCTCGATCGCCTCGGTGCCGCGCACGCCGCCGCGGCGCAGCAGTGCCCTCGTACGCGCGATGCGCCGTGTGCTCTGCTGCGCCGCGGCAGGCCGCTCCGTCCCAGCTCCGGTCCGGTCTGCTCCGCTGGTGTGAGGTGGTCAAGCCGGCAAACGCTGCCCCATGCGGTCCTAGCCGGCCGTGCCGAAGTCCTGCGTCCAGTAGTCGCCGGGCTGGGCGAGGCCGACGCCGATCTCCTTGAAGGAGCAGTCGAGGATGTTCCGCTTGTGGCCGGGGCTGGACATCCAGCCCGCCATGACCTCTTCGGGCGTGGAGTAGCCGTAGGCCACGTTCTCGCCGTAGGAATTCCAGTGGTAACCGGCGCGCGTGATCCGGTCGTCCGGGGAGGAGCCATCGGAGCCGGTGTGCGACATGTTCCGATGATCCGCCATGTCCTTGCTGTGGTCCTGGGCGGCCTTCGTCAGCTTCGCATTCACGGTCAGCGGGGAGCACCCGGCCTTGCTGCGCTCCTTGTTGACGAGTTCCACCACCTTGGCCGAGGCGCCGGATGCCGGGGCGGCGGATTTCGAAGTGCTGGGCGTTTTCGAGGCGCTGGTGGTCTTGGCGGCGCCGGCGGAATCCGCGGGCTTCTCAGATGTGCCCGCGCTCGACCCGTGGCGCCATTTGGCTTTCGCCTGCCGATGATCGAAGGATGCATTCTGCCAATGGCCGTGATGCCGGCCGGCTTCGTTCTCCTGACCCAGGCAAGCCATGGCGGCGGAGGGTATGCCCACGGCTCCGATGGCCAGGGCGGCGACGGTTATCTGCCGGTAGCGCCGCGTCCTGCGATGTTTCGTCATGCGTGACCTCACTCGGTAATTGCGGAGCGTCCCGGGCGCGGCCGGTTCTGTGCAATTCCCGCGCCTGAGCTGCGGAGACGCCTTGCGGCTCGTCATTCTTGGCGCCGCTGCGCAGACGAGGCAACAAACTCCGGCTACTACTTCGCTTCGTAGTGCCGACCGACTCTTGTCATGAGTGCGGGAGCATGCTGATGAGGATTCGGGATCTTCCGGCAATTCCTGTTGCCCCGTCAGAACCCCTTATGTGCTCGCCGCGCGGCCAAAAGCACGGTGCGGACCGAATGCCGCTTTCCCGTGCCCGAAGTATTCGTAGGCCAAGACGGACAAGTCTCCTATGTCGCCGGAGCGTCATCTACTATCCGGCTTAGTTAGTACCGGAATGCGCTATGACGCATATCACGGAACCGGGTAATTCGTGGTGGGAACCATGCAGCGCGCCACCGCGTCCACCAGGGCATCCGAAGATCATGAACATCATGTACGTCGACGGGGGACCCGGCTCATGACGCAAACGGCCACTCGCTTCCTCTACCTCGCGCGGCACGGGGAGGCTTCACCTGACGAGAGCGAGCTGACGGACCGCGGCCGTCGCCAGGCCGTACTGCTCGGAGAGCGGCTTCGGAGCGCACCCCTCTCGGTGTGCCATCACGGTCCGCTCCCACGGGCGGAGCAGACCGCCCGGCTGGTCTGCGCCCAGCTCGACGACGTTCCCCGGTGCGTATCGGACCTGGCCGGGGACTACATCCCCTACCTGCCGCAGCGGCCGGAGCTGCCGTCGGAGTCCGCGGACGGCATGCTCGGCCGCCTGGCTCAGTTCCCGGCGGCGGAGCGAGAACACGGTCCGGGGCTGGCTCGCCAGGCCCTCGCCCGCTTCGCCGGGCCGGTCGCCGGTGACGAGCCGCGTCACGAACTTCTCGTCACCCACAACTTCCTCATCGGCTGGCTCGTCCGCGCCGCCCTCGACGCGCCCGAGTGGCGCTGGATGGGTCTCCAGCACGCCAACGCCGCACTGACCGTCATCCGCTACACGCCCGGCCGCCCCGCCTCCGTGGTCTTCTACAACGACATGGGGCACCTTCCCGCGGAGCTTCGCTGGACCGGCTTCCCGCCCGACGTTCACCCCTGAGAGCGGCGGCGCCCCCGCTCACAGCCCGGCCAACTCCTGGGATGCGTACGGGACTTCTCCGGCACCCAGGCTATGCCCGGTCGGCCGCTCCCTCACCCCGCCGCTGTCGGGGGCAGGCCCGGTGAGCCCGCCCCCGACTCGCGAGCAGCCACGACGCCTGTCCTGCTGCGTACCTCCGTGAGCCTCCGGCCGGCGCCCCCCTCCGGGTGTCTGGCGTGCTTCCCGCGTCCGTCATGCGTCGCGACGTACATTGCCGTGGGGCCCGCGTCGGCCCACCTCACGAGATCGGACATGTGCCATGAACTGCTATGACTGCGCGACGAGCGACGGAAACGCCGCCGCGGTGGCGATCTGCCGGAACTGTGGCGCCGCACTGTGCGACCGGCACGCCTGGTCCGCCCCGCAGACCGTGGTCCGCGTAGCGGGTGTGGGGCAGAGCACCTTGCCGGAGCCGGCGCGGCGCATCGTGTGCACGGTCTGCCGAGGCGCGACTCAGTTGGCCTGAGCCCCGCCGGATCCGGTCGTGGCCAGGGTGCCGGGCGTGCGGCGGTGGCATGATGCGGTCGATGACGACCTTCGTACTGATTCCGGGTGCGGCATGCGACTCGTGGCACTGGCATCTCCTGGAGGAGGAGCTGCGCGCCCGGGGCCGTGATGTGGTGAGCGTGGATCTGCCGTGCGAGGACGAGGCGGCCGGCCTGGACGAGTACGCGGATGCGGTCGTCCAGGCGGTTGCGGGCCGCAGGCGGCTGACGCTCGTGGCGCACTCGTTCGCCGGCTTCACCGCGCCCCTGGTCTGTGCGCGAGTGCCGGTGGACCTGCTGGTGCTGCTGGCGGCGATGGTGCCATTGCCGGGTGAGGCACCGAAGGAGTGGTGGCGGGCGACGCGTCACCCGGACTCCCGGGTCGGACGGGCCGGACGGGACGCGCAGCGGGCCGGCGCGGACCCGGCCGTGGAGGGCCTGCCCGAGTCCGCTGTGCCGGGTTCCGCCGCGGATCCGTTCTTCCAGGACCTGCCGCCGGGACTGGCGGCCGAGGCGGCGGTCCGCTGGCGGCGGCAGGCCGAGACCCCTGCCGCGCGCCCCTGGCCGATGGAGGCCTGGCCCCCGGTCGCCACCCGGTTCCTGTTGTGCCGTCAGGACCGACTCTTCCCGGCACCGTTCCTGCGTACGGTGGTGGCGGAGCGCCTGGGGGTGTCGCCCGACGAGATGGAGGGCGGGCACTTCCCGATGCTGTCCCGCCCGGCCGAGCTGGCTGACCGGCTGGAGGGCTACAGCCGGTCAGCGGCGAGGTGACGACGTCATGAGTGGGCTTGCGCGAGCCGGCCTATACGAGGCAGCCGGCAGAGGCCGGCCTGCACGAGCCGGTCAGCGGTTCCCGATCGGCCGCTCGGCGGGCGGGGCGGCTCAACGCTCCTTGACGCCCGTCGCGTTCCATGAGGGGAGATGCGCCAGGGCGGTGATCACCGGCACCGGCAGGTACGTGGGCCACTTGGGGCGGGTCGCCTGGTAGGCGAGGTACCCGAGCGAACGGCTCGCCCGCACCTCGTCCGGCGTCTCCGCCTGGTACACCAGCCGGCAGCGGCCCGAGGCGCTCTTGGCACGCTTCCACAGCGCCGGTGCGGGCTTTCTCTCCGCCTCGGTCCGGGGGGTGAAGATCCGGTCGCCGAAGTCCGACCAGGCGAACGGGGTGGGGTCGGCCCAGTCCTTGTCGATCACCTTCTTCAACTCCGCCGCCCGTTCCGCGTCGGTGGAGCCCCACGAGGACGGCACGTTGGTGATCAGGCCGACGGGGATATGGCGGGCGCGCAGCGCACGCAGGTACCGGGCGGCTCCCGGCATGTACCGCATGCTGTTGTCCTTGGCCGTGTGTACCAGCGTTTCGCCGAGGTCGAAGTACACCACGACGCACCCGCCGGCCCGCCCTCCTTCCCCGGTGGTGCGCGATGCGCCCGCGGCGGCTCCCGCGAGGGGCACGCTTAACGCTGCCGCGCCGCCCAGGGCGAGCAGTGTGCGCCAGGTGACTCTGCGAGCCGATGTCTTCTTCATGGAGGATGCCTTTCCCGTAGGGGGGCATCCGATCGTACGCGCCATGTGCACGTCAGCGGTGGGTTCGGCGCAGTCGGGCCAACGGATCTCGGCCTTCCTCGCGACCGGGACGGTGCGGGACGTTGGTGCCGCATTCCCGCGGCAGAGTTTCTGCCGCTCACGGTGTGGCGACGGCTCCGGTGGGCACACGCGCCGTACGGCCGGGGCCATGCCGTCCGGCCTCGCGGCGCCGCCGCGCAGACCTGTCCCCGATGTCTCCGACGTTTTTCCCCTGTACCCGATGTCCCGACGGCGATCCGCAAAGGCCACCATGACCATTTCCCGCGTGATTCCCCCGGCTCTGGCCGTAGCGGTGCTCGTCGCTCTCGCGGTGTCGGGGCTGCAGCCCCATGACCGGACCACATGGATCATGGAGACCTGCTGGGTGATGGTCGGCCTGCCGCTGCTGGTCGCGGTGTGGCGGCGCTTTCCGCTCAGCCCGCTCCTGTGCTGCCTGCTCGCCGTGCACGCACTGGTCCTGATCGTCGGCGGCCACTACACATACGCCGAGGTCCCCTTGGGCCACTGGCTGCAGGACGTACTGGACCTCTCCCGCAATCCCTACGACCGGATCGGGCATCTGATGCAGGGCTTCGTGCCCGCCATCCTGGTCCGCGAACTCCTGGTCCGCACCTCCCCGTTGCGCCGCAGCGCCTGGCTGGCCCCGCTGACGGTGTGCGCGTGCCTGGCCTTCAGCGCGTTCTTCGAGTTGATCGAGTGGTGGAGCGCGCTGGCCGGCGGGCATGCGGCCGACGCGTTCCTCGCCACTCAGGGGGACGCGTGGGACACCCAGTGGGACATGGCCTGCGCCCTCCTCGGAGCGATCGTCTCGCTGCTGCTCCTGAGCCGCGTCCACGACCGCCAGCTCGCGCGTCACGGCACCGGGGGGAAGGACCGGAGCACGGGCCGGCAGGCCGCCTCCGCCTGACCGGGCTCCGGGAACCTGTCGTCATGCGGGACGCGTGTACGGCGCAAGGGGGAGGACGGGCGGTGGACGGCGAACGGCCCCCGTCCTCAGCCCGATCTCCGCGAGGAATCCCCGGGGTGGGGCCTGCTCCGCGACGCGCTGACGTTCCCTCAGGCCCGAGCGGAGAAGGGACAAGCCCAGTCCGCCGGCTTGCGCCGGCCCGAGTAGCGCCGGGCCTCGGAGAGCTGCTCGTACTCGACGAGGTTGGGGTTGATATTGCCCTGCAGCTCGATGTCCTGCTTGCGGATCTTCTCCTGCAACCGGTCCCACAGGCCCGCGGCCTTTATCCGGTCGAACTGGGCGTGGGAGTTGAAGGCGAGCATCGGGAAGGGCGGGCGCCGGCCGATGCGGCTGTGCGTCTCGTGCAGTCCGATCACGAAGAAGGGGTGCCCGGCGACGCTGTACGCGAAGGCGCCGGACGACGGGTCGCGGTCGTAGCCGTCGGCCCAGGGGTGTGTGAGGCTGTCGTAGTCGTGGACGGCCTGCAGCTGCTGCCACATCAGCGTCTCGAACTCGACCTCCTCGACGTTCAGGGGCCCCGAGAAGGTGGCCACGAAGCTCGTGAAGGGCCTGGCGGCCCAGTCCACCCCCTCCACATACGTCTGAAGATCAGCTGCCATCTGCCGGGCCGCCTCGTCATCACCGAACCACGTGTAATGGCGATGGGTAATGCCCCCCTGTCGCCATGCCGAACGGCCGGCCAAGCAGGGGAAGGCGTCGCCGAGGAGGAACCGACCGACTTCGGCGGCGGCATCAACTTCGGTGGCGGCGGAGGCGTCAACCGTCATATGTTTCGTGACCTTCGGTGAGGGGGGCAACACCCCTGGTGGGGGCCCTGCGGTGTGGGACCCTGGCAGTCAAGATCGGGCAGGGCCGGTTCGTCAAGACTCGGCCGTGTCACCCTCCTGCGACTGCCCTCACCGACGGCGTAAGCGCCATATTTGCGGCGATATGTCCGAATCGAGCCGTGGTGATGTCGCGGCCGCCGGACGGTTCGCTCTCCCTGCAGGGCTTCTTGTCGATCTTCATCGTCTCAGAAGATTCGGGCACATGATCGCCAGGGCGGGCCCCGGGCGGCGCCACGTCCCGCGCCGCCGGGCCCCTCGGTGAGCGACCGCTCCCCGACGCGACCTCCGGAACCCGACCGCTCCGCCTGCCGGTCGCCGAGGCGATCCCCTCGTACCACTCGCGCCCGGTGCGACCCGCGCCGGGCGCGCTCCGTCTTCGGTCTGTGAGTGGCAGTCGGCAGGCGGGAGCGGGATCCCGGTCAGGCCCGGGCGGCCGCGGCCTCCTCAGGGGCGCCCGCGGCGTCGGCTGCGCGGTCCTTGGCGCCGTCCTGAGGGGCGGCGGGGGTGGAGTAGAAGACGCTCCGTCCCTGCTTGCTGCGGTGCGCCAGGCCCTTCGAGACGAGTGAGGTCTCCAGGGTGTTGCGCACCGCGGTCTCCGGTGCGGTGTGATCCGGGTGTTCCTGCGCCAGCAGCTTCGTCAGCTCCGTGACCGTGCGCGGCTGCTCGTCGAGCAGGCCGAGAACGCGGTCGGCGCGGGTGGCGTTCCGCTGCCGGGCCTTGCCCCGGGCCGGTGTGGCCTTCCGTGCCTTCTTCGCGCTGCCCGCCGTCTTGGCCGGGGCCTTCTTCGTCGGCTTGCCCTTCGGGGCGGCAGGCTTCGCGCGTCGTGCCGCGGGCACGGTCGCCGGCTTGGCCGCCGCGGTGTCGGCCTCCGGCGGCTGCGGCACGGCCACCTTTTCCCGCGGGCCCGAGTCGAGGTGCTGCTGGAGGTCCTCCAGCTTCGTCCGGAGCTTCTGCAGTTCGTCGATCTCCTTCGCGATGCTCTTCAGCTTCGCAGCCACCTGCACGGCGAATTCCGAGTCTGACATGAAAAAGCCTGCTCTCTCTTGCCTGATCGATCTGCGGTTGGCTGGATGTTACTCATCTCGCTCCGCAATTAACCCGGTACCGCACCCTTTTATCGCCACACCCAGGGCGCCGACGGTCGACTCCACAGCCGAACAAGCCCATGGTCACGGGGTGTTCGGATGCCGCCCAACCCTTCTGTTGCAGTCAAGAAAAGGGACTTGAATGAGCCATACGGGCCGTGAACACGGTCCCACGCAGTGTCAACGAAGGTGCCGAACTCCGCCCGGTTGTCACTCCTTTGAGTCGTTGCTCCGGTGGATCGGTCCGTCAGGGTTTCGTGCGGATCCGACACGACCGCGGACTCATCACCGCGTCTTCCGCATCGCGGCCTCGTAGCCACGCCTCATGACCGCCTCCTGTGACCGGCATCTGAGTACGGGTACTCATGCGCTTTCCCCCGCCGCACCGAAAGGTGGGGTCGGAGGTGGGGAGATGGAGGGGACCGGGGCGGACCGGGGGCGCCGAGTCCGTGGGCGGGGCGCCCGTGCGTGCGGACTGCTGCTGGTGTTCGTCCTGGTGGGGCTGGTGTCGGCATGCTCCCGCGAGTCGTCGGAGGAGAAGCTGCGGACGCAGGCCACGTCGCCCGGAGCGGAGTCCCGCAGGGCGGTGGAGGAGCGGAAGATGCGGGCCCTGATCGAGCGCCTGACCGCTGTCGAGGGCCTGGAGCATGTGCTCACGCGCCTCACCGACTCCTGTGCCGAGCCCCACAACGGCTCGGTCTTCGAGGGCAACCGCTCTCCGTACGTCCTCAGGTGCGGTATGCGGGCCGTCGCCTACTTCGGCGTCCGGGGAGACATCACCGCCGTGCTGCCCCGGATCCGCGTGGCCGGCGTCGCGACCTGGGGGCCGCAGGACGGCCAGGGGCGGGACATGCCCTACGCGGCCGGCACCGTGACGTATGCCCTCGACTATCACCGTGCGCACGGCCGACGGCCGGACGGCAGCCTGCTGCCCGCGCCGACGCTCGTGGCCCCGGGGCTGCGGATCGACTGGGACCGGCCCGGCCCGCCGCTCCCGAACCGGGTCGCGGAGCCCGCACCGTGCCCTGCGGCCGGGTCCGGCATCTACCAGCGCTGCTCGACCGTCCCCAAGGCCCCTCCGAGCGTGGCGGCCGCGCGGGCCCGGTACGGCACCGTCCTGGCCTTCGGCCTCGGCGACGGCTCGGCGGCCTCCTCCGCGTACGACTACTTCACCGTGCCCGGCCCGGCGTGACCCGCCGACCGGCCGGACGTGACTCGCCGCAGGTGCCCCCTCGGATGGCCCGGCACCGCATGCGCCGCACCGCGACCGGTTGTAGGACGGAGCCGACGGGTGTGGCGGCGGGAGGAGGGCTCGGGATGAACATCGTCGTCGATCTCAATCGATGTCAGGGCTATGCGCAGTGCGCCTTCCTCGCTCCCCGGGTGTTCACGATGCATGGCGAGGAGGCCCTGTCGTACGCCCCGGCCGTCCCGGAAGACCAGCAGGAACATGTGCTCCGGGCCGCGGCCGCGTGTCCGGTGCAGGCGATTCTCGTGGGCGAGGAGGCGGGCGCCGATGCAGGGTGAACCACGCGAAGGCCGCATCGTTGTCGTCGGTGCGTCGCTCGCGGGGTTGCGGGCCGCCGAGGCGCTGCGTGACGCGGGGTTCGTCGGCTCGCTGACTCTGATCGGGGAGGAACCGCAGCCCCCGTATGACAGACCGCCGTTGTCGAAGCAGGTCTTGCTCGGAAAGGTGTCGGCGGACAGGACGGGGCTGCCCCAGCGCCGCCGGGTGGACGCGCAGTGGAGACTCGGGGTGCGCGCCATCGGGCTCGATCCGATCGGGAAAGAGGTGCTCCTCGCCGACGGCGAGAAGGTGCCCTTCGACCGGCTGCTGATCGCCACCGGAACCCGTGCCCGGCCCTGGCCGAAGCCGGCCGAGGCCACCTTGGACGGGGTGTTCACCCTGCGCACCGGCGAGGACGCCGGCCGTCTTGCGGAGCGTCTCGACGCCGGGCCGGAGCGGGTCCTGGTCATCGGCGCCGGTTTCACCGGTTCGGAGATCGCCTCCGCCTGTCGGGAGCGCGGTCTTGCGGTGACGGTCGCGGAGCGGGGTCCGGCGCCGCTGGTCGGTGCCCTCGGGGGCACGCTGGGTGCGCTCGCCGCGAAGCTGCAGCGCGCGCACGGCGTCGATCTGCGCTGCGGGGTGACTGTCACCGAGTTGGAGGGCGACGGGCGGCTCACCGGCGCGCGGTTCTCCGACGGCAGCCGGATCGATGCGGACGTCGCCGTGGTGGCCCTCGGGGCGGTCCGCAACACCGAGTGGCTGGCCGAGTCGGGACTTGCCGCGGGCCCACGAGGAGTGACCTGCGACGCGGGGTGCCGTGCCTTCGACATGTACGGGATCGTCACCGACGACGTCTTCGCCGCCGGTGATGTGGCCCGCTTCCCGCACCCGCTCTTCGAGTACCAGTTGCTCTCCCTGGAGCACTGGGGCAATGCGGTGGCCCAGGCCGAGGTCGCGGCCCACAACATGGTCAACCCGGGGCCACGCAGACGCCCGCACCTGACCGTACCGGCGTTCTGGTCCAGTCAGTTCGGCCTCAACATCAAGTCGGTCGGCGTACCCACCTTCTCCGACCAGGTGGTCATCGCCCAGGGGTCGCTCAAAGACGCCCGGCTGGTCGCCGTCTACGGCTACCGAGGACGCGTCACCGCGGCGGTGAGCGTGAACCAGGCCAAGGCGCTGGAGTACTACGAGCGGCTGATCGAGACGGCAGCGCCGTTCCCGCCCGCGCCGGGAGCCGCCGACCGGATCGAGTCCCCGGTACCCGTCCCCTCCGACGTACCGGATCCGAAGACGCTGTCGCACGGTCCGACCGTCGCCCTCACCGGTCATCTGCCGGACCGACGCCTGACCCTGGTGCAGCCGGCCCGCTGAGACCGCCACTCCATAGCGATGAGGAGCCCCCGCGCATGGCTGCGGACACCCTGTTCCACCGGATCACCGACTACGCGCATCGTGCCGACCCCTACCCGTTCTACGCCGAGCTCCGCGAGGCGGGGGTGGCGCGGCAGGAGGACGGCAGCTACCTGGTCGGGACCTACCACGAGATCGAAGCCCTGCTGCACGACCCTCGGATCAGCTCGGACCGCCGCAACCGCACCGTCCCGGACGAGACCGCAGCCGCCGAGCAAGGGCTCCCGCCGGCCTTCATCGGACTCGACGACCCCGAACACCACCGGCTGCGAAGACTGACGATGCGCTCGTTCGGCCCGCCCCACACGCCGGACCGGATCGCCGGCATGCACGACGAGATCACCCGGATCGTCAAGGACCTCCTCGCCGGCTTCGTGGACAAGGAACGGATCGACGTCGTCGACGACTTCGCCTACCCGCTGCCCGTCACGGTGATCTGCCGTCTCCTGGGCGTACCCATCGAGGACGAGCCACGGTTCCGTGCCTGGTCGGACGCCATCGTCGCGGGGATCGACCCCACACCGGGGGAGGACCCCACAGAGCGTCCGCGGGCCGCGGCCGAGGCCCGGAAGGAGATGGGCCTGTATCTCGGCGAGCTCGCGGAGAAGCGCCGGGCCCATCCGTCGGACGACATGCTCTCCGCCTTCGTCAGCGACAGCGCCGACGGGCAGCTGACGCCGCTCGAAATCATGACCACGTCCGTGCTGCTGCTCATCGCGGGTCACGAGACCACCGTCAACCTGATCACCAACGGGGTCCTCACCCTGCTGCGCCACCCCGATGAGCTGGCCCGCCTGCGCGGCGAACCCGCCCTGATGCCCCGGGCGGTGGAGGAACTGCTGCGCTACGAGCCGCCCGTCCAGATGCTCCCGCAGCGCACGCCGCTGGCCGATATCGAGGTCGCGGGCGTCACCGTCCCGAAGGGCGCGCCCCTGATCCTGATGCTCGCGTCCGGCAACCGCGACCCCCGGCGGTTTTGTGACCCCGACCGCTTCGACCCGACCCGCGAGGACAACCAGCACCTCGGCTTCGGCAGCGGCATCCACAACTGCTTCGGCGCCCCGCTCGCCCGTCTGGAGGCGCAGATCGCCCTCCACGAACTCATCCAGCACCTCGACACGCCCCGTCTGGTCGAGGACCCGCCTCCCTACCGCCGCAGCCCCGTCCTGCGCGGCCCCCGCCACCTGCTCCTCGCACCCGGCCGGGACGATGCCCAACGGGGCCGGTAGGGCGGGTTCTCGGGGCTGCCCGGTCCCAGGGTGGCGTAGTCGTAGGGCAGGCCGGTGGCGTCACCGGCACTGCTCCCGGACCTGCGGTGATATGCGATCCCGTCGGCGACCGCTCCGGCGCGGAAATGGATGGCCCGGCTCTGGAGCGGGTTGCGATCATGGGTGGGCTCGTTCGTCCACGTCGTGAGGAAGCTTCATGGTGCCTGCCGTTCCTGCCGATCCGACCGTGTTGCATCCGATGCCCGGGCAGCCGCGGGTGGTGCTGTTGAAGCCGCTGGTGACCTCGCCGTTGATCGAGGTGGGGGAGTTCTCCTACTACGACGATCCGGACGACCCGACGGCGTTCGAGACCCGCAATGTGCTGTACCACTACGGGCCGGAGAAGCTGGTCATCGGGAAGTTCTGTGCGCTGGGGGAGGGCGTGCGGTTCGTGATGAACGGGGCCAATCACCGTATGGACGGCCCCTCGACGTTCCCTTTCCCGATCATGGGCGGTTCCTGGGCCGCGCACTTCGACCTGATCACCGGGCTGCCCGGCCGGGGCGACACCGTGGTCGGCAACGATGTCTGGTTCGGGTACCGGGCCATGGTGATGCCCGGAGTCCGCATCGGTCACGGCGCGGTCATCGCGTCCGGTTCCGTCGTGGTCGATGATGTGCCGGACTACGGGGTCGTCGGCGGCAACCCCGCCCGCCTCATCCGGCGCCGCTTCGACGACGCGGACATCGCCAGGCTGCTGGCGCTGGCCTGGTGGGACTGGCCGGTCGAGCACCTCACCGAGCACCTCCCGGCGGTCATGTCCGGCAGCATCGACGAGCTGGAGGCGGCCCGGCCCGGGAAGCGGTGACCGGGCTCCGGAGCCGGCTCGCTCCGGGGTCGGCCCGGGGTGGTTCGTTCGTCGGGAGCCGAGTCAACTCCGATGTGAAGAAGGGGAGTTCACGGCTGGGGCAGTCCGGGCCCCATGCAGTGCACGTCGGCTCGCGGAAGGGTTCCGTCGAGCAGGTACGCCGCGGCCGTACCGTCCACGCAGGTGTTGCCCCGGCTGGCGAACACCCCGTGCGAGTAGTCGTCGTGCAGGGCGACCAGGCGTGAGCCGGGCAGTCGTCGTTGCAGCGCCCGGGCGCCTCGGATGGGGGTGACGGGATCGTGGGTGGAGGCGATCAGCAGGACCGGCGGGGTGTCGGGGCCGCCGAGCGGCGTACGGTGCGGGGGCCGGTGGTGCCAGTAGGCGCACACCGAGGCCTCCATGCCGGTGAGTACCGGCTGGGGGTCGAGTCGTCGCATCCGCCGTATGCCGGCCGTGATGCGGGCCGGCGTGGGAGCGGGACCGTCCGCGCATTTGACCGCGCGGTTGGCGGCTTCGTACGTACGTGAGGCGGCGTCGTCGAAGGGCTCCGCCGGGCGCAGCGGACCGGTGGTCCCGTCGCGCAGATACGCCCGCAGGCCGTCGGCGAGGCCCGCCCAGCGCTCGGTGCGGCCCAGCGCCCGGTACACGGCGCGGTCGAACTCGGCCGCACCGAAGCCGTCCACGGGGTGCGTCGCGAGCCCGTCACGCACCCGCTGGTACGCGGTGCGCACCGCCGCGCCGTCGGCACCGAGTTCGAAGCGCTTGTGGTGCCGGGCGGCCCAGGCGAAGAACACCGCCCGCTGGCGCAGCAGGGCCCGGCTCTGCAGCAGGTCGAAGTCGTACCACGCCCAGGGGCCGACGACGCTGTCCAGCACCATCCGGCCGACCCGGTGCGGGAAGAGGGCGGCGTAGGCGGCGCCGAGATAGCTGCCGTACGAGACGCCGAGGAAGCCGATCCGGGGTTCGCCGAGGGCCGCACGCAGGGCGTCCATGTCCCGGGCGGTCTCGGTGGTCGACAGATGCGGCAGGGCGTCGGCGACGTGCCGGGCGCAGTCGTCCGCGGTCCGGCGGAGGGTGCCGAGGTAGGCCGTCTCGGCCGTCCTGTTCTCCGGGACCGGGTCCGGTCCGGGGGCGTCGAAGAGGCCGCCCATCGGCCCGCAGTCCGCGGGCGCGCTCGCGCCGGCGCCGCGCGGGTCGAAGCCGATCACGTCGTACGCGCGCCGTACCCGCTCTGGCAGTTTGGCGCGCTTGGTGACGGCGTAGGGCAGGCCCGAGCCACCGGGCCCGCCCGGGTTGACCAGCAGGACGCCGCGCCGCTCGGAGGCCGGTCCGGACGCGCGGACACGGGAGACCGCGATGCGGAGGTGTGCGCCGTCCGGGCGACTGCGGTCCAGCAGCACGCTCAGGTGGCCGCATTCGACGCGGGCGGGGGCGGGCGGCGTCGGCACGGAGTCCGGACAGGCGCCGAAGTGGAGCACGGATGCCGGGGGAGCGGCGTGTACGGGAGCCGCCGGGAGCAGGGCGGCGGTGGCCGTCAGGGCGCAGAGCAGGCCGGTGCGGTGTACGGCAGGAATCACGGATCTCGCCTTCGGGAGGGGCGGCGGAGGGTGCCGCTGAACATGGTGGCGATGAAAATGATTATCGTTTACAGTATGAGCCGGTCAAGCCGGGCGGGCCTCGTCACGGCACCGCCACACCGTCAAAAACCGCCGCTCTGCGCGGACAACGCCTGCGAAGAAGGGAAACCGTGGCTCATCTGCTGATGGTCGAGAGCTGGGTCGGAGCGATGAGCAGGCTGCTCCCACGCGCGATCCGCGAGGGCGGACACGAGTTCACCTTCCTCACCCGCGATCTGCACCACTACCTGCGCACCGCGCCCGAGGGCACCGCCCACCCCCTGCTCGGCGCCCGCCATGTGCTGACCGCCGACACCAATGACCTCGACACCCTGCTGCCGTACATCGCGCGGCTGCACCCCGCGCTCGGTTTCGACGGGGTGCTCACCTCCTGCGACTACTACCTCCCGACGGCCGCCCGGATCGCCGCCCGCCTCGGGCTGCCCGGCCCGGCGCCCGAAGCGGTCGAGAACGCCTGCCGCAAGGACGCCACCCGGGAACGGCTCGCCGCCGCGGGAGTACCCGGGCCGCGCTTCGCGGTCTGCGCGGACCGCTCCGAAGCCGCCGCCGCGGCCGCGGAGATCGGCTATCCGCTGGTGCTGAAGCCGGTCGACCTGTGCGCGGGGATGTTCGTACGACGCGTCGACGACGAAGCGGAGCTGACCCGCGCCTACCGTGCGCTCGACGCCTTTCCCGTCAACGCCCGCGGTCAGCGCAGGGCACCCCTGGTCCTCCTCGAAGGGCTGCTCCACGGCCCCGAAGTCAGCGTCGAGACCGTCACGTTCGACGGCAGCACCCAAGTGATCGGGGTGACCGACAAGAGCGTGGGCGGGGAGCCGGCCTTCATCGAGACCGGCCATATGTTCCCCGCGGCGCTGCCGGCCGCCGATGCGGCGGCCGCGCAGGAGACGGCCGTCCGGGCGATCGAGGCGCTCGGACTCGACGGCGTGGTGGCGCACACCGAGATCAAGCTGACGCCGGACGGACCGCGCCTGGTCGAGGTCAACCCCCGGCCGGCGGGCAACCGCATCACCGAACTGATCCGCCATGTCACCGGCATCGACACCGCCGCGGCCGCCGTGGACGTGGCCCTGGGACAGCGGCCCGACCTGCGCGAAAGGGAGACCGGACTGCGCAGCGCGGCCATCGGGTTCCTGGTGCCGCGGACCGTGGGCGTACTGGAGGCGGTGGACGGCGCGGACCTCGTGCGCGCGGCACCGGGAGTGCTGGAGCTCCAGCTCGCCGCGCCCGGTACGGCGGTCAAGGAGGCCGGCAGCAACAACACGTACCTGGGGCATGTCATGGCCGGTGACGCCGAAGGCCCGGCCGCGCGCCGGCGCGTCGAGTCGCTGCTGTCCGAGCTGCATCCGCGGGTGGTGAACCGGTGAACCCGATCGTCAGCCGCCCCCCGGCCGTCGACGCCCCGGCTCCTGCCGCTTCGTACGACGACCTCGTGGCCCGCGTCCTCGGCGGCGAGTTCGGGCCCGACCCGCGGACCCAGCGGATCGCCGTCGCCTTCAGCACCCGACAGGCCGTGCGCCACGAGGGCCGCGGCGGGGGCTACCGCAACGAAGTGCTGAGCCTGCGGCTCGCGGCGGCGGTCGGCTCCTGCGCGGTGGAGCCCGGTGAGCTGCCGGACACGGCCGTCGAGGACTGCGTCGGCGCGGACCTCGCCCGCCTCCTGGAGCACGAGCTGCGCCCGGTGCGGGTGGCCGCCCTCGACGCGTACCTGATGCAGGCCCGCCCGCACACGCCCGCGAACGGCGCGCGGCCCTGGTCGCTGCCGGCCGGATCGTCGCTGCGGAAGTCGCGGGCCAGGGCACGGGCCGTCACCGGCCTGGTCGACGCCGCGCCCGGCGCCCGGGTGCTCGTGATCGGCGTGGTCAACTCGCTGCTGGAGGCGCTGCGGGAGCGGGACCTGTCATACGTGCCGTGCGACCTCAAGGGAGGCACGACGGAGTGGGGCGAGCCCGTACACACCGATGCGCTCGCCGAGTTGGAGCGCTGCGACGCGGTCCTCGCCTCCGGGATGACGCTCGGCAACGGCAGCTTCGAGCCGCTGCGGGAACACGCGCTGCGGCACGGCAAACCGCTGGTGATGTTCGCCCAGACCGGTAGCGCGGTGCTGCCGCGGTTCCTGGGCTCGGGGGTGAGCGCGGTGTGTGCGGAGCCCTACCCGTTCTTCTGGCTCGACGGCGGACCGGGGCTCGTCCACCGCTACCGCGCCACGGCACCGGGAGCCGCCCGGTGACCACCGCCGTGGCCCGTCCCACCGGCAACCGGGACCTCCTCGCTCTGCTCGGCCGCACCCCGCTCGCCCGGGTCACCACCGACCTGCCCTGCCCGCACCCCGGCTTCTGGGCCAAGCTCGAAGGGCTCGGCGCGGGCGGCATGAAGGCGCGAGCCGCCGTCTCCATGCTGCTCGGCGCCAGGGAGCGCGGCGAACTGCGCTCCGGTGCGCCCGTCGTGGAGTCCACCTCCGGCACCCTCGGCATCGGCCTCGCCTTCGCGGGACAGGCGCTCGGCCACCCGGTCGTCCTGGTCGGCGACACCGAGCTGGAGCCCTCGATGCGCCGCCTGCTGCGGACCTACGGGGCCCGGCTCGAACTGGCCGACCGGCCCGCGGCCGAGGGCGGCTGGCAGGCCGCCCGGCTGGCCCGGCTGCGACACCTGCTCACCGAACTCCCCGGCGCCTACTGGCCCGACCAGTACAACAACCCCGACAACGTGGCCGGTTACGGTTCCCTCGCCGCCGAAATGGCAGCCGAACTGGACCACCTCGACGTCTTGGTGTGCAGCGTCGGCACCGGAGGCCACAGCGCCGGAGTCGTCGCCCCGCTGCGCCGGCACTGGCCGCACCTGCGGCTGATCGGGGTGGACGCCACCGGATCCACGATCTTCGGCCAGCCCGCCAGGGCCCGGCTGATGCGCGGACTCGGCAGCAGCATCCACCCGCGCAATGTCGCCTACGACGCGTTCGACGAGGTGCACTGGGTCGGCCCGGCCGAGTCCGCCGACGCCTGCCGCAGGCTCGCCGCCGGCAACTTCGTCAGCGGCGGCTGGAGCACCGGCGCCGTCGCGCTCGTCGCCGCATGGGCCGCCCGCGTCCATCCCGGAGCCGTGGTCGCCACGGTCTTCCCGGACGGGCCGCAGCGCTACCTCGACAGCGTCTACGACGACGACTTCGCCACCGCCCACGGCCTGGACCTCGCCCGTGCCGCCACCCGGCCGGTCGAGATCCCGCACCCGCAGGCGGCGGAGGCGACCGGGTGGACCCGGTGCCGGACGGTCGCCGACCCGCTCGCGCCCCCTGCCGCGGACGGCGACCACCCGGCCCCTCCGGCCGCCCCGCTCCCCGCGACGCCCGGCCCGCGCCCCGCCCGTACACCCGCCACCGGTTCGTCCCGCCCCACCCGCCGCACCACCCGGAAAGAAGCCCCGTGAAGGTCAGTCAGCGCACCGTACGACTCGAACTCACCGAGCCGCTGCGCATATCCCGCTCCACGATGGCGGCCCGCGACGCCGTATGGCTCACCCTCGAACACCACGGCCTCCGCGGCTACGGAGAGGCCGTCACCAGCACCTACTACGGCCTGGACGCCGCCACCCTCTCCCGGCTGCTGAACGGGACGGCACGGGAACTCGCCCGCTGCGCCGGCCCCGAGAGCGCACTCGACGCCCTGCGCGCGGGCGATCTGCCCGCACCCGGCACGCCCGCGGCGGTGACCGCGGCGGTGGAGTCCGCACTGCTCGACCTCGTCGGCAAGCGCGCCGGCGTCCCCGTGCACCGGCTGCTCGGCAGCACCGGGGTGCCACGCGCCGCCACCGCCCGTACCCTCGGCATCACCTCGTGCCGCGCGGCCGCGGAACGGGCGGAGCGGCTGGCACGGCAGGGCTTCTCCGTCCTCAAGCTCAAGGCCGGTGCCCCGGACCCCGAGGACGACCTCGACCGGGTACGCGCCGTACGCCGCGCCGCGCCGCACGCCCGGCTGTTGCTCGACCCCAACGGCGCCTGGACCCCGGCCCTGGCAGCGGCCCTGCTGCCCCGCTACGCGGACCTCGGGATCGAGGCCGTCGAGCAGCCGCTCGCCCCCGGCGACCCCGAGGCACTGGCCCGGCTCGCCGCACGCTCGCCGCTCCCGGTCATCGCCGACGAGGACGCGGTCGGCCTCGACGACGCCCGGCGGCTGGCCGGCCGGGTGCACGGCATCAACGTCAAGCTCGCCAAATGCGGCGGCGTCACCGCCGCGCTGCGCATCGCCGACCTGATCGCCGGCAGCGGCACCGAGCTGATGCTCGGCTGTCTCACGGCCAGCTCCCTCGGCCTCGCCCCCGCCGTCCACCTCGCCGACCGGGCCCGGTGGGTCGATCTCGACGGTCACCTGCTGCTGGCCCACGACCCCTGGACCGGGATCGGCGGCACCGACGGCACCGTGCAGGCCGGCCGGCAACCGGGCCTCGGCGTACGGCCGATGGACAGCGGCGCACCGCCGGACGAGGCGGCAACGGGGCCGGGGGCACCCGGCGACGCGGCTCCGGAACCGGTCCGCGGTGCGGAGGCGGCGCAGTGAAGATCCGGCACGAGATGCGCCGGTTCCCGTTCGCCATCCGACTGCTGCTGGTCAACCAGCTCGGCGTCAACACCGGCTTCTATCTGCTCATCCCGTACCTCGCCGTGCACCTGGGGGAGGACCTGGGGATGTCCGCCGCGGTCGTCGGCATCGTGCTCGGCGTCCGCAATCTGAGCCAGCAAGGACTCTTCCTCATCGGCGGATCGGCCTCCGACCGGCTGGGGGCACGTGGGGTCATCATCGCCGGCTGCGCACTGCGCACCGTCGGCTTCGGGCTCTTCGCGCTCGGCGACGGCCTGGCCGTCCTCGTCGCCGCTTCCGTGCTCAGCGGGCTGGCCGGCGCGCTGTTCAACCCCGCGGTCCGCGCCTACCTCGCGCAGGAGGCGGGCGACCGCAAGGCCGAGGCGTTCGCCCTCTTCAACGTCTTCGCGACCACCGGTGCCCTGGTCGGACCGCTGCTCGGCAGCGCCCTGCTGCTCGTCGACTTCCGGGCCGCGGCCCTCACCGCCGCCGCCCTCTTCGCCCTGCTCACCATCGCCCAGGCCGTGGTGCTGCCCACCTGCACGGTCCCCCCGGCCGCGAACAGTGTCCTCGGCGACTGGCGCGAAGTGCTCGGCAACCGCGTCTTCCTGGCCTTCGCCCTGGCCATGGTCGGGATGTTCACCCTGCAGAACCAGCTGTATCTGCTGCTGCCCGACGGCGCCCGGCGGGCAACCGGCTGGGACGGCGCGGCCGGCCTCGTCTTCCTCGTCGGCACCGTCGCCAACCTCTCGCTCCAGATGCGGATCACCCGCGCCCTCAAGGGACGCGGCGACCGGGCACGGTGGATCTGCGCCGGCCTCGCCCTGATGGGACTCGCCTTCCTCCCGCCGATGGCCGTCGCCGGCCCGGCCCCGCCGCCCGAGGGCTTCGGCGCCGCCGCGCTGCACGCACTGCCCGTGCTGGCCGGGGTGCTGCTCCTCTACCTCGGCGTGATGATCGCCCAGCCGTTCGTGCTGGAGCTGATCCCCGCCTTCGGCCGCGCCGAGCTCACCGGCACCTACTTCGGGCTCTTCTACGTGGTCTCCGGCATCGCCGCCGCGGTGGGCAACACCGTCGTCGGCCGGGCCATGGACACCGGGGAGCACACCCGTACGCCGTGGCTGCCCTGGGCGTGCTGCCTGGCCTTCGGGCTCCTCTCCGCCGCCGGGGTCGCCTGGCTGCACCGCCTGCGGGGCCTGCCGGGACGAACCACCGGGGAGCCGGCGACGCCGACGACGGCCACGACCGCGGGAAGGGCGTGACACCACCCATGGAACCCCGGACGAGCCACGAGAACCTCCTGACCGACAACCCGGCACTCTACGAGGCACGCTTCCCCGACGCCGACCGCCTGGCCGGCCGCTGGGCCGAGGACTGTCTACGACGGCACGGCGCGGGAAACCGCGTGCTGGACCTCGGCTGCGGCACCGGCCGCGACGCCGCCCATCTGCACGCGGCGGGCCGTACGGTCGTCGCGGCCGACCTCTCCGACGCGATGCTCGCGCACGCCCGCACCCACCACCCCGGACCGGACTACCTCCGCGCCGACCTGCGGGGCTTCGACCTCCCCCACGAGCCCTTCGACGCCGTCGTCTGCCTGGACAGCGCCCTGCTCTACTGCCACACCAACGCCGAGCTCGACGGCTTCCTCGCCTCCTGCCGGCGCAGCCTCGCACCCGGCGGGCTGCTGGTGGCCGAGATGCGCAACGGCGCCTACTTCCTCGGCCGCACCGACCTGCTCGACACCCCGGCCGTCAACGGCTTCACCTGGCAGGGCACCGCCTACACCTCCACCACCACGCTGTCCCTCGACCGCACCGCCCAACTCCTGCGCCGCACCCGCATCTGGACCGCCGACGACGGCACCGCGCCGCACGAGCAGCGCTCCGCATGGCGGCTGCTCTTCCCCCAGGAACTGCGCCGTCTCCTCGCCGCGCACGGCTTCGAGACGCTCGACCTGTACGACGGGCCGGGGCCCCGGACAGCACCGGCCTGGCAGGAGGGCGCCGCCCCCGGAACGTCCGCCGACCGGGACCGGCTCCACCTCGTCGCCCGGCTGACCGGGCTCGGCTGACGCCCCGTTCGCCGCTCCCTCGCCCCGTCCCCGCCCTCCCCGCACACAGCAAGGAAACCGCCATGTACGACGGTCCCCTCCACGACCCCCGCTTTCCCGGTCTGCGCCGCCGCGGCTTCCTCGCCGCGGCCGGCGGCGCGGCCGGACTCGGCGCGCTGGCGCTCGCCGGATGCGCAGGCCCCTCCGGCGACACCGCCGGCGGGGGAGGCAGCCCGCGGCGCGGCGGGAAGCTGCGCGCCGCGTTCGCCGGAGGCGGCGCGAGCGAGACCCTCGACCCGCACCTTGCCGCGCTCTTCGCCGACGCCGCCCGCGCCAAGGCCCTCTTCGACAAGCTCGCCGACTTCGGAGCCGACCTCTCCGCCGAGCCACGGCTCGCCGCGTCCTGGGAACCGAACGCCCAACTGGACCGCTGGACGGTGAAGCTGCGCAAGGCGTCCTTCCACAACGGCAAGCCGGTCACCGCACGGGACGTCCTCTACAGCTACCGCCGCATCGCCGATCCCCACAAGGCGTTCCGCGCCAAGGCCTCCCTGGAACCCCTCGACCTCGCCGCGAGCCGGGCCCCCGACGAGCGGACCGTCCAGTTCGCACTGAAGCGGCCGACCGCCGAATTCCCCAACATCCTCGCCGCGTTCGGCGCCTATATCGTCCCCGACGGCGCTCAGGACTTCGACCGGGCGCCGGTCGGCAGCGGCCCCTTCCGCTTCGTCTCCTTCACGCCCGGACGCTCCGCCCTCTTCCGGCGCAACGACACCTACTGGGACGGCGCGCCCCACCTGGACCAGCTGGAGTTCCTGGTCGCCAACGAGGAGTCCGCGCGCCTCAACTCCCTGCTGGGCGGCCAGGTCGAGTACGCCCACGAGCTGGCGCCGACGACGGCTCGCGCACACGAGGGCAAGGGACAGATCGAGATCGTACGGCTGCGCAACAGCGCGATGCAGTCGTTCGCGATGAAGACCGACCGGGCCCCGTTCGACGACAAGCGGGTGCGCGAGGCGTTCTTCCTCCTCGCCGACCGCAAGGAACTCGTCGACGGCGCGCTCTCCGGCGCCGGCGAGATCGGCAACGACCTGTTCGGCAAGGGGTACGCGTACTACGCGAACGGACTGCCGCAGCGCGAACAGGACCTGGACCGGGCCCGCCATCTGCTGAAGCAGGCCGGGGCCGAGGGACTGCGGGTCACCCTGGACACCTCCGCCGTCGCGGCCGGCTTCACCGAGGCCGCCGCCATCTTCCGCGACCAGGCGGCCAAGGCCGGAGTCCAGGTGAAGGTGGCGATGGGCAGCAAGGACAGCTACTGGCAGGACACCCTCGATGCCGGATCGCTGTGCTGCTACCGCTCCGGCGCGATGCCCATCGAGTCGCACTTCTCCCAGCGGCTGCTGAGCGCCTCCACCACCAACGCCACCCAGTGGCGGCACAAGGACTTCGACGCGCTCTACCAGCAGGCCCAGTCCACCAAGAGCCCCCAGGACCGGGCCGCCGTGTACGCGCGGATGCAGCGCCGGCTGTACGCCGAGGGCGGCTTCCTGGTCTGGGGCTTCGCCGACTGGATCCTGGGCACCGCCCGCAACGTCCGCGGGGTGGCGCACCGGGCGCCCGCGAACACGCTCGACTGGGCCCGCTTCGACAAGGTGTGGCTCGCATGACCGGCCTGCGGTCATGGCTGGTGCGCCGGCTGCTGCTCGGCGCCGGGCAGACCGTCGCGGTCGTCCTGGTCGTCTTCGCGCTGACCGAGGCGCTGCCCGGCGATGCCGCGGTGGCCCTCGCCGGTGACCAGCCCGACCCCGGGCGGATCGCCGCCATCCGGGAGACCATGCACCTGGACCGGCCGGCCTGCGAACGCCTGGGGGACTGGGCGGCCGGGCTGCTGCACGCGGACCTCGGCACCTCGCTGACCTCCGGCCGGCCGGTCGGCTCCGCCATCGGCGACGCCTTCGGGCCGACCCTCCTGCTCGCCGCGCTCACCCTGGTCCTGCTGGTACCGGCCGCCGGTGGCCTCGGCGTGCTGGCCGCCCGCCACGAAGGACGGCTCGCCGACCGGCTCATCAGCTCGGTCACCCTGGCCGTGTACGCCGTACCGGAATTCGCGTTCGGTGTGCTGCTGGTCGCGGTCTTCGCGCTGCGGCTGGGCTGGCTGCCACCGACCGCCGTGGGCTACGGCGGTGAACTGCTCGCCCACCCCGCGGCGTTGATGCTGCCGGTACTCGTCCTGCTGTCCCGGCCGGTGTGCTCGCTGACGCGTCTGATCCGCGCCGGCATGATCGATGCGCTGGCCTCGCCGTACGTCGCCCAGGCCCGCCGCTACGGCATTCCCGGCGCGCGCATCCGCTACGCACACGCCCTGCCCCATGCCCTCGGGCCCGCCGCCCAACAGCTCGCCCGTACCGTCGACTGGCTGCTGTGCGGTGTCGTCGTCGTGGAGGCCCTCTTTGTGATTCCCGGACTCGGTACCGTCCTGATGAACGCCGTGACCGAACGGGACGTCCCCGTCCTCCAGGGCCTGGCGGTCGTCTTCGGGTGCACCGCCGTTGTCCTCAACCTGGGCGCCGACCTGGTCACCCACCGCTTCGTGCCCCGGACCGGGGAGGCGGCATGATCCTGCGGAAGAACGGCCCGTGGCGCTTCTCCCTCGCCGTGCTGATCATCGCCGTACCACTGCTGCTCGCCCTGCTCGGGCCGCTGTTCGCGGGGGAGCCGGGGCCACGGGCCGCGTCCTTCACCACGGGCGGCGGCCACTGGGCCGGCACCGACTTCGTCGGACGGGACGTCTGGCGGCAGGTGCTGCTCGGCGGCCGCCCCGTGGTCCTGGCCGCGCTCGCCGCCACGGCGCTGGCCTACGCCGTGGCCCTGCCCCTGGGTCTGGCCGGTGCACTGACCCATCGCCGGTGGCTGGAAGAGCTGTTGCTGCGGCCCCTGGACATCCTGCTCGCCGTGCCGTCGCTGCTGGTGATTCTGCTGGTGGCGACGGTCCTGACGCCCGGAGCCGGCGGGCTCGCACTGCTGGTGGCGCTGGTCAACATCCCGGACGCCGCCCGGACCGTCCGGGCCGCCGTCGCGGAGGCGGCCGCTTCGCCCGCGGTCGAGGCGCTGCGGATGCAGGGCGAGACCTGGTGGCGGCTGGCCGTCGGCTACGCCGGCCGCTCGGCCCTGCGCACCCTTGCCGCCGACGCCGGGGTGCGGCTGACCGGCGTGCTCTACCTGGTGGCCACGGCCGCCTTCCTCGGCGTCGGTGCCGAACCGGACGCCGCCGACTGGGCGGTGATGGTCGACCGCAACCGGACCGGCATGTTCGTCCAGCCCTGGGCCGTCGCCCTGCCCGCCGTGCTGATCATGGCCCTGACCATGGGCACCAACCTGCTCTGCGACGCCGCCCTCGGCCGGCGCGCCCCAGGACCGCGGCCGGACCGGGCGCAGCGGTCGGACCGGGCGCGCTGCCCGGACTCTGCGCCACGGCCCGACCCCTCGTCCCGGCCGCACCCCGCAACGCGGCCCGGCCCGAGGCCTGATCACCCGTCCACCGACGCCCCGCACACAGGCGCCCAGCCCACCGGCGCCCCGGCCCCCGCGCCGCGGCGCAGCGAGAGGAGCAGTCCATGAACGCGACCGACACCGCTCAGCTCCATGACCTCTGTATCGAGACCGGCGGCCGGTCCCTCGTCGACGGGGTGAGCCTCCGGGTGCCGCCCGGCAGGATCACCGCCCTGATCGGTGCCTCCGGCAGCGGCAAGACCACCACCGGGCTCGCCCTGCTCCGCGAATTTCCGCCCGGCGCCGCGGTGACCGGCGAGGTGAGCGTCCCCGACGGCCTCATCGGATACGTACCGCAGCACCCCGCCACCGTCCTCAATCCCGCCCGGCGCGTGGCCGCCCTCCTCCAGGACATCGCCCGCCACCAGGTGCGCCACCTGCCCCGCCGCACCCGCAGTGCCGCTGCCCGCCAACGCATCCTGCACGCCCTCGCCCAGGCCCAGGTCCCCGACGGCGAAACCCTGCTGCGCCGCTACCCCCACCAGCTCTCCGGCGGCCAACAGCAGCGCATCGTCCTCGCCCAGGCCCTCCTGACCGGGGCCACCACCCTCGTCGCGGACGAACCCACGACCGGGCAGGACGCACTGACGAAGCAACAGATCGTGCGGCAACTGGCCGCCCTGGCCCGTCAGGGCCTCGCCATCCTGCTCCTGAGCCACGACCTGGAGGTCGTCCGGGCCCTGGCCGACGACGTCCACGTCCTGCGCGCCGGCCGCATCGTGGAGTCCGGCCCGCCGGAAAGGCTCTGGCGCTCCCCCCGGCACCCCTGGACCCGGACACTCCTCGCCGACACCGCGCCCGCGGAGCCGTCGGACGAGGGTCCCGCCCACCACGGCGCCGACGCACCGGACACCGCCACCCGGCACGGCGACCCCGAACACCCCCCTGCCGCCCGCGAACCCGTGCTGCACCTACGGGCCCTCACCGCCCGCCACGGCAGGTCCACCGTCCTGCACCCCGCCGATCTCCTCCTGCCGCCGGGCTGCTCGGCCCTCGTGGGCCGCTCGGGCAGTGGCAAGACCACCCTCGCCCGGTGCCTCGCCGGTCTCCACCGGACCTACGACGGAGAGATCCTGCTCGACGGGGTCGCATTGCCCCGCAGCCTCCGCGACCGGACTCGCGCACAACTGGCGGCGGTGCAGTACGTCTTCCAGGACGCCCGCGCCGCGTTCGACGAACACCGCCCGGTCCTCGACCAGGTGAGCCGCAGCGCCGTACGGCTTCGTCGGGTCCCGGCCCCCCAGGCGCTGGCCGACGCCGAGCGCACCATGAGCGCCCTCGGTCTGACCGGGGATCTCATACGACGCAAGCCCGCGGAGCTCTCCGGCGGCGAACTCCAGCGCGCCGCCCTGGCCCGCGCGCTGCTGGCCCGCCCCAGGGTCCTGATCTGCGACGAGATCACCTCAGGCCTGGATGCCGTGGCGCGCCGGACCCTGCGCACCGTCCTCCTCCGCCTCCTGGAGACCCACCCGGACCTGGCCCTGGTCCTCATCACCCATGACCGCGACACCGCGGCCCTGGCCACCCGGACCGCCGTACTCGACCAGGGCCGCATCGTCGAACAGGGCCCGACCGGGCAACTCCTCACCGACCCCCGACACCCCCTCACCGCCTCGCTGCTGCGCGCCGCACCCGACCGCGCGGGGCCCCCTCAGGGCGCACGAGGGGACCATGCGGACCCGCCCTAGTCGCGCCCACCCTCCACCAGTCGCAGGGGCAGCGACTTGAATCCATGGATGAAGTTCGACACGAGCCGCCGCGGCCGCTCGGCGACCGCCAAGGCCGGCAGCAGCCCGCTCGTCTCCTCGTACAGCACCCGCAGCTGCAGCCGGGCCAGATGCGCGCCCAGGCAGATGTGCGGGCCGTCGCCGAAGGAGACATGGGGGTTGGGGGAGCGGGCCAGATCCAGACGGTGCGGGGCCGCGAAGGCCCGTTCGTCGTAGTTCGCCGAGCCGTGGAAGACGACCACCTTGTCGCCGGCGCGTATCCGCCGCCCGGCCACCTCGGTGTCGCACACGGCGGTCCGGCGGAAGCTCAGCACCGGCGGATGCCAGCGCAGCAGCTCCTCCACACACGTGGCCGCCCCCACCGCCCCGGTGCGCAGCGCGCGGTACGCGTCCGGGTGCCGGGCCAGGGCCAGCAGGCCTCCGGGGGCCGCGCTGCGTACGGTGTCGTTGCCCGCGATGGTGAGCAGGAAGAAGAACATCTCCAGTTCGGGCGTGGCCAGTTCGTCGTCCGTGGCCAGGACGGTCATCACGTCGTCGCCCGGATGCCGTCGCTTGTGGGCGGCCAGCTCGCGCGCGAAGCCGAACATGTCCTGCAGCATCGCCGGGGACCGCGGGTCGGCGGGGCGGCCGTCCGGCCCCGCCGCGGCCGGGCCCGCTTCGTCGGGGTCCTGGTACCCGATGACGCGCCGGGTCCAGTCCAGCAGCAGTCCGCGCTCGGCGGGCGGCACCCCGAGCAGATCGGCGAGGTTGAGCAGGGCGAACTCGTCCGTGACGTCGGTGACGAGGTCGCGCACCCCGTTCCCCGTCCGCGCGGCGTCGACCGCCGAGGCCAGCAGACCACGGGCCCGCTCACGTACGGCCGTCCCGAACCGCTCGACGCGGCGCGGGGTGAACGCACGGCTGACCAGGCGCCGCAGCCGCCCGTGGTCCGGGGGGTCCTGGTTGAGCATCATGCGGCGGATGAACGGCAGGTCCGCAGGGTCGGGATCGCGGATCTGGGTGGCACCCAGATGGGAGGAGAAGGTGCCCGCGTCCTTCAGGACCCGTACGACGTCCTCATGCCGCGTGACCGCCCAGAAGCCGGGACCGGCGGGCCAGCCGAGCACCTTGTGTTCTTCCTGCCGGACCACCGGATACCGGTCGCGCAGCAGCCGGTACGCCGCGTGCGGCAGACCGTCCGCGTAGCCGCGGGGATCGAAGACGTCCGGGATCTCCGGGGCGTCCGCGGCGTGCGGGGCGTCCGGGAGATCCGGGGTGGCCGGGACGTCCGGCTGGGCCGCGCTCCCCGTCGGCACGGTCATCCGGCCTCGGTTCCGCCGCCGCTGCCGTCCGCGCGCAGGAAGTCCTCCACGGCCCGGATGAGCTCCAGCGGTGTCTCGTCCATGGCGTAGTGCCCGGCCGAACGGAGCTCGACCAGCTCGCTGTTGGCGTACCACTGCATCCATGTCGCCCGCGCCAGTTCGGCGGTCAGCGCGGGATCCAGCGCCCCGGTCACCGCCAGCGCCGGCACCGCCGAACCCTCGATCTCGGCGGCGAACGTCTCCCCGGACCAGGAATCCAGCCAGGACCGGAACGCCTTCGGATCGCTGCACCGCAGCGACCGCTGCACCATCCGGTCCAGCCAGGCGGCCGGGCGCCGCCCGCCGGTGGTGAGGTCGATGATGGCCCGTCGGTTCCCCGGGGTGTGGGCGGCCGAGGAGAACAGCTCCCACTGCTGCGGGGGCAGCGGCAGCCCGGAGGCGGGCACCGGCGAGATGCCCACGAGCCTGCGCACTCGGAGCGGGGCCGCGGCCAGTACCCGTTGGACGACACTGGCGCCCATCGAATGCCCGACCACCGAGAACCGGTCCCAGCCCAGCCGGTCGGCGAGCGCCAGCACATCGACGGCCCCCTCGCCCGAGGTGTAGGCCCCGGCCACGTCCCTCGCCTCCCCGTAGCCCCGCAGATCGACCAGCGCGTACTGGAACGCGTCCTGATCGAGATCCGGCAGGACCGGGTCGAAGGCGGACCGGTCGGCGAACCATCCGTGCACGGCGATCACTTTGTGCGATCCCCGGCCGTGCAGGACATGAGGCAGTACGAAGGAAGTCACGCGCACTCCAGGTGTGTGACGAACTTGCCGACGGCCAACGGCCACGTCCGCACCACAGTGGCCGTAACCTCCCCGCCCTGCAAGGGCGCCACGGGACCGGTGCGGCCGGTCCGAGCAGGTGTTCCCCGGGGGCGGGAGCAGCGGGTTCCCCGCACCGCGGCGACTGGCCGGAGCAGCGGGGTCCCCGCACCGCAGCGACTGACCGAGCGCCCGCCCGTCCGGCGTGGTTACGATCGACAGGACAGGTGGGGGCCGTCAGCGCATGAGGTGGACGCCGTGACCAGGCTGGTCTCCGTCAACGTGGGTCTTCCCAAGGATGTCTCCTGGCACGGGCGGACGGTCCACACGGGGATCTGGAAGAGCCCGGTCACCGGCCCCCGGATGGTGCGGAGACTGAACGTCGACGGCGACGGGCAGGGCGATCTCGCCGGGCACGGCGGCGAGATGCGCGCAGTGATGGTCTACCAGCTCGACTCCTACCGCTACTGGCAGCACGAGCTCGGGCGCGACGACTTCGTCCTCGGCCAGTTCGGCGAGAACTTCACCGTGGAGGGGCTCGCGGACGACGAGGTGTGCATCGGGGACCGCTACCGGATCGGGGACGCGGTCTTCGAGGTGACCCAGCCCCGGGTGACCTGCTACCGCGTGGGGCTGCGGATGGACGACGCCCGGATGCCCGCCCTCCTGGTGTCCCACCGGCGACCGGGCTTCTACTTCCGGGTCATCACCGAAGGGGAAGTGGAGGCCGGACAGAACATCGTCAAGATCTCCGCGGGGCCGGGCCGGATGACCGTCACCGAGGCCGACGGCCTGCTGTACCTTCCGGAGCACCCCCGCGACCGCATTGAACAGGCACTGCGCATCGACGCCCTCAGCCCGGGATGGCAGGGCGCCTTCCAGGCCCTGCTGGACCAGGCCGACCGCGGGCCCGAGGCCACCGGAGGCAATGCGGGCCTGCACGCCGAAGGTGCGGGCGCCAGGCCCGCGTGGGACGGGTTCCGTTCCCTCACCGTGGCACGGGTCGAGAGGGAGAGCCGCAGCGTGGTCTCCCTGTGGCTGGCCGCCCCCGACGGCGCGCCCCTGCCCGCCGCCGCACCCGGCCAGTACCTCACCGTGCGCCTGCGGGCCGATGCGGACGGTCCGGAGCTGGTGCGCAGCTACTCCCTGTCCGGTCAGCCGGGCGGGAACCAGTACCGCATCAGCGTCAAACAAGAGCCTCACGGCGCCGCCAGCACCCGTATCCATGCCCGTGTCCGGGCCGGAAACCGCCTGCAGGCCGCCGCGCCCCGCGGCACCTTCACCCTCGTCCCCGGGCGGACCCCCGTGATCCTCGCCTCGGCCGGTGTGGGCGTCACACCGGTCGAGGCCATGCTGCGCGCGCTCGCCGACTCCGGGACGACGCGCCATGTGTGGTGGCTGCACGGGGCGCGCAACGGCGACGATCATGCCTTCGCCGAGGAGAGCAGGCACCTGCTGGCGCAACTGCCCCACAGTCATGTCCGCATCTGCTACAGCCGCCCTGGGCCCGAGGACCGGCAGGGCACCGACTACACCGACGCCGGACACCTCTCCGCCGGACTCCTCGCCCGCCTCGGCCTGCCCGCCGACGCCGACGCCTACCTCTGCGGTCCCACGGCCTTCATGAACGACCTCACCGAAGCCCTGACGGCGGTGGGCCTGGGCCCCGGGCAGATCCACACGGAAGTCTTCGGCGCCGGCCCCGGGATCACCCCCGGCATCGCCCCCACCGCGGCCCGCCCGCCCCATCCGCCCGCCGGAGCCCCCGGAAACGGGCCCGCGGTGTCGTTCGCGCGCAGCGGTCTGACCGTCCCCTGGAAACCGGAGTACCGCACGCTCCTGGAGATGGCCGAGGCCTGCGACGTGCCCGTGCGCTGGTCGTGCCGCACCGGCGTATGCCACACCTGTGAGACCGGCCTCCTGGGCGGCAGCGTCGGCTACGACCCCGACCCCGTCGAGCCGCCCGCCGAGAGCAACGCCCTGATCTGCTGTTCACGGCCTCGCGACGACGTGGTGCTCGACCTGTGACGCGCGGGCCGCTCCGCCGACCCGGGACGGAGGTCAGCCGCCCGACAGCTTCTCCTGCAGCCAGTCGAAGACGACCTCGCAGTGCTGCTGCGGGGCCATCGGGGAGCAGTGCAACTGCGCGCCGGTGGCCGCGGTGAGCTTCACGTAGTCCTTGGGCGCCGTCAGTTTGTCGAACATCCGGCGCGGCTGCCCCGGATAGAACTGCTCGTCCTCGTAGTCGAGGACCAGCGTGGGCATCTTGATGCGGCCCACCACGTCGGTGATGTCCAGCGACTTGATGAGGGTGGCGGGGGTGTAGAAGTCGGTGAACATCCTGCCCTTGCGGGCGGCGAGCATCGCCGGGACCGAGAAGGGCTCGAAGCGTTTCTTCAGCGTCGCCACCGCGGACGGCGGCAGCTCGGGGACGACCTCGTTGTTCCAGGTGTTGTTGGTCTTCTCCTTGTCCGGCGTGAGGATCTGCCGGATCTCCGGGGGAAAGCCCAGCCAGGGCTGGAGCACGCCCGGCATCGCCACCAGCGCGGCGATCCGGTGCTCGAAGGCCGCTGCCCTGGGAGCCAGATCCCCGGCCATGCTCAGCCCGGTCAGGGCGATCTTGCCGGTGTCCACGTCCGAGCGGGCGGACAGCCAGTCGACGAGCGGCGTGACGACACTCTCCCAGCGCGGCGTGAAGACCACCTGGTCGACGAAGAGCAGCTGCCCCTGGCCGGGGCCGTCGTACACGAGGGCGTTCCAGCCGCGCTGCAGAGCCGCCGCGACGCCGTAGGTCCACATGTCGACGTTCTGCCCGTCGCTGCCGTTCGTGAGGATCACGGTGGGACGCCGCTCGCGGGAGTCGTCCGGCCGGAAGAACCACACGGGCAGCGGGGTCTTTCCGTACGGGACATGTGCCGTTACCGGTGCCGGGTCGCACAGCTCGCAGAACCTGTCCCAGGCGTCGCGCCCCGCCCGGTACAGCTGCTCCTCGCTGCCGGGGGTGTCGGAGCCTAGGACGAAGAACAGCGCCTGGGCGTAGTACTGCGCGGCCCGCAGCGCACGGAACCGGGTGGTCTGCGTCCCGGGCGTGCCGTCCCGGGGCGGCACCCGCAGCTGATCACCGAGTTTCCTGAAGGTCTCGGTGTACGACTGCGCGGAGAGACCTGCCTTGTTGACCGTGTTCACGGCGGTGAGCACCTCGCCCACCTCACCGGCGCCGTAACCCGCCGCGCCGAGCGCGAGGAGCCCGTTGAAGTTGAAGCCGGGGTCCTTGAAGAGCGTCATCGCGCCGGGCGTGGGTCCGCCCGCCGACGCGGCGGCCCACGCCGTGCGGGTGGGAGCGGGCGCCGACCCCGGCGCGGTGCAGCCGGCGGTCAGCACGGCCCCCGCCCCGCCGACGAGGCCGGCAAGGGTGGCGCGGCGGGTGGGGCCGGACGCGGGATCCGCCGATACGTAGGTCATGCCAACCGAACGTACGAGCCGCGCCCCCGGGCCTCTCCCACCGACACCCGCCGTTCCCCCGAACGGCACGTCACACAGCCCTGCGTTCGTCGGCTTCCCGCAGACGCTTGCCCCGTCTGCCCGTCACCGCTTTGACCGGGATCAGCACCAACCACCAGAACTTCGCGTCCGTCGGGGAGACGAAGGCGAGCGGTACGGCGATGGCGAAGACCACCACCGTGGACCCGAGGTCGACCACATCGTTGCGGGCGATGGGATCGGGCACCGGCGCGCTCCCCAGCCAGGGGCGTTTCCACAGCACGGCCGTCAGTGCGAGCTCCGTGGCCACCATGGCCGCGACGGCAGCGGAGTAGACGGCAACCGACTCGGGCTGGTCCCCGTATTCGGCGAGCATGGTGGTGGGGAAGGGCATCAGCGCCACCAGGCCCAGGCTCAGCAGTCCGAGCCTGATGACCGTCCCGTCCACTTCCCGTACGTACCGGAAGATCTGGAAGTGCCCCCGCCAGCACGCCGCGATGACCAGCAGGCTGAGGAGGTACGCCCAGACCTTGGGCATCACGTCCCCCAGCGCCCGAGTGAAGCCGGCGGAGTCCAGCCCGTCGGGCAGCTTGATGTCCAGCGCCAGCAGCGTCATCGCGATGGCGAACACCCCGTCGGACAGCGCGAGGAGCCGGCCCGCGCTCCCCTCGTCGTCCCGCACCGGCTGGTGACTGTTCACCACGCCACTCTAGGATCGACTGCCCCGCAATGCCCCGATTGGTCCCTTGGTGTGTGGTGAGTCGTGGACCCGCAGCCGAAAGGGTTGAGCCTGATGCTGATGAGGCATCAGAAATAAGTGGACGAGGTCAGGTTGACAAGTAATCAGGACACGTGCGCAGCCGCCGCCGTGTGGCGCATGCGCCCCTCGCCGTCGACCGCGAAGCAACCCCTCGTGGCGGCACCGATGCGACAAGTGAGACCCTCGACGGAGTTCCTGATACCTCGTCCGTCGTAAAGTCTTCGTCAACTGCCCGCACTTCGGATCACGTCTGCAGGGTGTCCGGATATCGGGTATCGCTACGCGGAGGAGCGGTGCAAGCATGGGATTCGAAAGCGTAGATCCACAACTGCCGTCGAATCTGCCGGTGGTAGCGGCAATGGCCTTGGTCGACGGGGGAGTTGGCGTTATCGCTCCGTGAACATCTCGTTATCGACAAACGTGTTGAATACATGAAGGATGTGCTCGATCCGTACCGACCCCCACTTCAGCTGATCATGGCTGATTCGGTGCGCATGAGGGAGAGACATCACCATGGGCCGCTATTTGCTGCGCAGACTGGCGAACTACTTGGTCCTGGTCGTCGTCGCAGCGTCCCTCACCTACTTTCTGGCCGGGCTCAGCCTCAACCCCCGCGCCAAGTTCGAAGGCCGCAATCCGCCGCTGCCCGCGTCGTCCATCACCAAGACGCTGGACGACTACAACATGAACCCGGACACGCCGATCCTGTCCCGGTTCGGACACTGGGCGGAGGGCGTCGTCCACGGCGACCTCGGCAAGACCATCGAAGGCGACGACGTCAACGACGACTTCGGCCGCCGGGTCGGCGTCTCCACCCGGCTGCTGCTGATCGCCACCCTCATCGGCTCCGTCGGTGGTGTCGCGCTCGGCGCCTTCGGCGCCATTCGCCAATACCGGCTCTTCGACCGGTTCACCACCCTCGCCTCGTTCTTCGTGCTGGCCATGCCGGTGTTCGTGATCGGCGTGGCGCTGAAGATCGGCGCCACCGCGTTGAACGACGGCTCGCAGACCATCAAGGTGCTCGGTGAGTACGACCCGCAGTACGCGGGGCAGTGGAACTTCGACGCCCTCGTCAACCGCGCCCAGCACATGCTGCTGCCGGCGCTGACCCTGATCATCCTTCAGGTCGCGCTCTACAGCCGCTACCAGCGCTCCACCATGCTCGACGTCCTCGGCAGCGACTTTCTGCGCACAGCCCGGGCCAAGGGACTGCGTCGGCGAAAGGCCCTGGTCAAGCACGGGCTGCGGACCGCGATCCTGCCCGTCGTGCCGCTGCTGGTCTACAACATCGTGCTGCTCTTCACCGGAGCGACCTTCACCGAGAAGACCTTCGGCTGGCACGGCATGGGCGAACTCCTCGTGGACTCGATCAACAAACAGGACGTCAACTCCGTCGCCACCGTGGGGCTGTTCTCGGCCGTCCTGGTGCTGATCGCCGGCGTGCTGTCCGATCTGCTGTACGCGGCGCTCGACCCGCGCGTACGGGTCCGCTGACCTCCCAGCCACCGCTGGGAGGTGCCCCCACCCCCAGCTACCGCTGGGCGGTACCCCCATCGCCGACCGGCCCCACCCCCACCGCCCCTCAGGAGAGCGCGCGATGAGCGTTCAGCTGCCCCCCGCCACCGAACCGGCACCCGGCTCCGTCCCACCCGGTGAAACCGATGGCCGCCCCGCCAAGGCCCGCACCTCACGGCTGCGGCTGACCGTCCGCCGCTTCGCCCGTAACCGACTGGCACTGTTCGGACTGTTCCTTCTGGTGCTGCTGTTTCTCGGCGCCTATGGCGGCCCGTTCCTCACCAAGTGGGACTACCAGCAGCACGACTTCATGAACTTCCTCTCCAGCCCCTCCGGGGACCACTGGTGGGGCACCACGCAGGGTGGCGTCGACCTCTTCTCGCTCACCATGCGCGGCCTGCAGAAGTCGCTGATCATCGGCCTCCTGGTCGGTGTCATCTCCACCTTCCTGGCCGCCACCGTCGGTGCCTTCGCCGCGTACTTCGGCGGCTGGACCGACCGGGTGCTGATGTGGATCGTCGACCTGCTGCTGGTGATGCCCGCGTTCCTGATCATCGCCGTGCTGTCGCCCGCCTTCCGCGGTGCGACCTGGCTGATCTTCGTGATCCTGCTCGGCGCCTTCAGCTGGATGATCACCGGACGCGTCGTACGCTCCATGACCTTCACGCTCAAGGACCGGGAGTTCGTCAAGGCCGCCAAGTACATGGGCGTCCCCGCGCCCGTCATCATCTTCCGGCACATCCTGCCGAACATGGCCTCGATGCTGATCATCGACACCGTCATCCAGGTCGGCGCGGCGGTTATCGGCGAAAGCGGCCTGTCGTACTTCGGGTTCGGCGTGCAGGCGCCCGATGTCTCCCTCGGCACGGTCATCGCCGACAACACCACCAATGCCTCCACCTACCCGTGGCTGTTCTTCTTCCCGGCCGGCTGTCTGGTGCTGATCGGCGTCTCCATCTCCTTCATCGGCGACGGTCTGCGCGACGCCCTCGACCCCAACGCGTCCGGCGCGAAGGCGCGTTCGCCGCGCAGGAAGCAGCAGCCGAAGAAGCGGGCCGCGGTGCCGGCACAGGCGACGTCTTCCGGCGCCCGGCCCACCGAGCCCGGGACGCCCGCGGGCAACCAGGGCGCCGCCTCGTGAACCGCGCCGCCCACCCCCAGCAGAAACTTCAGCACCCCGCGCACCGCGCGCCCCAGGAAGGACCCCGACGGTGACCGAGACCAGGCCGTCCCAGCCCACCGAGGCCCTCGACGCGGCGCAGCCCGTCCTCGCCGTCAGCGACCTGACGGTCTCCTTCCCGAGCGAAGCGGGCGAGGTGCAGGCCGTCCGTGGCGTCTCCTACGCCGTGCGTCCCGGCGAGGTGCTCGGCATCGTCGGCGAGTCCGGCTCCGGCAAGTCCGTCTCCTCCATGGCCGTACTCGGGCTGCTGCCGGAGACCGCCCAGGTCACCGGCTCCGTCAAGCTCGCCGGACGCGAACTGCTCGGCCTCGGCGACGCCGCCCTGTCGAAGATCCGCGGCAAGGACATCGGCATGGTCTTCCAGGACCCGCTGTCCGCGCTGACCCCCGTCTACTCCGTCGGCGACCAGATCATCGAGGCCCTCCAGGTCCACCAGTCGCTGGACAAGAAGGTCGCCCGCAAACGGGCCATCGACCTCCTCGACGTGGTCGGCATCCCGGATTCCAGGCGCCGGGTGGACGCCTTCCCGCACGAGTTCTCCGGCGGGATGCGCCAGCGCGCGATGATCGCCATGGCCATCGCCAACGACCCCAAGGTCATCATCGCCGACGAGCCCACCACCGCCCTCGACGTGACCATCCAGGCCCAGGTCCTGGACGTGCTCAAGACCGCCCAGGAGGTCACCGGCGCCGCCATCGTCATGATCACCCATGACCTCGGTGTCATCGCCGGGTTCGCCGACCGGGTGCAGGTCATGTACGCGGGCAAGCCGGTCGAGACGGGCCCGGTGGACGAGGTCTACTACAGGCCGCGGATGCCGTACACCATCGGCCTGCTCGCCTCGATCCCGCGGCTGGACGAGGTGCGGGCGGAGGGCACCGCGCGCCGTGCCCTCACCCCCATCGACGGCAACCCGCCCAAGATGGTCGACCTGGCACCCGGCTGCCCCTTCGCCCCGCGCTGCCCCATCGCCATCGACCGGTGCCGCACGACGGAGCCGGAACTGGTCGTCGTCGAGGGCTCCCAGCACCCCACCGCCTGCCACCGCGCGCACGAGATCGGCGCGGGTCTCGACCGGGACGCCGTCTTCCCGGTACCGGTCCTGCCGGAATCCGGCGCGATCGAGCGGCTGCCGCGCGAGGAGCGCCCCACCGTCCTCGAACTCGACGGGCTCGTCAAGCACTTCCCGCTCACCAAGGGTGCGATCGTCAAGCGCACGGTGGGCACCGTACGGGCCGTGGACGGCATCACCCTCGACATCCGCGAGGGCGAGACGCTGGGCCTGGTCGGCGAGTCCGGCTGCGGCAAGACCACCACCCTGCTGGAGATCCTCGACCTGCCCAGCGGACAGGCCGGCACGGTCACCGTCTTCGGCAAGAACATCCGCGGTCTCAGCAGGGCGGACCGCAAGGGGCTCCGCCGCGATATGCAGATCGTCTTCCAGGACCCGATGGCGGCACTCGACGCCCGGATGCCGGTCGGCGACATCCTCGCCGAACCGCTGAAGACACACGGCTGGGACAAGGAACGCATCGCCGCCCGCATCCCCGAGCTCCTCGACATGGTCGGCCTGGAGGCCGAGCACGCCGACCGCTATCCGCAGGAGTTCTCCGGCGGCCAGCGCCAACGCATCTCCATCGCCCGCGCCCTCGCGCTGGAACCCAAACTCGTCATCCTCGACGAGCCGGTCTCCGCCCTCGACGTGTCCATCCAGGCAGGTGTCCTCAACCTCCTCGACGAGCTGAAGACCCGCCTCGGCCTCAGCTACCTCTTCGTCGCCCACGACCTGTCCGTCGTACGGCACATCGCCGACCGCATCGCGGTCATGTACCTCGGCCGGATCGTGGAACTCGGCGCGGCCGACGACGTCTTCGCCGCGCCCTCCCATCCGTACACCCAGGCGCTGCTGTCCGCGGTGCCGCTGCCCGACCCCCGCAAGGAGCGGGAGCGCACCCGGGTCCTGCTCAGCGGCGATCTGCCCAGCCCGGCGGACGTACCGTCCGGCTGCCGGTTCGCCGGCCGCTGCCCGAAGTACGCCGGACTGACCGACAGCGAGCAGGCGCGCTGCCGGGACGAGGACCCCGCCACGGCCACCCTCGGCACCGACCACGCGGCGGCCTGCCACTATGCGGCGCCGCTCGACGTCGTCCGGCCCGCAGCGGACTGATCCGCGCACCCGTCCGCTCCGCACCCGCACATCCGTAGCCCGTACGTTTCCGACAGCTCAGGAAGAGGCATCCGTGAAGGTCTCCCGCTATCCCGTCGCCCTCGTCGCGACCCTCGCCGTGTCCTCGCTGGCACTGACCGCCTGCGGCGGCTCGGACAGCGACGACGACGCGCAGCAGAAGGCGCCGGAGGGCACCACTGCCCTCAACATCAAGGCGACGGACCCTGCGAAGCTCAAGCAGGGCGGGACCATGAACTGGGCCATCACCACCTTTGCCACCCAGTGGAACATCGCGGAGATCGACGGCCTGCAGGCCGGCCCGACCGAGGTGATGAAGTCCCTCATGCCGAGCCTGTGGCACTCGGACACGCACGGTGTGCAGCACCCCAACAAGGCGTACCTGCTGGACGCCTCGTCCGCGACGGTCAAGGGCAAGCAGGTCGTCACCTGGCACCTGAACCCCAAGGCCAAGTGGTCCGACGGCACGCCGATCACCTGGAAGGACATCGCGGCCAACACGCAGGCCCTGGACGGTCACGACAAGGCCTACAAGGTGGGTTCCACCGTCGGGTTCGACCAGGTGGAGGACGTCAAGAAGGGCAAGGACGACTACGAGGCCGTCATGACCTTCGCCAAGCCGTTCGCGGACTGGAAGGGCATGTTCAACGCGTCGGCCAACCAGCCGATGTACCCGGCGAAGTACGTCTCCGACCCGAAGGCCTTCAACACCGCCTACGTCAACAAGATCCCGGTCACCGGCAACGCCTTCAAGGTCGGCAACATCGACAAGTCCGCCAAGACCGTGACGGTCGTGGCCGATCCGAAGTGGTGGGGGGACAAGCCCAAGCTGGACAAGATCACCTTCCACGCGATGGACACCGGCTCCATGCCCGGCGCCTTCGCCAACGGCGAGGTCGACTACTTCGACGTCGGCGGCGACGCCTCCGCCTACAAGCAGGCCTCCAAGGTGTCGGCCGGCGAGATCCGGGAAGCGGGCGGCCCCAACTACCGCCAGCTCACCTTCAACGCCGGGAGCGCCAAGCTGAAGGACCCGAAGGTCCGCCAGGCGCTCTTCATGGCCACCGACCGCGCGACGATCGCCAAGTCGGACCTCAAGGGCCTCGGCTGGAAGCCCTCCACCATGGACAACCACCTCCTGATCGCCAATCAGAAGGGGTACCAGGACAACTCGGGCAAGCTCGGTAAGTACGACCCGAAGGAAGCCGGCAAGCTCCTCGACGAGGCCGGCTGGAAGCTCAGCGGCAAGACCCGTAAGAAGGACGGCAAGGAGCTGTCGCTGCGGTTCATCATCCCGTCCAGCACGCCCGCGGCCACCAATGAAGGGTCGATGCTGACCCAGATGTACCAGCAGGTCGGCGTCAAGCTGCAGGTCCAGGCCGTGCCGTCGAACGACTTCTTCGACAAGTACATCACCCCGGGCGACTTCGACGTCACGCCCTACACCCTGCTCGGCACGCCGTTCCCCGCCAGCGGCTCCACCAACGTCTACAGCGCCAAGGGCGGCAACAACGACGCCCACGTCGGCAGCAAGAAGCTGGACGACCTCCTCAACGCCGCCAGCTCCAACGCCGCCGACCCGGCCGGCGCGCTCAAGCAGACCAACCAGGCCGACGCCGAGGCGTGGCAGCTCGCCGGAGTCCTGCCGCTCTACCAGCGTCCCGATATCGCGGCGATCAAGAAGAACCTCGCCAACATGGGCGCCCTCGGCATGACCGACGTGGTCTACGAGAACATCGGCTTCACCAAGTAGTCCGCCGAGAAGCGGTCCGCCGAGCGGCGGACTCACCGACGCCGGTGGCCGTACCCGAACGATCGGGTGCGGCCACCGGCGTTCGTGCGTAGGGGAGTTGACCGGCCGCCTCGGCCGCGATGCAGTCGGCGCGGCCGAGGCCGGGCCCGTCCTTCACGACCACCGGACAGGAAGACTCCGCGGACCACGCAGCAGGGCGCCCAACCGCCAGGAGAGGTCCGCCGGGTGGGCGTCCAGTTCCAGTTTCGGGCAGCGCTCCAGGAGGGTGCGCACGGCGATCCGTGCCTCCAGGCGGGCGAGCGGGGCACCGAGGCAGAAGTGGATGCCGTGGCCGAAGGCCACATGGCCCCTGGCGTCGCGGGTGATGTCGAAGCGCCCGGGGTCGTCGAACCGGAGGGGGTCGCGTCCCGAGTCGGCGATCACCGGGAGCACCACCTCCCCGCCGCCGGGGATCACCGTGCCCGCGATCTCGGTCGGCTCGACGGTGAAACGGAACGTGGACGTCTCCAGTGGCCCGTCGTAGCGCAGCATCTCCTCGACCGCGCCGTCGATCAGGGACAGATCGGCGCGCAGCGCGGCGAGTTGATCCGGGTGGGTCAGCAGCGCCAGGACACCGTTGGAGATGAGGTTGGCGGTGGTTTCATAGCCGGCGATCAGCAACAACTGGGCCATCCCCAGGAGTTCCTCCTGGCTGAGCCGGTCGCCGTCCTCGTCGCTCACCGCGATCAGGTCGGTCAGCAGATCGTCGCCGGGACGGGTGCGCTTCGTCTTCACCAGGGCGTCGAGATAGCCGGCCATGGCCGTCAGCGCTTCCCCGGTCTCCGGCGTCGGGGCACCGACCATCAAGATGTCGGTCCAGGTGCGGAAGGTCTCCCGCTCGAGGAAGGGCACGCCCAAGAGCTCGCAGATGACCGTGACCGGGAGCGGGAAGGACAGCCCTTCGACGAGGTCGCCGCGGCCTTCCGGGGCGGCGAGCATCGCCGCGAGCAGTTCGTCGGTCATCTCCTGGATGCGCGGCGCGAGGGAGGCCACCCGGCGCGCGGTGAAGGCACGGGCGACCAGTCCGCGGATACGGGTGTGCTGCGGCGCATTGGAGCGGAGCATCGACACCCCGATGGACACCGGCTGCAGCGTCTGCGCGGGCGAGGCGTGCCGCCACTCCTTCGACAGGCGGGGGTCGCCGAGGGCCGCACGCACCTCTTCGTAGCCGACGACCAGCCAGACGACCGTGCCCTCCGGGAGCCGTACGCGGTGCACGGGACCTCGTTCGCGCAGTCGCGCGTACACCTCGTGCGGATGGCGGACGAAATCCTCCCCCCATGCGGCCAGATCGAGGGTCCCCACCGGTTCCGTTGCCATCTGGCCTCCTGTCCCCGTGACCTGTGCCTCGGTACGGCCGGGTACGGGGGAACTATCCGTGGCGGTGGCTCCGCAAACCGTCGGCCGGTAAGCAACTGGGCACGCCCGAGGGGGCGTTGGAGTGCGGTGCCCGGCCGGGAGTGCTCCGGCGGGACGTCGGCCGCCGCACGCCGAGGGGCGTCCCCCAAGGCGGGTTCCGGGCTGCTGAGGTCCCGGGAGGGCGTCGTGGCCGGCTGCCGCGTGGTCGGTGTTGATGCTGGTGGGGGCGGCCCCGCCGGTCCGCTCTCCCCGCGCCGGGGGATCTGCCGAGCGAGGGGTCGCCGTCGGCCGTGGTGAGCGTTCCGCCCGAGGGCCCCGGCGGACGCCGCGCGCGAGGCGCGGCGGCGGACACGAGGGGTGCATGATGGAAGTAATCGAATAGACGCACGTAAAGAGGCGTAATTCGTGAGCGAAGGATTTCCGGAGACCGGTTACGAGGACGAGGAACCCGGCCCCGAGGGCATACGGCCCGACCGCGAGGGGCAGGCCGAGGCGTTCGACGCGATCGGCGACCGCTATGACGAGGCGTTCCCGTACAAGAAGGGGCAGCTCGCCGCCGCCGAGTGGCTGATCAGGACGCTGCCCGCCGGATCCCGTGTGCTGGACCTGGGCTGCGGCACCGGCCTGCCGACCGCCCGCCAGCTCGTGGACGCGGGGTTCGAGGTCGTCGGCGTGGATCTGTCGCGTCGGATGGTGGAACTCGCCCGGGAGTATGTGCCCTGTGCAACGTTCCACCGGCTGGACATCGCCGACCTGGGGCCCGACGGCCCCCATGACCTGGGGCGTTTCGATGCGGTCGTGTCCTTCTTCTCCCTGCTGATGCTGCCGCGTGTGGAGATCCCCGGCGCGCTGGGGATGATCCACGACCTGCTGGTCCCCGGTGGCCTGTTCACCCTCTCGATGGTGGAGGCCGACGTGGACTACTTCACGATCCCCTTCCTCGGCAACACCATCCGGGTGTCCGGTTACCTGCGCGACGACCTGCGCCAGGTCATCGAGGAGGCGGACTTCGAGGTCGTCGAGGAGTCCTCGTACACCTACGCCCCCGCGATCTCGGACGTGCCGCCCGAGGAACAGCTGTTCCTCAACTGCTCGCGACCCGGCTGAGACCGCCCCGCACGGACCCTGGCACCCACCGGACGGACGAGACGAGTCATGGAGCACCGCACTCCCGACCAAGGACCCGGCAGGCTCCCCGCCGGGGCCGGGGGCGGCTCCGCTCCCCGGGACCTGGCGATGGGCGCCGCACCCGTGGACACCGGCGCCACCCCGCCGTCCCGGCCGCCGTCCCCCGGAAGCGGCCGCTCCGACAGCGTCGGCGCGCCCCCGGAGGACCTGCCCGCGGAGGACCTGCCCCCGCCGGACCGCGGCTCCGCCTGCCGGGATCCGGCCGTGGAGCGCCCCGCGGAGGGGGCACGGGACGAGGCGGAGCGTGCCCCCGGGACCCCGACCGACCGGCTGCGGTACCTCGAGGCCGCGACGCGGCGGATCGCCCGGGGAATCGACCTGGACGCCACGCTCCGGGAGCTGTGCCGTGCGGTGATCCCCACGTTCGCCGACGCGATCCTCGTGCACCTGCGTGACCCCCTGCCGACCGGGGACAGCCCACCGGACGGCCCGCTTTCCCTGCGGCTGCACAGCATTGCGCAGGGGCCGGAGGAGTCGGTCACCGCCGCGCCTCCGGGCGCCGCCGGCTTCGTGCAGCTGACGGCCACCGGCCGCTTCGCCGAGCTTCTGCTGGCCGGGCGTCCCGTGTTCGGTGACGCCCCGGAGATCGCGCCCGCGGTGGGCGAGCTGCTGGAGCCGGTGGCGAGCATGCCGACGACACCGTCCCCGGGCCGACGGCTGATCATCGCTCCGATGTACGGACGCCACCACCTCATCGGCACCGTCGCCCTCCTGCGCGGCGCCGACCGGCTCGCCTTCACCGAGGACGACCTCCTCGTCGCCTCCCAGCTCGCCACCCACACCGCCTTCGGTGTCGACAAAGTGATCCTCGACGGGCAGGAAGCCTCACTCGCCGACGCCCTCCAGCTCACGATGCTGCCCTCCTCCCTCCCCGAGACCACAGGTGTCCGACTGGCGAGCCGGTACCTGCCCGCCGCCGAGACCTCCCAGGTGGGCGGCGACTGGTACGACGCGATCCCGCTGCCCGGCAACCGTGTCGCGCTGGTCGTCGGCGACGTCATGGGCCATTCGATGACCTCCGCCGCGATCATGGGCCAGCTGCGCACCACCGTGCAGACCCTCGCCGGGCTCGACCTGCCGCCGGAAGAGGTCCTCCATCACCTCGACGAGCAGGCCCAGCGCCTCGGCAGCGACCACATGGCGACCTGCCTCTACGCCGTCTACGACCCGATATCGCAGCGGCTCCTGGTGGCAGACGCGGGCCATCCGCCCCCGGTACTCCTGCACCCCGACGGGGTGGGCGAACTGCTGCAGATCCCGCCCGGCGCGCCGATCGGCGTGGGCGGTGTCCCCTTCGAATCCGTGGAGATGCCCGCCCCCACGGGAGCGACCCTGCTCCTGTACACCGACGGCCTCGTCGAGTCCCGGAGCAGGGATGTCCGGACCGGAGTGGAGCTGCTGCGCACCCGCCTGCAAGCGGCCGCCTCCGTGGTCGCCTCCCCGCCGCTGGAAATGCTCTGCGACGCGGTGCTGACGATCCTCGACCAGGGCACCCGGGACGACGATGTCGCGCTGCTCGCCGCCCGGTTCGACGGCTTCCCGCCGCGCAACGTCGCGTACTGGTACCTCAACCCCGAACCGCAGACCGCCGGCCGGGCCCGGCAGCTGACCCGCAGGGCACTGCACCGCTGGGGCCTGGACCCGATGCTCGACACGACCGAGCTCCTGGTCAGCGAGGTGGTGACCAACGCGGTGCGCTATGCCTCCCGGCCGATCGCCCTGCGGCTGATGCGCACCGATGTGCTCCGCTGCGAGGTGGGCGACGATTCGCCGCAGGTGCCCCGGATGCGGCGTGCCCAGGCGGGTGACGAGGGCGGACGCGGCCTGTTCCTGGTCGACCGGCTCGCCCAGCGCTGGGGAGCGACCCGGCTGAGCACGGGCAAGGTCGTGTGGTTCGAGCAGCCGATCCCCGAGGAACACCGCCCGGAGGAACGGGACGCGCCGTAACTCCCGGCCGCGGTTCACCCACGCGGGACCTCCGGCTGCCGCCATTGCGCCCACCCGCCTGTGCTGCACCGCCCTGCTTGCTCCGTACCAACCCGCCTGCACGGGCGCGAACTTCAGCCGGGCCCCGCGTTTCGGTGAGGGTGAGCAGGGCACACGCTCTGTAGTCCCCGGCCGGCCCCCCGTCCGGCCGGGGACCCCGCCCCGGCCGCGGTCGCGCGAGCGGACGCGCCCCCGACGGTCACCCCAGCTCGTACCGGAGCAACAGCCCGTACAAGCGGGAACGAACGGGCCGCCCGGTCGGCCACACGGGCCCCGCGGGAGCACGCATTCCGGTGACCATGCGTCGGATGATCGGCCAGGTGTTCCACCGGCGCATTCCGTCCGATGCGTCGCGCGCCCGGCCGGTGGGAGGAATCTGCCGACTAAACCTCGGCCCCGCCTGTCGCGTTTTCCCTCACGGCTCGTTGTCGCTCACATGATTCCCTGTAGCAGCCCTGTCTCCGGTACCAAGCATATGAACAGGCCGAAGAGCGTCAGCTGGGCCGGACGCATCGCCCTGATCGAGCCCGCCCCCAAACCGGCCCGCTACGCCCGCTATCTGGCGCCCCATTGGAAGGGCATGGCGCGCCTGGACAGCGACAACGGGATCGGCGCCCTCCCGGCCGCCCTCCTCCTGCTGCTGGCCGCGGCGCTGCTGTTCGGAGCCGGCGGCGCCGGAGCCGCCCTGGCGGTACGAGCGGCCTGCGGGCAGCCCCAACTGCTGGAATTCTGGCTGGCCTTCGACACCGCAGCGGCCCTGATCCTGGCGGGCTCCTACTGGCTGGTGAGCCGCTACGGCCTGCGCTTCTACGACACCGAACCGGCCGACAACGAGATCTGGCGCCTGGTGACCGTGGCCAACACCGCCTGGCGGGCCCTTCCCCGCTCCCACCGCCGCATCCACCAGCCCCGACTGCGCGCCGCCAACACCGCGGCCCGCCTCCTGCTCACCGACCACGGCGATACTCGCACCCGTCAGGTCCTGGCCGCACATACCGAGCTCCTGCGCCATCTGTCGATCACCGTGCTGCCGGACACCCAGTCGCACGGTCAGGCGGACGAAGCCCTCACCGCGGTTCTCGCCCACGATGCGGACGCATGCCAGATCCTGGATGCCACCACCCCCGTACCGCCCACCTCGCTCCCGTCACTCACCGCGGCATCGGCGTAGCGGCCGGTCTCACCCCTCCGGGGGCAGAGAACGCCGTCTGCGCTCCAGGAAGTGGCGCTCGGCCGCGTTCTCGGTGCGGGCGCTCGCCTTCTCGTACGCCAGGGCCGCCTCGGTGGTGCGGCCCAGGCGGCGGAGCAGGTCGGCACGGACGGCGTGGAAGACGTGATAGCGGTCGAGCCGGAGGCCGTCGACGAGGGCCAGTGCCTCCTGCGGCCCCTCGACCTCGGCCACCGCGACCGCACGGTTGAGGGCCACGACGGGGCTCGGGTCGAGGGCGAGCAACTGGTCGTACAGCTGGAGGATCTGCCGCCAGTCGGTGTCGGCCGCGGTCGGCGCGTCGCTGTGGACGGCCTGGATCGCCGCCTGGATCTGGTACGGGCCCGGCTGGTCGCGTCGCAGGCACTGCCGGACGAGGGCATGGCCTTCGGCGATGAGACGGTGGTCCCAGCGACGGCGGTCCTGGTCGGCGAGCAGTACGAGGTCGCCGTCCGGGCCGGTACGGGCGTCGCGGCGCGATGCGGTCAGCAGCATGAGGGCGAGCAGCCCGACGGCCTCGGGTTCGTCGGGCATCAGCTCGGCGAGCAGCCGGCCGAGGCGGATCGCCTCCCCGCAGAGGTCGTCGCGGACCAGCGCCTCGCCCGAGCTGGCCGTATAGCCCTCGTTGAAGACGAGATAGACGACGGCCAGTACGGCCCGGAGGCGGTCGGGAAGGTCGGCGTCGGTGGGGATCCGATACGGGATCCGGGCGTCGCGGATCTTGCCCTTGGCCCGGACGATCCGCTGCGCCATGGTCGGCTCGGCGACCAGGAAGGCGCGGGCGATCTCCGCGGTGGTGAGCCCGCCGAGGAGCCGGAGGGTGAGGGCGACCCGGGCGGCGGGGGCGAGCGCGGGGTGGCAGCAGGTGAAGATCAGGCGTAGCCGGTCGTCGCGCACGGGTCCCTCCTCGGCCGGTGCGTCCCCGGCGTGCAGCAGTGCGGCGCGGGCCTGCCGGTCCTCGCGGGAGGCCTCCCGGCGGAGGCGGTCGATCGCCCGGTTGCGGGCGGTGGTGATGATCCAGCCCGCCGGGCTCGGGGGCAGCCCGGTGGACGGCCAGCGCTCGGCCGCCGTGGTGAACGCGTCCTGGACCGCCTCCTCGGCGACGTCGATGTCACCGAAGACGCGGACCAGGACGGCGACCGCACGGCCGTACTCCTCGCGGAACACACCGGAGATGTCGGATGCGGTCGCCTTCGGCATGCGGAAGGTCACCCGCAGGACCCGTGCTGAAATGGCCTGACCTCGATGGGGAGCGTGGTGGCGCGGGCGAGCTTGCGGCCCCATGCGAGCGCGGCGTCGAGGTCCGGGGCCTCGATGACGGTGAAGCCACCGAGGTGCTCCTTGCCCTCGATGTAGGGCCCGTCGGTCGTCAGCGTCTCGTCGTCCTTCTGGCGCACCACGGTGGCCGTGCTCGCCGCATGCAGGCCCCCGGAGAACACCCAGGCGCCGGCCGCTCTGAGCTCGGCCTGCAGGGCCTCCACATCCCGCATGATCGGCTCCAGGAACTCCGGCGGCGGCGGGGTCCCGTCCCCGTCGGGCTGGTAGATGCTGAGCAGGTAGTGCGTCATGGTGTGCCTCCTTGGCCGAGCGGTGCGCCGACGCCGTGCCGGCGTCTCACCCTCTATACGAATGACCTCGTCCCGGATCGACACCGGGCCACGACCGGCCGGAAGATTTTTCTGCGCCCGCTCCGACGGCGGGGAGCGGAAGGGGCCTCCCCTCCCAGCGTGAGCCCTCGGCCGGAGCACCGGAGCGGGGGCTCACCGGGCATCCGTGATGCCGGCTCGTCGGTGTCCGTGCGGCCCGCCGGTCCGCTGCCCGTCCGCTGCCGCGTGCCTTTGGGGGAATGCGGGCCCGCACACGTTCGAAGGCGCCATCGAGGTGATACCTCGTTGGGGTATGCGCGGAGGCCGGGGTCCCGTCCCTCGCGCGGCAGGCGTCCCTCTTCCGGCCCCGGGCACGGGAGGGGTGGGAGGTGGTGGCGGCCAGGTGCGGAACCGATCCGGCAGGGAGCGCGGGCCTTCCCCCGCCGCCCACGGGGTCAAGGCGCGGCAGCGCAGGAACAGTGCGCAGCGCCCGGCCCGAGGGGCGCGGGCCATGGGCATGCGCGGGTCGGTGGGGGACAGGCCGGATCGCGGTCCGGGGGTGGCCGCCGAGGTTTCCCGGTCGCTGCGGGTGGCGGCCGCATACGGGTGGCGCCTGATCGTCGTCGGTGCGGCCGTCTACGCGATCTTCGCGGCGCTGGGGCGGTTCCACCTGGTGACGCTGGCGGTCTTTCTGGCCCTGGTGCTGACGGCCCTTCTGGAGCCGTCGGTCCGTCTGCTGAACCGCTGGATGCCGCGGTCCGTGGCGGTCACGGTCGGCCTGCTGCTAGGCATCCTGCTGCTCTTCGGTGTCCTGAGTCTGATCGGGGCGAATGTCGCCGGTGAGTGGGAAGGGCTGCGCCGGGAGTTCGTCGGGGGTGTTTCCAGGATCGAGCGGTGGCTCGAAGGACCGCCGTTCCGCGTGCGTCCGGGGACGCTTTCGGATCTGCAGGACCGGGTGTCGCGGTTCGTGTCGAGCCATCGCGCGAGTCTGATCAGCACGGCGCTCAGCGGCGTGGGCCGAGTGGTGGAAGTCCTGACGGTGGGCGTGCTGGCGCTGTTCTGTTCGGTCTTCTTCCTGCATTCGGGCGACCGGATGTGGGAGTGGTTCGGCGGTCAGCTGCCGGGGCGCGGGCGCCATCCCGTACGTCTCGCGGGGCGTGCCGCGTGGATCACCTTCACCGGCTACACCCGCGGGATCGTGGTGGTGGCCGCCACCAACGCGGTGCTGGTGGGGGTGATGCTCTTCGTCCTGAGGGTGCCCCTCGCCGTGCCCCTGGCCGTGCTGGAGTTCTTCGCCGCCTTCATCCCGCTGGTGGGTTCGCCCGTGGCACTGGCCGTGGCCGCCGTGGTGGCACTGGCAGCGAAGGGGCCACTGGTGGCCGCGGTCGTCGTGCTGCTGATCGTGGTCATCGGACAGATCGAGGGCCATGTGCTGCACCCCCTCGTGATGAGCCGGGCCGTCCAACTGCATCCGGTGGTGGTGGCGCTCTCGGTCATCTGCGGCAGCGTCACGGCGGGGGTGCCCGGGGCGGTCGTCGCCGTACCGCTGGTCTCCGTGGTCTGGTCCGTGTACGGCGTTCTGCGCGCAGACCCGAACGACACCCCCTAGACCTCGACGCAGCCGGGGTGCTGAGCGGCGCCCTTCCCGAGCCCCTTCCCGGCGACGGCAGTCCGCGGTCGTACCCGGGCAGACCGGCAGTACCCGGGCGGGCGCGCCGCTACGAGCGCCGGTGGCAACTGGTACCAACCGTCCCGGCTTTGCATGCCTTGTGCACTGTGTGAGGATCGCTCGTCGCGGCTGTGCGGGGAATTCAGTGAGGTCAAAGGACGGGTAGTGGGTAATTCGGTCTGGCCGGGGGCAGCGGAGGAGTCTGTTGTTCCGCACGAGGGACACGAGGGAGGGGCGTTGCGGCCGCACGGGCTGGTGGACCTGCGGGGCCCGGGAGACGTGCCGGCTCTGCTGTCGTATCCCGCGGGGGCGGTGGTCGTGGTCTCCGGCCTGCCGGGGAGCGGTAAGAGCACTCTGCTGCGGCGCTGGTCCGAGGCAGCGTCCGTGGTCGATCCGCGAGTCGTCCATGTCGCCTGCGAGGCGGTGATGCCGTCCTGGTTGCCGTACGCGGTGTACCGCCCGTGGGCGCGGTGGCGGTACTTCCGGTGGTTGCGTACGGCGGTGCGCGACGGCGAGCCGGTGCTGGTCCACGACTGCGGTGGCCGCCCGTGGATGCGCCGGTGGCTGGCCAGAAGCGCCGGACGCCAGGGACGCGAACTGCACCTGGTGCTGTTGGACGTCGGCGTGGCCGAGGCGCTGTCGGGCCAGAAGGCGCGCGGCCGCTTGGCCCCGCGACGCGCCTTCGTCCGACATCGCCGAGGCCTCGACCGTTTGCTCGGAGCCCTGTCCGGACCCGGCACGGCGCAGCCGCGTGCCCTACGGGTCGCCGGCGACGAAGCCGACACTTCATCCGCGCAGGGCGTCAGGCTCCCGGAACAGAAGCAGTCCGCACCACCGGCGACCCCGGCCGCCGACCCGGTGCGGGAGGCGATATCGGTGGTCCTGCTGGACCGCAGTTCACGAGAGCACGTGGCGGCGGTGGAGTTCGTCCCCGCGCCGCCCCGGTCTCGGTCGCCCCAGGCGCATACGGACCCTTCGGACGAGCCTGCTTGAGCCTCGGCGGCACGGCCCTTTCGTTCCCTGACGCCTCTTCGACGCATGTTTTCCCATGACCACGTTCCCTCTCCATGACGGACCGGGCTGCCCTACGCCGTGCGCACCCCGCTTGTGCCATCAGAGTCCGGATCCGTACGGCGGCACGTCCAGCCATGCCGGGGACGGGGGAGAACCTGGGACGCCCAGCCCTCCGGCCTGCGGGGACGCGGGCCTGAGGGCTGGCGTCGGCGTGGGACGGCAGAGCGCGGTGCCAGGGCCGGTATGGCGGACGGCCCCGAGTCCGGTTTCGGCCGGTGCCGGTTGGTGCGTACGGTCTGCCGCCCATGGTCCGGCAAGTTCCGCTCGGCGAGTCCCGTCCGGCAAGTCCCGTCCAGGGAGACCCGTCCGGCTCGCGCGGGCCGGCGTCCGCAGACCTCGTGCGGACCGACTCCCGCAAATGAGGTTCTTTCCGGACCGAGCGGCCGTCGGCCGGGCACGCGTTGCGGAGGCATTGCGTGGGGCTGGTTTGCGGGCGGCGTGAGGTGCAAGGCACCCTTACCCCATGTCATACGTGAGGCTCGAAGCCTGGATCGGTGGAGAGTGGCTGGAAGTGGACGCCGTGAGCGTCACCGTAATGGACTCTGCGCTGACCCTCTCCTTCGAGCCCCAGCGAAGCGAGTCGGGGTACCGGAGCCTCATCTGGGAGCCCCTGGAGAACTTCCTCAGGGAGTACCGCGAAGAGCCGGTCGTGGTGGTGCCGCTGGGGCGCAACCTGCCGGTGATGTTCGGCCCCGGCGCCGCGGGCCCCTTCCGGCTGGCGGAGACGCCGGGCAAGTGAGCGCCGTTCTCCGGCGCCCGCTCGGCCCCTCGTCAAACTCCCCGCAACCGGGCAAGGTCTACGTGAGTCCGGTCTGCGCCTTGCTGAACAGCACACCCTCGGAGTAGAAGAACACCGCGTTGCTGCTTCCGTCGGCGCCGTAGCACGTCCAGGTGACGGGATAGTCGTCGGCGAGTTTTTCGCTGTCCTGTTGGCAGGTGCTGGCGTAGGTGAACAAGAGTTTCTCGCTGCTGCCGGCCTTGAGCCGATGGAATTCGGCGAGGGTCAGTGGGTCACTGGTGGCGGCGGCACCTTGGTAGGCGCCTGCGATCACGAAAAGGCCGAGTATGCAGCCGCCGGCTATCGCGCTCTTCTTCACGAGTGGGGTTGTCCTTCTGCGGGTGGGGGGAAGCCGTGTGCTGGGAGTCCGGACATCACTGGACGTCACTGGACGCGAGGGGCGGCGCGTACGACATCGTCGGAGTGGGGGAGGGACGAGCGCTGCCGGGGCGGGAAGGGAAGCGGGACGGACTGCTCGGTACGGGGGCACCTCTCTGTGGGCGGGGTCGGCGGACGAGCCGCAGTGGAAGTCTAAGGTGCGCGCTCTCGCGGGTGTATCGGGACGTTCGTCCGGGAGCAGGTCCACGAGTGGAGACCCCGAACAAGGCCTGAACGTGGGGCAGCTGATCCCCCGAAGCCCGAAGCCCGAAGCCCGAAGTCGGGGGTTCGGGGCTTCCGGCCGCACATGCAGGTGGGGACGCGACGTTGCGCGCCCCCACCCCGCCGGTCGGTCAGTACGCTTCCGTGCACACGATGGTGCCGTTCCGCCGGTGAAGACAGCCCCAGGCCTTGGTCCCCTTGTCGTTGACCATGGCGGTGTACGCGGAGGAGCGGCCCGCCGCCACCGTTTTCGCGTAGCAGGTCGTGTGCCGGCAGACGCCGCCCCTGTTCCGGGCCTCGATGCGGTCACCGCCCCGAGCGTGGGTGACGCGGACCCATGCCGCCCGGCAGGACGAGCTGAAACGCAGCTCCACCAGGGGACCGACCTCGGCGCTGCGGCGGACGGTGCGTGCATGGCGGTCGCAGCCGGTGCGCATGGGACTCTTGCCGACGCAACCGCTGCCCGTGCAGTGCGCCGAGGCCGCGGCCGCGCTGGGAGCCGCGTTCCCTGGCACGGCCCCGGACAGGGCCAACAGGAGCGAGGCCGCTGCGGTGCCCCCGAGACGTATGACGCTGCGCATGGTGGGCTTCCCCCTCCCCGTCACTTGTAGGTGATGTCCCAGTGGCTGCTTTCCCGGGCGTAGATGTTGCCCGTGGAGGACTTGTACATGGGTGCTCCGTCGCCACGCTTACCGGCGTACCGGAACGTGTGCTTGATGTAGTTCGTGACGCACCCGGTCGGCGAGATGTCCACCTTGTAGCCGTTCCAGTGGCTGTACTGGCCTGAGGCATGGCCGGTCTCGGTGCCGCCGGTGATGGTGACCGCGCAGCGGCCGGCCCGCTTGAAGGCGATGATCCCCTTGATCGTGCCGGAGTTGATGCGGGTGAAGGAGGTGCATCGCCGGTTGTTGCGGTTCGAGCAGTGACCGCTGGAGGTCCAGCTGATACCGGCCGCCCGCAACTTGCTCGCGGCCTGCGCGTGCGTCAGCTTCGAACCGCTCGCGGCCGCGGTGTCGGCGACGACGACGGGCGCGGCGAGCGCAACCGCGGCCAGTACGGCGACTAAGCCGCTCCGAGCGGACAGGTGGGTGGACATAGCCGAGTTCCCTTCGTGACGACAATGCGAGGCGAGGGTCGATGGGGCCCCACTCCCCGAAGAGGACGGCTCGCCGGCAGGACGGCCGACCGTCACGGGCAGCGGCGCCCTCCCGCCTCGCCGCACCGATCATGTCCATCGGGCCGACGACGGAACACCCTCACCGGCCGGCCGGGGATCTCACGGGACGCCGTGGGCGCTGACCTGCTGGGACGCCCTGCCCCATGAGGTGATCGTGGGACGCCGGACGCCGGACGCTCTCCGTATGACCGGATCCCGGGGCGCACCCGAGCCGCACCACCCACGGACCGTGCTTGCCAACGGAGCAGGCGCGCGACAACCACCAGCTGTACACCGCCAGTAACCCTTGCGGCGCCTGGATGGGTGTACGGGGTGTCGTGTTTGCGCTGGTGAGCGCGGGGGAGTGTGCGCCTGGCGTGGTGTGGTTGTGTATATGTCTGTGTTTTGTAACACCAAACCGGATTTCTTCCGTCAAGGCGTGACGAGGCGTCACTGTGTGGGAGCCCGGTCAAACCGGCCGGGTATCCGGTTTCCGGCACCTCGTTATGGGTGCCGTATCCAGGGGGTTTTTGTGCTCCGTAACACTTCGCGTATCGCCGCCGCGGTCCTCGGTTCCGCGGCTCTGGCGGCCACCGCCGTCCTCCCCGCCGCGGCGGCCGGCCACGGCCACTCTCCGGCTCGGCATCACCGCTCGGCAGTGGTGCTCGGTGCGATCCAGTACGACAGCCCCGGGCGTGACGACCACTCCAACCGGAGTCTGAACGCCGAGTACGTGACGGTGAAGAACACCGGCCGCATGCCGGTCAACCTGCGTGGCTGGACCCTGTCGGACCGCGCCGGCCACATCTACCGCTTCGGCAACGTCCGCCTGGGCGGCCACTCCCAGGTCCGAGTCCACACCGGTATCGGCCGTGACAACCGCTGGGACCTCTACCAGGACCGGCGTGACTACGTCTGGGACAACCACCGGGGCACCGCGGTCCTGAGCAACGACCACCGCCGGGTCGTCGACATCGAAAGCTGGGGCCGGGGCCACCGCCACTGATCACCCCCAGCCGGTCGGTGAGAGGCGACGTCACCTCATCGGCCACACAGTGCGCCGCAGGTTCCTGCACCTGCGGCGCACTGCCATGTTCCGGCCCGCTCGGGAGGCAGGGGCGGGAGCTCGAGGAAGCCGGCCGCCCAGAGTGAAGACCGGCAGATCCGGCCTACGGCCAGTAGTCGGCCGCCTTGCGGTCGGCGGATCCCACGTATGGCCGACCCCTACCTGCGCCGCCAGTCCTCGAAGTCGTATACGGGCCCGAGGCCCGTTTCCCTTCCGGTGGTGAACTGCCTCAGCCCTCATCTCTCAGCCCTCATGGGAGCGAGCGGCTGCCCCTTGCGCAACGACACACCTCGTCGTGAGGGGATGTGCGGAACCGAGGATGCGGTCGGTGTGCGTCGGCGCAGGCGTTGCCGGCGAGGCGGCCTGCCTCCTCGGCGTCCCCCTTCAGCCCGAGCATGCGGGACCCGCAGGTGCCCCCGACGCTCGGTCATGAGCCGTCCGCCCCGCTGATCCGCATGTCCCGACCGGCCTGGTAGACGTGGGCCTGGCCGGAGGCGGTGGCGTGTTGGGTGATGGTGGGGGCGGGGGCGGTGTCCGGGGCGAGTTCGGCCAGCAGTGTGCGCAGTTCACCGGCGAGTTCCGGATGGGCGGTGAGCAGTCGGCGGATCCGGCCCTGCCACTCCGAGCCCATCTCGGCTTCGACCGCCTCGTCACCCGCGGCGCGGGCGCCCAGCAACTCCTCCCGCGTGACGTCGAGTTCGGCGGCGACGGCCGGTGCCCTGTCGGGCCGGGCCCGCTGCCACAGTGCGACCACTCTGTCCCTGACGCTGTGCCAGGTGTCGGTCGCCAGCAGAGTGACGAGAGTGGTCCCTGCGGTCCCTGCCAACGCTGCGATCTCCGGATCCACGATCGTCCCCCTCTGCCTGCGTGCCTCGACAGCGTCACCCTAGGACAGCCAGGGGTGCAAAGGGACCGGCGTACCGGAGTCGCCTTGCTGGTGACGGCGGTTGAGCGGCTGGAGGTCGAGGAGGGCTGGTCGTGGCGGGGGAGTTCCGTGGGGAAAGCGTGGATGCTCTGCGCTCCGTGGCGCGGGGGCAATCCGGCACTGTGGCCCCGGAGTTCTACCAGGGGACGGTTTCGCCGTGACGATCCAGGAACTGCAGGCCGGGAGCGCCGGCCTGCGCTTCGAGGATGTCGACGACGGCCGGGATGCTGTCGTGCGGGTCGAGCGGTGCGTCGGGTCCGCCGAGCCGAGTCCGATTGTGGCCGGGGTCGAGGAGCAGCTTGGTCTGTCCGTCGTTGGCATAGCGGGTGGCGTAACTGCGCATCAGCTGATTGAGCGCGGCCTTGCTGGCCTTGTAGAGCTCGTACCCGTCCTCGGTGTTTCGCGAGATGCTGCCCTGATCGGAGGACATGACCGCGACGGTTCCCCCGGGTGCGACGAGTCCGCGGAGGGCTTCGAGTGTGCGCAGCGGGCTCAACGCGTTGGTGACCATCACCTCGGTGAACATGTCGGTCGAGACCTCGTCGATCGACAGATTGCCGCGGTCGATCGCGGCATTGACGAAGAGCAGGTCGAGCTGACGATCCGCCAGTCGCTCGCGCAGCGCGGCCAGTTGTTCGGAGCTTGTCATCTCCAGTGATTCGACCTCCAGTCGTCCGTTCCAGACGTCGGCGTTCGCGTGCAACTCGCTGTCGTTCTGGCGTGTCGTGGCGATGACTCGCCAGCCGCGTCGAGCGAGCTCGCCTGCGAGGACGAGGCCTAAGCCCCGAGAGGCTCCGATGATGAGCGCTTGGCGGTGGGACGTGGCGGACATGTGCACTCCTTCGTGGTGGAGAGTTCAGACTAGACGCGGCGTTGCGTCTAGGCAATGCCCTGGGCGCCGCTGACGGGTAGGGTGTCTCGTATGCCCGCCGCCAGCTCTCCGCCCCGCAGGCCGCGCTCCGGTAACCGTCGCGACGAGGCCGCACGTCTGGCTGTGCTCCATGCCGCAGACGATCTGCTCGTCGAGCACGGCTTCGGCGCTCTCACCGTCGAGGCCATCGCGCGCCGTGCCGGCGTCGCCAAGCAGACGATCTACCGTTGGTGGCCCTCGAAGGTCGAGATCCTCCTCGACACGCTCATCGAAGACAGCAACAAACGCCTTCCCGTCCCGACGGAGCAGCCCACGGCCGAGAGCATCCGTGGCTACCTGCGCGGCTTCGCGCGGTTCCTCACCCGCGACACCGCCGGTAAGGTCCTGCTCGCGCTGATCGCCGAGGCGCAGCGCGATCCCGGCACGGCCAAGAGCTTTCACCAGCGCTATCTCGGCCCACGCCGCGAACAGGAACGCGACATGCTCGCGCGCGCCATCGAGGCCGGCGAGGTCTCGCCCGGACTCGGTCCCGACGCCACGATGGACGCTCTCGTCGGCCCGATCGTCTATCGCGCCCTGACGGGGTCCAGCATCCCGCGTGGTCTGGTGGACACCCTTGTGGAGGACCTGCTCAGGCCTCACAAGCCGCGGCACACCCGTACGTAGGGGCTGAGCGCCAAAGCGGCCGACTGAGGTACTCCGGGTCCCGCCGAGCGCTCAGTCACACCGTCCTGCCTCTTCTGTGCACCCTCGCGGCGTCAGAAGTCCAGCTCGACATAGTCGATGTCGGTGAACTCCACCTGCAGCCCGTCGGCGCGACGGCCGTGATCCTTGAAGTAGATCTCCTGCAGGCCCTCGGCGGCGATGTTCTGCAACTGCTGCTCGGTGGCGCCCGACGCCTGCGCCTCGAACAGGCGGGCCGCATAGGCGGGCGGCAGGTGTTGGGTGATGAGGCGGATCCGGCCGTCGTCGGTGGTGCCGGGCGCGGCGGTGAAGCCGAACCGGGCCCGCGTCTCGATGACGATGCCGCCGGTACGGGCCGCGTTCTTCTTCGCCCTGTCGCGCACCCGGGGCTGCCACCGCTTGCGCACCTCGCGCTCTATGCGGGCGGCGAGATCCTTGCGGGGCCGCTTGATCTGCGCCGTGAGGTAGCGCTCGACCGTGCGCTGGGAGACGTTCAGCAGCTGCGCGACGGCCTTGGTGGAGCCCCGTTCCTGCTTGACCAGGAACCGTACCTGGGCGCCGGCCGATTTCGGGATCGGGCGGGTGGCGGTGTTCGCCGCGGCCTTGTCGAGGCTGTCGCCGAGGAGGCCCATCGTGTGTCCCTACTCCCCGCTGTCGGGGGCGTCGTCGCCCTTGATGTGACGGGCCGGGTTGATCTGCTCGTCCTCGATGGTCCGGGCGAGCCACAGGAAGTCCCGGGTGCCTTCGTGCTTGACCATGCCGGGGCTGACGCCGAGGCGGAACCCTCCGGGCAGCGGCTTGCCCTCGGGAGTGCGGGGCATGAAGTCCAGCGGGCCGGGGCCGTGGGAGAGGTAGACGGCACAGTCGGACAGGATCGCGACGGGGAAGAGACCGGCCCGCGCCCATGCCATGAGTTTGCGGTGCTGGTTGGTGCGCGCCTTGCCGATCAGCTCGGCCCGGGCGTGCGGGCTCCAGGTCGGGCGCTGGAGGGCCGGCCACGGCTCGCCGAACTTGTGCTTGATGCCTTGGGGGCGTTCTCGCAGCTTGCCGATGCCGCCCTTGACCGTCGACTTGATGGCCGACAGCACGGCCGCCTGCCCCGGGTCCACGCCCTGGTGGCGGTCCATCGCGGCGAGGAAGTCCTCGTCGGGCATGCCGGTGGTGACCCCGAGGTCGGCCATGGTGGCGATATAGGCGTCGCGCAGGCGGGTGTACCAGGCGTCGAAGTAGGCGGCGTGCTCGTGGCGGACGTACGCCTCGGTCGGTGCCACCTCGTAGCCGAGCTCCACCGCGTACGCGACGGTCGAGGTCGCGTACCAGGCAGGCCCGCTCGGCCGGACCCCCTTGGGCGTGAAGGGATTCGGTAGCCGGGGATCGATCTCGATATGGGAGAGGTCGACCAACCAGGAGCCGGGCAGCTTCGGCTCGAACGCCGGGTTCTGTACGTGGGTTGCCGGGCCGGTGCCGATGACGAGGCGGTTGGCGGCGGCGGCGAAGGCCATGTTGACGTCGACGCCGACCGCATGGGTGTAGCCCTGGGTGCACTCCTCGTCGGTGAGGGGGCGGAACCAGTCGTACGCCTCCTCGTCGATGACCTGGTCCGGGGTGCGGACGTGGTGGCGGGGGTAGAGGGCGGCCACGAGGGGATGCTCGGCGGGGGCCTCGGGCGGTGCGGGGTCGACAGGTTCGGTCAGCGAGCCCGGGTTCGGCCCGGACGCCCAGGAACCGGTGGCCGCGTCCTTGACCGCACGGGTCGGCGGGCGCAGCGCGCTCATCAGCTCCAGGCCGCAGACGGCGGTGGACCCCCGCGGAGTGAGGACACGGGTGGCGTACGTGCCGAGCACCGCGGCGACATCGGGCGGCGGCAACTGGCCGGTGTCCCCCCAGGAGCGGGCGTCGAGGGCGCCCCACGGGAGGATCGCGAACTGCACGCACTGCCGCCTGCCGCGTTCGGCGGGCCGGTAGATCCGGGCCCAGGGGCCGAACCCGCGCTTGGTCAGTTTCCACTGCGCCTTGGCCAGTTGCTTCAGGACCTTGTGGTCCTCCGGGAGGCGCAGGCCGCGCCGGTCCTCCAGTACGGCCGGGAGGCCGAGCCGCTCGGCGGCGGCGCTGGTGAGGACGATCAGCGGGTCGGCGTCCTTGCCGTTGCGGTGAAGCCTCGTGGCGCCCAGCTTCGCTTCGGTCAGGGCCCATTCGACCAGCGCGGGGAACGTCTTGGCCGGGCAGTCCAGTACCAGGCCCCCCACGCAGTACGCCGATCCGTCCCCGTCCAGTACCGCGAGCGGTCCGTGCGCGAAGCGCGGGTCGGTCTCGGCCGGGGCCGATTTCTTCGGTGCGGCCGGCTTCGCGGTGGCCGGCTTTGCGGTCGGGCGTCCGGCTGTCGAGGGCTTGGTGTCGGGCGTGGCCGCGGGGGCGGGTGGGGGTACGGCGGGTGCCGGTGCGGGTACCGGGGTGGAGGGTGCGGCAGTGGGGCTCGGGGCGGGTGCTGCAGGACCGTCCGGCTCCGGCGCCGGGTGCTGAGCGGCCCAGCCCTCCAGCAGTCGCAGATACGCCTGCAGCCGGGGCGGTCGAGGCTCGCTGCGGCCGTGCTCCCAGTTCTTCACCGTTTGCGGTGTCGTGCGCAGGACCTGGGCGAGACGGGCCTGGGTGACACCGGCCGCCTCCCGGAGCCGTGCCCGCTCCGCCGGTGACGGCAGGTGCGGTTCACCCTCCAGCAGCGCGTCGACCGCCGCGAACAGCTCTTCCTCGGTGGGCATGCTTTACCTCCGCCCCCGAAGCTAGCACAATTTAGCCTTGAATTTAACCGTAATTTTATCCAATGAGCGTCGGTCGGCCGGTGAGGCGCATCGACCCGTGCGGAGCCCTCGCCCTCCCTGTCCTGTCTTTGCGATCCGGGCAGTCTCGGAGATCTCGGGGCACGTGAGTCGACGTCAGCCGCCGTCCCTGAACGCGGGGATCGCCGATGAGCCGAGGTGGGGCGTCCGCAAGCTCTCGCTCACACCGGTCCCTGCGAGGATGCAGCCATGGACGATGTTGCCACGGACGATGCCGCTCTCCTCGAAGCGCTCCTCTCCTCCCTGGCCGGTGAGGAGAGCGTGTACTCGCGCTGGTGCTGGAGTGCGGGAGCTGACCTCGCGCACCATGTGCACGACCTCGCGAAGGCCGCCGAAGCCGACTGGGCTCACGAGGCGGTAAGAGGCGCCACCGGACCGACCACGCTCGGGGAGATCGAGTCGGCGCTCCGCCCGGTCACGCGTGACACAGCAGCCGGGCTGATGGTCAGCCTCTCGACCGACAGCCTGGTGTTCCCCGGGCACCCGTGGCGCGACCGCGCCCACGCGCGGCAGGCTGCGACGAAGGTGATGTCGATCCTGGGCCCGGGGTCGGAATGGTTCTCCAACATCGACTCTCCCTGGGAGAACGGACGGGCATGGAATCCGGTCACCAGGCACACCTTCGACGGCGTAGTCGCCGGCCGCGGAGGCGGATTCGTCGTCTCGCTCCTGCAAGTCGGCGAGGACTGAGCAGCTTGCTGGGCCCCGCGGGGGCCTGACCCGTCCTTCCATGCGGCAGAGGTGCGCGGAGGCGTTCGAGTGGCGTGCCGTACCGACTGGATAGGGGGCGTCGAAGCGGATCCTGTCAGGTCGTCACATAGAAGGCGCCGGGCGGTCGGAAGGCTCACGATGCGCGTCACGCGGGCCACCCGGAGGACACATCGCTCGGTCGGCCGTACAGGTTGTTGTGCCGGAGGCGATCGGGGTACCTGCATATGGCCGCGGACGTGCGGGCTCACCTGCGCGCCGCGGAGGTGCGGGCTCATGTACGTGCGAATCCTGTTCTCGCGTACGTGCGAACCTGCGCTTCCGGGAAACCCGAAGCCGAGGGAGCCGTTGTGAAGTTCGGTGTGGCCACCTTCATCACCGACCAGGGCATCGCGTCCGCCCCACTCGGGCGCGCCGTCGAGCAGCGAGGGCTCGATTCCCTGCTCATCGCCGAGCACACCCACATCCCGGTGGACCGCCGCTCGCCCTACCCGGCCGGCGGCGAGCTGCCGGAGATCTACTACCGCACCCTCGATCCGTTCGTCGCGCTCAGCGCGGCCGCTTCCGTGACCGAGCGGATCCTGCTGGGCACCGGCATTGCGCTGGTGGCCCAGCGGGACCCGATCATCACGGCCAAGGAGGTGGCCTCCTTGGACCTGGTCTCCGGCGGGCGGGCCGTCTTCGGGATCGGCGTCGGGTGGAACAAGGAGGAGATGGAGAACCACGGTACGGACCCGCGCACCCGGGGCCGCCTCGTCGACGAACGGCTGCGGGCGATGCGTGAGCTGTGGACGAAGGAGAAGGCCGAGTTCCATGGGGAGTTCGTCGACTTCGACCCCGTCTATTCGTGGCCGAAGCCGGTTCAGCGCCCCCACCCGCCCGTCTACGTGGGCGGCGGGGAGGCAGCCTTCGAGCGGGTGGCCGCCTTCGGCGACGCCTGGCTGGCCAACAGTCTGCCGCCCCAGGAGCTGGGGCCGAAGATCGACCGCATGCGGAGCATCGCGGGGCGGGACGTACCGGTGACCGTCTACGCGGTGTCGAAGGATCCCGAGATCGTCGAGCAGTACACCCAGCTCGACGTGGAGCGGCTGTTGCTCTACCTGCCCACGATGCCGGAGGCCGAGACGCTGTCCTACCTGGACGAGCTCGCCGACGTCGCGCAGCGCTTCCGGTGAGCCGACGGGTTCCGCAGTGCCGAGGATGACGAGCGGCCGGGCCCGGGAGCACTTCGCCCGGGCCCGGATCGCCCGGCTCGCGACCGTCGACGCCTCCGGCCGCCCGCACCTGGTCCCCGCGGTCTTCGCCCTCACCGGTGACACCGTGGTCTTCGCCGTGGACCACAAGCCGAAGCAGTCGGTGCGGTTGAAGCGGCTGGCCAACATTCGTGTCCATGAAGAGGTGTGTCTCCTCGTCGACGGTTATGAGGAGGACTGGGACCGTCTGTGGTGGGCGCGGGCGGACGGCACCGCCGTAGTGCTGCCACCGGCCGAGGAGTCGGCGGTGTCGGCGCGGTACGTGGATCTGCTCGTGCGGAAGTACGGGCAGCAGTACGCCGACCGTCCGCCGGACGGGCCGGTGGTGGAAATCGCGGTCTGCCGTTGGTCGGGGTGGCGCGCCACCTGAGCAGCCCTCAGGGGAGCGGGGAGCGGGGTGCGGGGCGAGGGGCCCTGGCATGACCCGCACCGAGTAGACCCGTGCGGGCGCCGAATAGACCCGCGTGGACCGGTGTGGACCCGCGTGGGCAGGTGTGTTCCGGTGAGGGGCTCGCGCGGGCGCGCACATTGATCGAGCCGGCGCGTTTCGACTGTGATGCGCGGGGCACACGACCTGTAGTCCCCGGCTGGTCTCCCCCGTCCAGCCGGGGACTGGTGTTTGTGGCGGTGGCGGCGATGGTTCGATCCGCTGCTCACTCCTCGTCGTTCCGCCGGGCGCGCGGGGCGCACACGTCAATCGTCGCTTTCCGGCACATGCGTGGGGCGCAATCGCCGCTATCCGCCGCGTGCGCGGGCGCCGCCATGCCCCCGGAACCGCTTCCATGGGCCTGGAGCCTCCGGACTGGTTACTGGACGGAAACCTCAGATCTCGCACAAACCTTGCAGCTCAGCGTTGATCCCCTGTGCGAGCGGTGCCAGGGTTTCGGGAATCCCTCGCAATCATCACAGTGAAGTCGTGGAGGCCCTATGGCTGTCCGTCGTGCCGCTGTCGTCGTCGCATCAGCGGCTGCGCTCAGTCTTTCCCTGCTGGCCACCTCGTGCCAGGTCAACAGCGCCCCGTCGGCCGCCGACGCTAAGGAGCGGCCGCCCGCGAAGAAGGCGGTGGCCACCGGCAGTGGTGGCGCGGTCTCCAGCGTCAACCCGTACGCCTCCCGGGCCGGGCTCGAGGTGTTGCGCAAGGGAGGCAACGCGGTGGACGCGGCCGTGGCGACCGCCTCCGCGCTCGGCGTGGTCGAGCCCTACTCGGCCGGGGTGGGCGGAGGTGGCTACATGGTCTTCTACGACGCCAAGACCAAGAAGGTGCACACCCTCGACGGCCGGGAGACCGCTCCGCGCAGCATGCGCGCGGACTCGTTCCTCGACCGTTCGGGCAAGCCGCTCCCCACTGAGGACGCGATCAATTCGGGCCTGTCCGTCGGTGTCCCTGGCACGCCGGCGACGTGGCAGAAGGCGCTCAAGGACTGGGGCACGGTCTCCCTGGCCAAGGCCCTGCGCCCGGCCACCCGGATCGCCGACGACGGCTTCGTGGTCAACGACGAGTTCCGGGCCCAGACGGCCATGAACGAGAAGCGGTTCCGGGACTTCAAGTCCACTACGGACCTGTTCCTGCCCCAGGGCAAACTCCCGGTGGTCGGCTCCCGATTCCGCAACCCCGATCTGGCCCGCACCTATCGACAGCTCGCCCGTGAGGGCGTCGACGCGCTCTACCACGGAGCGGTGGGGCGCGATGTGGTGCGGACCGTCCAGAAGCCGCCGATGGCCGCGAATGCCCAACACAAGGCCCGCCCCGGCCTCATGAAGACGGCCGATCTCGCCGACTACGCGGCCAAGCGCAGGGAACCGACCCGGACCGCCTACCACGGTCTGGACGTCTACTCCATGGGGCCGTCCTCGGCCGGTGGCACCACGGTGGGGGAGGCGCTGAACATCCTGGGGAGCTTCCACCTCTCCAAGAAGGACAAGGCCGAGGCGCTCCACCACTACCTGGAGGCCAGCCGGATCTCCTTCGCCGATCGCAACCGCTGGGTGGGCGACCCCGCGTTCTCGGACGTGCCCACCAAGGCGCTGCTGTCCAAGGATTTCGCCAAGGAACGCGCCTGTCTGATCCGTTCCGACAAGGCGCTGACCAGCCCGCTGGCTCCCGCCGACCCGCGCCATCCGGATGCCGGCTGTGACCTCAAGACCGGCAACAAGCAGCCGCACGAAGGCCCTTCGACCACGCATCTGGTGGCCTCGGACCGCTGGGGCAATGTCGTCTCCTACACCCTGACGATCGAGCAGACCGGTGGCTCGGCCATCACCGTGCCCGGACGCGGATTCCTCCTCAACAATGAGCTGACCGACTTCGACTTCGCTCCGCTCACCAAGGGGACGCCGGACCCGAACCTGCCGGGCCCCGGCAAGCGGCCGCGCAGCAGCATGTCGCCGACGATCGTCCTACGGGACGGCAAGCCGATGATGGCGGTCGGTTCCCCGGGTGGCGCCACGATCATCACTACGGTGCTGCAGACCCTGGTCAACCGCCTGGACCTCGGCATGTCGCTGCCGGAGGCGGTCGCCGCACCGCGGCTGTCGCAGCGGAACCAGACGGCTACGGAAGCCGAACCGGCCTTCCTCGACTCGCCCGAACGCAAGAAGCTGGAGGGCATGGGGCACCGGTTCGTCCTCGCACCGAAGGCCTTCACCCCGTCACCGGAGATCGGGGCGGTCGCTGCCCTGGAATTCCTGCCGCAGGGCAAGGTCACGGCGGTGGCCGAACCCAAGCGCCGAGGCGGCGGTTCGGCCATGGTGCTCAACGACTCCCGATAGAGCCCCACGAGTTCTGACGAAGCGGTCCCCTCCGGAGCATGACCCGGAGGGGACCGCTTCGGGTTTGGCGGCGGCCAGGCCCGGTCCGGCCGGTGGTCGCACCAGAGAGTCAACGCCTGTAGGCCTACATCTGTTGACTTTTGACGGCGAGCGGGAGCAGTATGGCAACAAGTGTTGGCCAACAAGCGTTGACTGACTTGTCGCCACAGCATGGGATGTGACCATGAACAACGCCGCCGCGCTCCCCGCCCGCACAGAGGTCGCCATCGTCGGCGCCGGCCCGACGGGGCTGGCGCTCGCGGTCACGCTCGCCTCCGCCGGCATCGACTTCGTCATCGTGGACCGGCTGCCGGAGGGCGCGAACACCTCCCGCGCCGCTGTCGTGCACGCCCGCACCCTCGAGGTCCTCGACGAGCTGGGTGCTGCCCAGGAGCTGATCGGGCGCGGCGTTCAGGTGGCGCGGTTCACCGTCCGCGACGGTTCCCGCAAGCTGCTCACCGTCCCGTTCGACCGCCTGCCCACGCCGTACCCGTACACCCTGATGGCTCCCCAGTACGAAACCGAGAGCGTGTTGCTCGACCGGCTGCGGACCCTCGGGGGCGAGGTGCACCGGCCTTACGAGGTCGGTGCCGTGGTCCAGGGCGACGAGGGTGTGACGCTCACCATGAGCAGCGGGGAGACCCTGCACGCCGACTATGCCGTCGGTGCCGACGGCATGCACAGCGCCGTGCGGGAGGCGTCGGGCATCGGGTTCACCGGCAGCGCGTACGCCGAGTCGTTCGTCCTCGCCGACGTGGTGATGGGCTGGGTGCCGGGCCGCAGCGAGGTGTCCCTCACCTTCGGCGCCGCCGGCCTCACCGTCGTCGCCCCGCTCCCGGGCGGCCACTACCGCGTCGTCGCCACGGTGGACGAGGCGCCCGCCGAGCCCACTCTCGCCTTCGTCCAGCAGGTGTTGGACGAGCGCACCCCCGGTCAGGCCCGAGTGACCGGTCTCGTCTGGGCTTCCCGCTTCCGCGTCCACCACCGGGTGGCCGACCACTACCGCACCGGCCGTCTCTTCCTCGCGGGAGACGCCGCCCATGTGCACAGTCCAGCGGGCGGCCAGGGGATGAACACCGGTATCCAGGACGGCTACGCCCTCGGTCGGGCCTTCGTCACCGGAAACCTGGAGAGCTACGAGGCGCAGCGCCGCCCGGTGGCCGAGCGAGTGGTCGCCTTCACCGACCGGATGACCCGGATAGCCACGACCCGCAGCGTGATCGCCCGCACCGCCCGCAACATCGCGCTTCCGCTCCTCGGTCACCTGGGTCTGCGCTCCAAGCTCGCGACCGAGCTCGCTGAGCTCAACTATCGGTAATAGAAAGGGGGGTGCACGCCGGACGTCTGCCGTACGGAGCAGGCGAGCCCCGGGGATTCCCGCACCGGGCACACGGCGGGATCCCACCGGGCCGTACGGGATCGCATCGCTCCCGCCGTGTCGCACCGGACCGCCGTGGGGTGCACCGGGAGCCGGAGCCCGGCCGCGGCCGCACGCCCCGAAGTTCCTGGCAGCGGCCCGGAGGCACGCGGACGGCGCGAGTGGCGCCTGTCGTCTCCGCCGGTGGCGCAGATGTCCCCCTCAAAGATCACAATCGCTGGCGGGCCGTACCGTTCAGCTCCTACGATTGCGGTACCCGGGGGAGGAGTTGGGCCAAGTGGCGCGCAGAAACACATCTTCAGGACAGGTGCCAGGACGGTCTTCGGCGAATAGGATCGAGGCCGCGGTGGCCTGGGTCATCAGGCACTTCGACGGGGTCGTGGCCATCTCCGGCGCCATGGTCGTCGGCCTGATGGACATCTTCAGCGACGCCGTCTCGGACAATGTCACCTCCGGTGCGACCCTGCTGGTGCTGGCCGCCTTGGTCTTCGGGTCGCTCACCGAACGGCGGCGCCGGGTAGCCGACATCCGCGAGGCGACGACGGGCACACAGAAGGCGCTGGAAGACCTCGCCATGGTGCGGTCGTTGTCCGGAACCGAGGTGCGGCGCGCTCTGGACGAAGCTCGTCAGGAGACCGACCGCTGGGTGTTCAAGGGCGGCACCGGGACGTATCTGCGTGCCGTCACGCTCCCCGAGTGCGTACGGAAGGCGCAGGAGCAGCGCCGCTCCCTCACGATGAAGATCGACATCGTCAACCCGTCGGACGCACAGGCATGTGAGGCGTACGCCCGCTTCCGGCGCACCTTCGACGGCGGGCAGGGGGATACGGCGCAGCGGCGGACCTGGAGCGCCGAGCGCACCCGCAAGGAGTCGTACGCCACCGTCCTGGCCGCCTGCTGGCACAAGCAGCGGCTGGACGTCCTGGAGATCGACGTCCATCTGTCCTCCGTGGTCCCCACCCTCCGGTTCGACCTCACCGACTCGTGCCTGATCATCACGCAGGACGATCTGCGCCGGGTCAACCTCCTGGTGGACCGGGGGCGTCCGCTGTACGACTACTACCTCACCGAGCTGCACCAGGCCCGGGAACAGGCGATCGCCCTCGACCTGCACCGCGCGGCGCCGCTCAGCGACGAACCCACGGTGGATGAAGTGCGCCAGCTCTTCGAGAGGCTGGACCTCGCGCTCCCCTCCACCGTCACCGACACGGACGTCGGCGAGATCATCGAAAAGGCGCTGCATGCGGAGAACCCGTACCGGAGCTGACGTCTCTCCGGGTTCCTGCATCACGGCGGACTGCGGACAGGGAGGACCCTTGCCGACCGACACCAGCTCCACGGGCATGGCCCGAGGCCTTTCCGGGCTTCCGCCGCTCCAGGAGGTGCCCGCCGGCCGAGGGGGGCCTCGGGGGGTGCGGGCCCGCGATCCGCGCCGGAGCTTGCGCCGCCATCGCCGGGCCGCCGTCCCTTCGACGGTCGGTCACCTCTTACGGCCCGAAGACCGCAGCCTCCTCAGCATCCTCCGGGAGATCAGGTGAGCCGCCCCAGGCGACGTCCCATGGACTATCGGATGCTCGAACGCACCATCGGGCAGGGTGGGGAGACCGCTGTCCTCTTCGGTGCGGCCGTCGCCGCGCTGGAGGACGTCACCTCCGGGCGGCGTGAACTGCGCGCCGTGTACCACCCACTCGGCTTCTTCTGCCTGCCGGTGCTGCGCGACGGGGACGAAGGCGTGTGTGTGCACGTCTTCGAGCCCGGGACGAGCGACCGCGTCGAGCTCACCACCTCACCCGTGCACTGCCACAGCTGGGAGCTGACCAGCTTCGTGCTCTACGGCGAGGTCGGGAACCTGAGGTCCCGGGTGTGCCAGGATCCCGTGCAGCCCACCCACCGTGTCTTCCAGGTGCACAGCAGTCCTTCCGGGGTGGACGAGATCCAGCCGACTTCGCGCCTGGTCCGCTGTGAGCCGGGCCCCGAGCAGACCAGCGCCCGCGGGCAGGTGTACCGCCTCCCGGCCGGGGCGTTCCACAGCACCGTCGTCCCGAGCGGGAGCACGGCCGCCACCCTCGTGCTCGGCCGTTCACTACCCCGGCACTCCGACCTCTCCCTCGGACCGGTGGATGGCACGGGGCACCGGGTGGTACGACAGACATGCGACGCCGCACAGACCGCCCGGACGGCGCGCTCCGCCCTCAGGAGGATCCATGGGCAACACCCCGAATGAGCCGGCCTGCCCGCAGGATGCTCAAGAGCCTTTCCGCACAGGGCCGTTCGCGCCCGAGGCGTTCGCGACAGCGCCCTTCGCGGCCGAACAGCAGCTCGCCGTCGCCACCGTGCGGGAGGCCGGCGCGTTGGTGCGCGCGCGCTTCCAGGACGAGTACGACATCCAGCCGAAGGGCGACGAGGGCGATGTGGTCACCGACCTCGATCTGCTGGCCGAGCGGCTCGTCGTACAACGTATCCACGAGCGCTACCCCCACGACCGGATCCTCGCCGAGGAGTCGGGAACCCTGGAAGGCGACGGCGGGTCCGCGCCGGGGCCGCGCCGGACGTGGCTGGTCGACCCGCTCGACGGGAGCAACAACGTCGTCATCGGCCTGCCCGCCTACGTCGTCGGCGTCGCCCTGTGCGTGGACGACGAGCCGGTGGTCGGCGTCATCCATGATCCGGTCACCGACCGGACCTGGTCGGCCCTGACCGGCTGCGGGGCGTACGGCCCGCACGGGCGGATGACCGGCCCCTCGGGCCCGCTCGCGGCCTCCGGGCCGCTGCTCGCCTGGACCCAGGGGCACGCCGTCGCCCGCGACGATCCGGCCGCGCGCACCCTCAAGTCGGCCCTGGAGGTACGCTCCCGCCGCCTGCTGCAGCTGTGGGCGCCACTGCTGACCTGGTCGATGCTCGCCCGCGGCGACATCGACGGCTTCGTCGGCTACCGGGCCGAGGCCATCGACTTCCCCGCCGGTGCGCTGCTCGCGGCGGAGGCGGGGCTGGAGATCCGGGCCCTGGACGGTGGCGTCTTCCAGGGCTCCATCGACGGGCCGGACATCGACCGCAGCTTTGTCGCCGGACGGCCGCAGGACATGCCGTACCTGCTCGACCTCGTCAGCCGGAGCGAGGCCCTGGACCACGTGCGGTAGGGCCTCGGGCCCCGTGCGCCGACTACGTGACCTGGGCCGATCCGGCTCATGCCGCACGCCGTTGGGCGGATGGCGCCCGCGCGCATCATGGTCGTATGACCGACCGCGGAGAGCCGCAGCTCGACCCGTCTTTGACCGCTGTGGACCCGGAGGCGTTGCTGGCGCCGGCCGAGGGCTACCACGCCCGCGCGGTACGGCCACTGGGCGGCCGAGAGGTTTCCGGGCACCTGGTGAAGCCCTATGCGATCGAGGCGCCGGGTCGGCGCGTGACGGACGTGGATCTGCAGACCGCGCTGCGCGTCGCCGCAGGTCACCTGGCATCGGCGTCGCTGCGGGGTTCGCTCGGGCTCGCCGTGCTGCTCGTGCACGTCGGCGGCGACGGTGACTACGTCCTCGTCCACACCTGGATCGAGGGGTACATGTCCGACCTCGCCGTCTTCGCCGGTCCGACCGGCGAGGCCGCCCGGCTGCGGCCCGGCCGGTCGGGCCTTGCGCCGTGCGTGTGGGAAGCGGCGGTCCTGGCCCATGAACGGGACGCCGTCATCCGGCACCTGTGGGACGGTCGGGGGCCGCTCGATGCCCGGCTCGCGGCCTGGCGCGGCGATGTGCTGGAGGGGGAGGTCCGATGACGACGGGCACGGGTGTGGCCACGCTACGGCTGGGTCCCACCTGCCGGTTGGCCGACCGCGCGCCGCGGGCCCGGGGTGCGGGGAGGCCTCAGCGTGTCCCCCGGAGCGCGCCGCTGCGCCCGCTCACCTGGTCGCCACCAACGCTGCTGTCGAGGCCGCCACCGCGCCCGTGGCGAGCACCGCGCCCGTTGCCATGAAGCTCCGCAACGGCACCCGTACGCCCTGTGCATGGCAGCGTTCGAACCACAACAGCGTGGCCAGGGACGCCCACGGCGTCACCACCGGGCCCACGTTGGTACCGATGAGCAGCGCCAGCAGTTGCTGGTGGTTCCCGAGGGGAACCGCCGACTCGCCCGCCAGGTAGACGGGCAGGTTGTTGAGGACGTTGGACAGGCCGGCGCCGACCGCCGAGGCCCGGAACATGCCGAGCGCGCCCCCGTCGGACCCGATCGCCGAGGTCAGGAGTTCGTGCAGGCCGTTGGCGTTGACCGCCTCCACCACCAGAAACAGCCCCGGCACCATGACGAGCAGCCGCCACGGCACCAGTGAGAGCCGCAGGCTGGCCCGGCGGCGGACGGCGAACGCCACCACCACGACGGCCGCAGCCACCGCGGACGCCGACCACAACGGCACATCGGCGACCAGCATGGCCAGCAGGAATCCCGCACAGACCACGGCGCACACCCGGAACAGCAGCGGATCCCCGGGGCGGTGCGGGGCCGGGGGAGTGTAGGCCTCCGCTCCGCGCCGGCCGCGGCGCCAGAAGAACACCCACAGGCAGACCATCGTCACGGCGATGGCGGCCAGTTGGGGAGCCCACATCGTGGCGGCCATCTCCGTGGGCCGCAGGGCCACGCGGTTCGCGGCCAGCAGGTTCGTGAGGTTGGACACCGGCAGCAGCACACTGGCGGTGTTGGCCAGCCACACCGTCGTCATCGCCAACGGCACGGTGGCGATGCCCACCCGGGACGCGAGCGCCAGCATCACCGGGGTCAGCAGAACCGCCGTGGTGTCGAGGTTGAGGGTGATCGTGGTGATCGAGGCGAACGCCACGCACAGCACGAACAGCCGTCCGTAGCCGCCCCGCCCGGCGCGGGCCACACCCGAGGCGACGACGTCGAAGACCTCCGCCTCGCTGGTGAGCTCGGCCAGCACGATGACCGTGCCGAGGAAGGCGAGGAGAGGACCGATCCGGATCATCGCCTGGCCGGCTGACTCCGTGGGAAGCAGGCCCGTGGCCAGACACAGCAGACCGCAGGCGAGCAGCCCTCCGGCCAGCCAGTCCAGTGGATGCAGGCGTTGTATGGCGCGCACACGGAAAAGAGTAAACGCTGTACAGCCGGTTGACGACGGATCATAGGATGGCGGACATGGTGGCTCGCCAGGAATTCGGAGAACCGGAAACCCGCCCGGAAACCGGCCCATTGGACTTCTTCATCAGCTATTCACCGGCGGATGAGCGATGGGCCTCATGGATCGCCTGGACGCTGGAGGAAGCGGGCTATCGGACGGTCGTCCAGGCCTGGGACTTCGTTCCGGGCACCAACTTCGTGGACTTCATGGACCGCGGCGTCAGCGAATCCGCTGCCGTCATCGCGGTGCTCTCCAGCAACTACGAACGCTCCCGTTACGGACGTATGGAGTGGCAGGCCGCGTTGCGCGCCGACCCCGACGCCCCGGAACGGCGACTGCTGACCGTCCGGGTCGAGGACATCCCCATCGAGGGCCTGCTCGCCACCATCACCTACGTCGACCTGGTCGGCGTCACCGACACCACCGCCGCCCGCGAGATGCTGCTCACCCGCGTGGGCCAGGCCCTCGACGGGCGGGCCCGGCCCACCAGCCGCCCCGGCTACCCCGGCGGACCGGCCACCGGAACCGACACCCGGGCCGGGATCCCGCGGCCGCAGTCCGGGGACGGCAGGCCGCTCGGCCGCCCCGGCTGGGCAGGGCGCCGCCGCCCGGCCGTCCCGCCGCAGTACCCCCAGGAGCCCGGAGCGCAGCACGCCCGGGAGGCCGTCACCGTGCTGCACCTCGCGGGCCCCGCCTTCGGCCGGGGACTGGACCCGGCCGCACTCCAGGCGGCCATCTGGGGCGACCTCGTCGAGCTCACCGACGCCGGGGCCCCCGCCCCCGACCTCCTCGTCGTCACCGGCGACCTCACCGCGTCGGGCAGCCCCCGCGAGACCGATCAGGCGCTCAGCTTTCTCACCGGCCTGCGATCCCTGCTCGGCCTCGAACCCCACCGCCTCGCCGTGGTGCCCGGCGGCCAGGACGTCAGTCAGGCCGCCTGCCGCGCGTACTTCAACACCTGCGAAGCCGACGAGATGCAGCCCAGGCCGCCCTACTGGCCCAAGTGGCGGCACTACGCCCGGCTCTTCCACGAGCTCTACCAGGGCCTCGACGTCGTCTTCGACAGCGACCAGCCCTGGAGCCTCTTCCCCGTGCCGGAACTGCGCACGGTCATCGCGGGCCTCAACTCCTCCATGGCGTACAGCCACCGGCCCGACGACCAGTACGGCTGGCTCGGCCCCGAGCAGGCCGCCTGGTTCGCCCAGGCCCTGCGCCCGTACGAGCAGGAGGGCTGGCTGCGCCTCGGCGCCCTGCGGCACCCGGTCGTCGAGGACGGCGGACGCTCCGGCTCCGCGCACGGCCCCGGCCCGCTGCGCGACACCGCCGCCCTCGCCCGTCTCACCGCGCCCCGGCTGCACCTCCTGCTGCACGGCCCCGCCGGAGACCGGCGCTCCGCGACCGCGGCGCCCACCACCACGCCGTCCCTTCCCCTCACCTCGGGCGAGCTGCCCGTCTACGGCGCGGCCGGTCCCGCCCGGCACCAACTGCTGCGGATCACCCGCGACGGCCTGACCCGCTGGCGGGAGCGTCCCGAGGGGGAACCGGAGCACTTCGAGGCCGGCTGGCGACGTGCGCAGCGTGTCTTCGGACCGCCGCGCCCGCAGCCCGGTGCCGAGGTCAGCCCGCCCGGGGAGGGCACACCGGAGACGGCTGGGCCCGGCGTACCGGACCCCGAGCCCGGGCTGGAGGCCCGCGCCCTCGACGACCCGCTCGACGAACTGGTGGCCCGCGTCGCCGAGGTCTGCCGCACCCGCCACGACGGCGCCCAACTGCGGCGCATCGCCGGCAGCCCGCCGCAACTCCTGGTCACCTGGAACGAATCCGGTTTCGTCCGGCAACAGCGGGTGGGGGTGTGCCACGGCACCCCCTCCGTCGAGCACATCGACGCCTTCCTCGACCACGTCCACGCCTCCGACACCGAGCCCGACGCCGAACTCGTCCACGACGGGCCCGCGCCGGCCCGCGAACTGCGCGAGCGGGCCCGCCGCCGGGGCGTCCGCATCCGCAGCTTCACCGAGTTCCAGGGCTTGCTGGACCTGCGCGACCACGTCACCGCCCAGACCGAGCGGCTGCGCACCGACCAGCGCTACCGGCCCGACCTCTACCTCCCGCAGCGCTACCGCGAGGTCGAACGCCCCGGCGGCGAGGAGCGCCACGGGCTGGTCGACGACATGCTGCGGCTGCTCGAGGCCGACCACGGCCGGTTCCTGCTGCTCCTGGGGGACTTCGGCCACGGCAAGACGTTCGCGCTGCGCGAGCTCGCCCGTCGCATCCCCGAGGAAATGCCGCACCTCGTACCGCTGTTCATCGAGCTGAACACCCTCGACCGGGCGTATTCGCTGGACGGCCTGGTCGCCGCCCACCTGGCGAACCACGGCGTCGACTCCGTCAACCTCCGCGCCTTCCGCTACATGTTCCAGCAGGGCCGGATCGTCCTGCTCTTCGACGGCTTCGACGAGCTGGCGAACCGGGTCAGCTACGAACGGGCCACCGACCGGCTGCAAGTCCTCCTCGACGCCGTCGTGGACAACGCCAAGGTCGTCGTCAGCAGCCGCAACCAGCACTTCAAATCCCAGGCTCAGGTGCTCACCGCCCTCGGTGAGCGCGTCGGACTGCTCCCGCAGCGCCGCGTCCTCGCCCTCCAGGAGTTCACGCCCCAGCAGATCCGCACCTACCTGGCCAACCGCTACGGCGACGACCAGGCCGCCGACCGCCGGGTGCGACTCCTCGAAGGCATCCCCGACCTGCTCGCGCTCTGCCGCAACCCGCGGCTGCTCAGCTTCGTCGCCGATCTCGACCACGACCGGCTGCGCGCCGTCGCCGGTGCCGGGCGCGCCCTCAGCGCCGCCGGGCTGTACGAGGAGGTGCTCACCTCCTGGCTGCAGTACGAGGAGGAGCGTGGGCAGGGCGGCGTCGGCGCGGCCCCCGGGATGAACCTGGACCAGCGGTGGGACGCGGTCACCACCCTCGCGCTGCGGCTGTGGTCCAGCGGCCAGAGCACCCTGAGCCTCGACGAACTCACCGATGTGGCGGGCACGTTGACGGGCCTGGCGGACATCAGGCTCTCCGCGCGGGAGGCCGCCCACGCGATCGGCTCCGGCAGTCTGCTGGTGCGCAGCGACGAGGGGCTGTTCCAGTTCATCCACAGCTCCATCGTGGAGTGGCTGGTGGCCCGCGAGGCAGCGACCCGGCTCGCCCGCGGCGAGTACGAGCTGCTGGCACGCCGCCCGCTGAGCCAGCTCACCGTCGAGTTCCTCTGCGACCTCGCCGACCACCGCACCTGCCAGGAGTGGGCCGAGAGCGTCCTGGCCGGCCCGGACGAGGACGGCGAGGACACCGGACGGCGGCGCGGGCAGGCCGACGAGGTAGCCCGCGCCAACGCGGTCAAGGTCCTCGCCCGCCTCCGGGTGCCCGCCCACACCGACCTGCGCGGCGCCGCCCTCGCCGGCGAGGACCTCTCGCACCGCGACTTCTCCGGCGTCGACCTCACCCGCGCCGACCTCACCGACACCCAGCTGGTCGGTGCCAACCTCTCCGGAGCCGTGCTGCGCGACGCCCGCCTGGTCGGCGCGCGGCTGGACGACGCCGACCTCACCGGCGCCGACCTGCGCGGTGCCGACCTGCGCCGGGCCCGCCTGATCCGCGCCAAGCTGCGCGGCGTGCGGACCGAGGGCAGCCGCTGGAACCGCGCCGCGCTGATCGACGCGACCACCGACGAAGAGGCCCTGCGCCGCCCCGAGCTGCGCTCCGCCGCCTTCGCCCCCGGCATGCCCGTCGACGCGGGTTTCCGGCCCTCCGCGGTCGGCGTCCCCTACGGCTTCGGCATGCAGTCCGTCCGGCTGCCCGAGCCGGTCTCGTACAGCACCGACGGTGAACTGCTCGCCGTGGGCAGCGAGGACGGCGGCGTCCTGGTGTGCGACGCCGCCACCGGCACGGCCCTGCGCACCCTCCAGGGCCACGTCGGCCGCGTCTACGCCGTGAAGTTCCGCCAGGACATACTCGCGACGGGCGGGGCGGACGGCACCGTACGGCTGTGGGACGCCGTCTCCGGCGCCTGCCTGCACCGGCTGGACATCCACCCGAGCGGGGTGTGGCCGGTCTCCCTCGACACGGAGGGCACGCTGCTCGCCACCGGTGACGCGGAGGGCACCGTCACCCTCTGGGACGTGGCCACCGGCACCCGGCGGCACGAGCTGCTCGGGCACACGGCCCCCGTCTACACCGCGGTGTTCAGCCCGGACGGCCGCACCCTGGTCACCGGCGACGCGGCGGCGGGCGTTCGGCTGTGGGACACCCGCACCGGCCGCCTGTGCACCGAACTGCCCGGACACGAAGGCGTCTGCAACCGGACGCAGTTCAGCCCGGACGGCACCCTGCTGGCCACGGGCGACCGGGGAAGCGAGCAGGGCGGCACCGTCCGGGTCTGGGACGTGGCCTCGGGACGGCTGCGGCATGAGTTCACCGGCCACACCGGGCGCGTCTACACCCTGGACTTCCACCCGAGCGGCACCCTCCTGGCCAGCGGCGACACCGACGGACAGGTACGGCTGTGGGACCCGGTGACCGGGGCCCCGGCCGGGCAGCCCGGCCGGGGCAGCGGCGCCGTCTACCAGGTGGTGTTCGACACGGACGGCACGATGCTGGCGGCGGGCGACAGCGACGGCGCCGTCCGGCTGTGGCGGGTGCAGGCGGACGGCGCCGGGGCCGACGGCCGAGGCCCCCGCGACACCGCCGGCTGGTCGGTGTCCCCCTTGCGCCAGCAGCCCGCCGATCACCGCGGATCCGTCTGGACCTGCCGGTTCCGGCCGCGCGGCGGCCTCAGCGGCGCCGACTCCGGACCGTTGCTGGTGACGGCCGGCAACGACGGCATGGTCCGCCTGTGGGACACCGCCAGCGGGCAGGGCCGGCGCATCCTGCGCGGCCACGGCCGCCGGATCGGCACCCTGGCCTTCAGCGCCGACGGCTCGTACCTCGCGGCCAGCAGCAACGACGGCGTCGTACGGCTGTGGGAACCCACGACCGGCCGCCGCCTCAGGGAACTCAGCGGCCACAGCGGTCGCCTGGTGTCCGCCGTCTTCAGCCCCACCGGGGCCGGCGGAGCCCTCCTCGGCACCTCCAGCAACGACGGCGACGTGTACCTGTGGAACGCCGCCACGGGCGAGTACCAGCGGGCGATCGACGCCGAGACCGACCATGTGTGGGCCGAGGCGTTCAGCAGCGACGGCGAGCTGCTCGCCACCGCGAACGACGACGACACGGTGCGGCTGTGGTACCGCAGCACGGGTACCCATGTGACGACGCTCGCCCAGCACCGGGGCCGGGTGCGGTCGATCGCGTTCAGCGCCGACGGCCTGCGGCTGGCGACCGGCTGCGACGACCGGTACGTCCGTATGTGGGACGTCCAGGACAGCCGCCTCACCCTCGAACTCGACGCGCACCGGGACCGTGTGTACACCGTGGCCTTCGGGCCCGGCGCCTCCTGGCTGGCCAGCGCGTCCTGGGACGGTGACGCGATCATCTGGGCCGACGGCAGGCCGCAACACCGGCTCCGCGGGCACTCCGGCCGGCTGTGGACCGCCGCCGCGCACCCCAGCCGCCCGTTGCTGGCCACGGCCGGCGACGACCGGATCGTACGGCTGTGGGATCCGCGCGACGGGCAGGAGACCGGCCAACTGACCGCACACACGGGGCGGATCCTCTCGACCGCCTTCAGCCCGGACGGTTCGCTGCTCGCCAGCGGTGGCGAGGACGGCACGGTCCGGCTGTGGACCGTGCCCGAGCGGGGCGAGCCGTCCCTGCAGGCCACCCTGATCGGGGTGCCGGGCGGCTGGGCCGCGCTCTCACCGTCGGGCGGTTACAAGTACGAGGGCGATATCGCGGGCGAGTTCTGGCATGCGGTGGGCATGTGCCGCTTCGAGCCGGGCGAACTCGACGGCCACCTCCCGGGGGTGCGCCGCCTCTCCCTCTCCGGTCCCCTCGACGGATCCGCACCGCAGGGGAGCTGAGGCGGGGGAGTGCGAAAAGCTCCGGCCGTCGCCCGCTGCATCGGGCGACGGCCGGAGGGAGACCCGAGGGTCAGACCTTGGTGAAGCACAGCGTGTAGGACGTGCTGTGGCGGATCGACACGTGAATGCCGTAGTCGAACTTCGATCCGCACCGTTCGCCGGCGCCGAACAGCTTGTCGCCGGTCTTGTACTCCGCCTCGGCCGAGCCGCAGTCGACGATCTCCGCCCTCGGCTCCCCCTGGGGGTCGTGAACCTTGACGCAGTCCCCGACCTGCGGGTCGTACTTCTTGTTCTCCTCGGCCCGCGCGGCCTGGGCGGCCTCCTTCTTGGCCTTGCCGCCATGGGGATTGGTGTTGTAGTCCCACACGTACCAGGCGCCGCCGCCGAAGATCGCCAGGACGATGACCGCGGTGATCAGCCCCCGCAAGGGGCTGCTCTGCCGCTGCGGGCCCTGCGGCCGCTGCGGCCCCTGGGGCTGCTGCGGATACCCATACGGCTGCTGTTGCTGCGGATATCCGTACTGCTGTTGCTGTTGCTGTTGCTGTTGCTGCGGATACCCGTAGGGCTGTTGCGGCTGATTCTGATAGGGCGGCGGCGCGGACATGCCTGAATTCCCCCATGGCTGACTACCCGGACGACGGGTAACTCGATAGGACCGGTGCAGGCTACCTCCCGTCACGAGCCCGCTGACCAGCAGCCCCTGCCCGCCGACGGCGCGTTGGACGACCGCGTGCGGCCGCTCCGCCGCACAGGGACCCACCCCCAAGTCCCGGTCCGGAAACCGTTGTCGGCGAGGCCACGATCCGGCTACGCGGACCCGGGGGTCTGCTGGTTCTCGCGCATCGGCCGGCGCACTCGCTCGAGCAGCGCGGCCGGGTCCGGCTCGGCCTGCAGTCCGCGGAGCAGCAGATGCCACAGGTCGTCGAGGCGCTCCTCGATGTGCCGGCGTCCGTCCAGGGCGTCGGAGACGGTGTGCAGACCGAAGAAGGCGCAGATGATGCCGTGGGCGGTGGTGGCGGGCGGCACGTCGTCGGCGAGTTCACCGTTGCGGTCGGCCTCTTCGAGCAGCTCCGTGACCGCTTCGATCCAGCCGAGGAACGGCGCGGGGAGCTGGGTGTCGATGGCCTTGCGTTCGGCCCAGAGGCGGGCTCCGGCCCGGACCACGATGTCGTCACGAAAGGCCCGGGCCACCTCGAAGCTCAGCGCGACGAGTTTCTCCAATGCGGGCAGACCGCGCTGCCGGTGCCGGCTGATCAAATGCGGCCACGTGGCGAAATGCTCCTCGACGATGGCGAGCGCGAGCTTCTCCTTGCTGGCGTAGTGGAAATAGATGGCACCGCTGGTGCGACCCGAATGCGCACTGATGTCGCTGATGCTGGTACCGGCGTACCCTCTTTCGTCGAACAAGGTCGCTGCCGCCTCGAGCAGGGACCTGCGCGTCGTCTTCGCCCGGATCTGCACATACACCTCGGATTTCGGTCTCGTACCGCCGGCAGGCAACCTACCGTTCCGCGCGCCCCGGAATTCAAGGGTGCGCAGGTGCGCATCTAGGTATTCCCTGGTCGTATGAGCACGTCAACGGTCGGCGCCGCTGGAAAGAGTGAGCCGCTCAGCTGGTCCCGTACGGTCGAGCGCGAGCTGGTGCACCGAACCTCGGTGGCGGAGGTCCTCCTCACCGACGTACGGCCGGCCGACACCGCGCACGTCTTCCTCGCGGCGGCGTCCTGGCCGCGCGCGCATGCGACCTTCCCCCGCGACGGTTCACAGCGGCACAGCCCGCTGATCCTGGTGGAGACGCTGCGTCAGCTCGGCCTCTACGTTCCCCTGCGGTTCTACGCCGTTCCGGCGGCGTTCCACGCGGTCATCACCGACCTGTACTTCCATCTCAGGCCCGCCGACGAGACGCCGGCCCGCGCCGGAGCGACCCAGGTCACCTGCCGCGCACGGGTGAGCGCCGTCCGGCGGCTGCGGGACGGGCCCGTCGTGGGCCTGCGACTGAACGTCACCTTCGCCGCCTACGGGAAGACCTTCGGGTGCGGTGGCGGGGGCGTGCGCTTTCTGGACGGCGCGCGCTTCACCGCGCTGCGCGCCGCAAGCGCGGGCGTGGCCTCCTCGGCCCGCCCTTCGGGGCAGGGGAACCGCCCACCGGCCGCCCGGCTCACCGTGAACCACCCGCACGATGTGGTCCTCGCTCTCGACGGGGACGGGCTGTTGGTGTCACCGGCCGACCCGCTGCACCCGTTCTTCTTCGACCACCCCACCGATCACGTACCCGGCATGGTGCTGCTGGAGGCCGCCCGCCAGGCCGCCTCCTACGGCAGCCGGGGCAGGCTGAGCCGCCCCCGTTTCGGCTGGCTGAAGGCCTCACGGTTCACCGAACCGGCCCCACCCGCAAGGGTGCTGTGCACCCGGCACCGGTCGACATGCGCTTTCCGCATCGTCCAGGGCGGCACTGAAACGGCTTACGGAACTCTCGGTTATACGTAGAGCACACAATATGGACATTTACGAACCTGTTGACCACTCTGTGTTGCCGTCCGTAACGTAACGATCGTTATGTTCCGGCGTGGAGCGCGGAGGACTCCCGCCCATGAGGACTGCCCTCTGCCGGAAATCCCCTCGGCCCGGTGACGGGCGTCCGTAACCGACCCTGCGCTGTCTCTCTTCGCGACCGGTCACAGCGGCGCCTCCGGGCCCCTCGGAACGGAATCTCGGATGACCGCAGACAGCATCTTTTCCTGGACTCCCGCCGCCGTCGTCTTCGACTGCGACGGCACGCTGATGGACACCGAACGCCACTGGCAGGACGCCCGTGACATGGTGCTGCACAGCTATGGATTCACCCCCTCGGCCGCATTCGCGGAAAAGGCCCGCGGGCTGCACTACACCGAATGCGGGCGCTTGATGGCCGACGTCGCCGGCCGCCCGGAACTGACCGGGGACATGACGGAATCGCTGCTCGAATGTTTCCGCGACCTCGTCTCCGCGGACCCCACCACCATGCCCGGTGCGCCGGAACTGGTGCATTCGACCGTGCAGTTCGCCCCGCTGGCGGTGGCCAGCAACTGCCCGCTGGAAGTCGTCGAGTCCTGCCTCGACATGGCCGGACTCCGGGAATGCTTCCGTCACATCGTGGTGCCCAATGCCACGACGAGGCCCAAGCCCCATCCGGACGTCTATCTCACCGCCGCCGAGCTCTGCGGGGTGGAACCCGCCGACACGCTGGCCGTCGAGGACTCCCACTGCGGCATCCAGGCCGCCGCGGGCGCCGGTATGCGCGTACTCGGCGTCGGGCCCCGGCCGAGCGACGCGGAGACGGCACTGGCCGACTGGTGGGTCCACTCGCTGGAAGAGCCGGCGGTGCGGGGGTGGGCCGACGCCCGCATCCCCGCCCAGGGCACGGGCCCCGATGGTGCAGAGGGCAGGGAGTCGTGACGTGATGACGCCAGGTGTCATGGCGCCGTGACGTCATAGGGGCGGAGGCGGTCCGGCTCGGGGGTTTTCCTCCCCCAAGGAGTCCGGTGTGTGAGGCTTCCCACGTCGCCTCCGCCGATTGGACGGTGTTGCGGCAGGGCAGACGCCAGGACCCGTGCCGCGGGTCGGGCGCGGGGGCCGCCAAGCCCGATCCGTCGTATCGAGTGCCCTCTCAAGTACCCTCGACGGATGACTACTTGACGTATCCGTGCCCGACGGGCGGGCCGCCCGCCTCACCCGGCGCCCGCCCCGAGTGCCCCGCTCACCTGCCGCCCGATATCCTCCGAACCCGGCCCCCACACATACCCCCCAGCCGTTGTCGCTTCCTCGCGGCAGGTCCGACCACCAACTGCCCACCCCCCACTGATGGAGGCAGCCCGACGATGACGAACGACGCAGAAGTGCCTGCTCCCCGGACGAGCCACCGGGTGCGGCCGGCCGTCACCGTGGCAGGAGCGGCGGTGACCGCGGCGTTGTTGCTCGCCGGATGTTCGAGCGAGGACCATCAGGAGAAGCCCAAGCGCCCGACCCCCGTGGTGTCCTCGCCGCAGGAGAGCAGCCCCGCCCCCGCCAAGGAATCCAGCACCTTCTCGCCGTACGTGGACACCTCGCTCAGGCCCCCCTATGACCTTCTCAAGGGGGCCGAGGAGACCGGCGTCAAGGAGTACAACCTGGCCTTCGTCTCCCCGGGAGGCGGCTGCGTACCCAAGTGGGGCGGCCGGCAGACACTCCGCGACAACCCGGTGGCGCGGCAGGCGGACGCGCTGCGCGCCAAGGGCGGCGATGTACGGATCTCCTTCGGCGGGCAGAGCGGCAACGAACTGGCCAGGGTCTGCGGCTCGGTGGACAAGCTGGTGCATGCCTACAGCGAGGTCATCGACGCCTACGGCCTGACGAAGGCCGACTTCGACATCGAGGGCCCCGCCCTGACGGACACCAGGGCGAACGACCTCCGCGCCCGAGCGATCGCCCGGCTCCAGCAGCACAAGAAGCTGGATGTGTCCTTCACGCTCCCGGTGCTCCCCTCCGGTCTGAACCGGCACGCCGTCGCGGTCCTGGAGAACGCCGAGAAGAACGGTGTCCGGATCTCCTCCGTGAACATCATGGCGATGGACTACGGCACCTACTACGACGGCGACATGGGCAAATACGCCATCTCGGCCGCCACCGCCACCCAGAAGCAGGTCAAGTCGGCACTCGGCATCCGCGACGAGGCCCGGGCCTGGAAGACCGTTGCGGTCACGCCGATGATCGGTGTGAACGACGTCAAGGGCGAGGTCTTCAGGACCGACGACGCGGCCGAGCTCAAAAGGTTCGCCGACAAGAAGGGCCTCGGCCGGCTGTCGATGTGGTCGCTCACCCGCGACAAGGCCTGTCCGGGAGGCGCCACCCTCAAGGCGACGGCGACCTGTTCCAGCATCGGGAAGCCGGCGAACGAGTTCACGAAGGCCTTCACCGGCTGACCGCCGCCGCTCCTGACTCCGTCGGTGCGAGCCCGTGAGCGTGCGGCAGGGCCCGCCCGCCGGGGGAGGCCGAGGACGAGAAAACCATGTGCGCGCGATTCACCGGCGCTGGCAAGCTGCGCCGGTGAATCGTGAACAGATCTCCCGCATCGCCCATGCCGACCACCCGATCAAGGCCCCCGTCGACGACGACTCGGTGCGCCGCCTGCTGGAGCGCGGCCTCCCGCGCGGCAACGAGCGCGTACTCGACCTCGGTTGCGGGGGCGGGGAATGGCTGCTGCGTGCCCTGGCCATGCACCCGCAGCTGCACGCCGAGGGCGTCGACCTCTCCGCGGACGACCTGACGCAGGCCCGGCAGACCTCGGTCCAGCGCGACGTCGAGCAACGCCTCGTGCTCCATCACCAAGATGCCCGGAGCTTCTCCTCGCCGCACGCGTTCGACCTGGTGCTCAGCGTCGGGGCCGCGCACGCCTTCGGCGGCCTGCTGCCCACCCTGGCCGCGGCCCGCGAGCACCTGGCACCGGGGGGACATGTGCTGATCGGTGACGGCTTCTGGGAGCGCGAGCCCTCACCGGAGGCCGTCGAGATGCTCGGGGACTTCGACGACCTGGCGACCACGGTGGATCGCGTCGTCGCCGACGGGTGGACTCCTGTGCACGGCCATGTCAGTACCCGCGCCGAACTGGACGACTACGAGTGGGCCTGCTGGGGCTCGCTGGCCGCATGGGCCCTGGACCACCCGGCCGACCCGGACAGCCCCCAGGCCCTCGAGACGGCCGGCACGCGGCGCTCCGAATGGCTGCGCGGCTACCGGGACACCTGGGGGTTCGTCTGCCTGGTCCTGCGTCAGACATCGGGCTGACCCCCTGCTGCCGGGGCCGCCGGGGCTGCTCGCGGCCCCGGACCGGCCTCCGTACCTCTCCCGCCACCGGAGCCACCGCGGCCACCCGTTCCTGATCTGTAACGGTACTGACTCGAAGAGTGACTATGACGCACTCTCAGGTCGCCGCTGTGGTGCACTTGGTGGCCTTCGGGTCATCTCATGTGCGGGGGAGCGATGACGCAGACGACTGTGTGCCCAGGATGCGGCCGCGGCACCGATACGGGGGCCGCTTTCTGCAGCAGTTGCGGCGTGGCCATAGAGGCGGATGAGCCGTCCGCGACGATTCCCGAGCCCGCCGACCACGCGCCGACCGTGCCCTCGGCGTCCATCGGGTCCCTCGCCACCAGCGCCGCCGACCGCCGCAGCGCCGTGCCGCGGTGGGGGAACGGCCGGGACGTGACCAGATACATCTGCGCGGCCGCCTACCTGGACCGCGCCTACGCCAAGTCGCTCATCAAGCAGGTCGCCGCCGAGCCCCATCTGGGTGTGGCGGCGGCCCCGGCGTGCGACGTCCCCGTGGCACTCCGGCACGCCTATCTGGCCAACGCCCGCCGCCACGGCCGGGATCTCGTACTCACCGTGCTGTTCCTGCTGTTCTTCGTCTTCTTCTTCTGGGTCGGGAACGCCGCCCTCACGCTGCTGGTGCTGATCGCCTCCTGGGTGACGCTGTTCTCCTTCGAACTCTCGACCAAGTACGGCCGCCACCTGCAAAGCCTCCGCCCGGACCGGTTCGACCCCGCGGCCGCGCCACCGCCGCTCAATGACGACATCGCGGCGCGCCTCCGCCAGATCGGCTCGTACGCCGGAGGCAACGTCACCACGTACAGCGGCTATTCACCGTTCATCGGGTACGGGGTCGAACTCGACTCGTGGTCCTTGGCATTCGACGTCACGACCTCGGGTCGAGCGGGTGTCACACCGCGCGACTTCGAGGTGACGGAGCTCTACGCCCACATCGCCGACCGGCTGGGCACTCTGGTCCTACCCTGTCTGGAGATCGAGGAACGGCTCTTCGTCGACGGGGGGAGCCTCCTGGGGGACTCACGCTTCCTGTCCCATCCCTTGGGACGACCGGTCGCGCGCATCCCCTTCGACCAGCTCGATGCCCTCAAACGGACACCCGAGGAGGGGGCCCGCCCCTACCTGGCCGTCCACTCCACCGGCTGGGGCGGCGAGTTGGTCACCTCGCTCTTCCTGCGCTTCGTCCGCTCGGACTCCAGCCTCTTCGTCGAGGCCGTCCCGACGGTGCTGTTCCCGCTGCTCGACCGCTACCGGGTCATCGACACCCTCATGCCCCGCCCGCCCCTGCGCGACCTCGCCAAGCTGGTGTCGGAGACCCTGGTCAGCACCGTGTTCGTCCTGCTGGCCTCGCCCGCGCGGGCGGTCGCGGGATTCGCCCCCGACTACTGGATGTCCTGGCGTCTGCGCCGCCAGGAAAAGCTGATCACCAGGCTGCGCAGATTCGACTACGGGGCGCGCCTGAGCGTGCGCCGGCAGGCAGCGGCCGCGGACCACCACCGCTACTTCCAGAAGGCCGACAGCGGCATGGTCCTCAAGACGGTCGAGAAGCGGGTCCTGGACGCTCTCGTCGAGTTCGCCGAAGCGCATGACATCGACGCGGGCGGCCTGATCCAGCGTCAGGAAATGATCATCAATAACGGCATCATCGCGGCCGAGGGAGCGAGAGTGGAAGGCAACTCGGTCGCCTCCGGCGCGAAGTCGCGGATCTCCACGAGAGTGCTCAACAAGATCCCGCTGCTGAATCTGGACTGATAACCGAGAAGGGATCGCATCGGAATGCAGAGGAACAACGGAATCATCGCGACCGGCGGCTCCAACGTCGTCGGCAACGCCGTCGCCAGCGGAAGGAATGCGAAGGCCGAGGTGCGCGACAGCGGGCTGACCCAGTCCGACGGCGGGCGGCAGCCGTCGCCCCAGGACATCGGCGACCTGCTCACCCGGCTGATCGACGAGCTCGGCAGGTCCGAGCACCCCGAACGCGCCGACCTGATCGAGGCCGCGGAGGACGCGCGCGAGGAGGTCGCCTCGGCGGAACCGCGCAAGGGCAAGCTGAAGTTGTTCGCCAGGGCGCTGGTGGGCGCGGTGCCGGGGTTCACTGCTCTGGCCTCCCTGGCGGTGGCGATCGAAGAGGCGATCCGCGGGCTGTAGGCGGGTGCCACGCGAAGAACGGGCTCCGAGGAGCCGAGAGGGATAGGGGGAGATGACCGTGCCATCCTGCCTGCACTGCGGTGCGCCCAGTGAGGATGCCGCCGCGCACTCGTGTGAGAGTTGCGGTATGCCGCGCGAGTCCGGTGTACCGGGTGGCGCCGGCAGGGCCACCGGGACCGCCGGGTACGGCTACGTCCGAGTGGGGTCCACCATCCTCCCGCAGTGGCTGTTGTGGCTGGTGGCGGCTCTGCTCGTGGGAGGAGGCGTGGCCGCGTACGTCCTTGCCGACTCGTCCTCGGACTCCTCCGGCGACTGGTCCACCGGGTCTTCCGACGGAGCGGCCGGCGTCCCGTCGACCACCCTGCCGCAGGGCGGCGACGTCGTCTCCGTACCGCCGACCTACGTCGATCCGCCGTCGCCGTCCTCCATCGACACTCCCACTCCCACCCCGTCGGACACGTCGCCGTCCCCCGATGACGCGAGCGCGATCGTGGAGGAGTACTACCGCTACATCAACGACGAGAACTTCTCGGCGGCCTGGGACCTCGGGGGCAAGAACATCGGCGGTGCCTCTTATTCGAGGTGGGTCTCGGGCTTCGACACGACGCAGAGCATCGATCTCACCGCGGTGAACGACGCGAGCCCCGGGCAGGTCCGCGCCCTCCTCCACGCGACCCAGAGCGACGGCTCGGTGAAGGTGTTCCAGGGGACCTACACGGTGTCCGGCGGCGAGATCGTCAGCGCCGACATCACCCGGTACTGAGCGCTGTCCGCTTCTCTCGGACGATGACGGGACCGGGTTCCTCCGAGCTCATGCCGGCCGTTCCGGTCCTACGCCCTCGACCTCGAAGACCACCTGGTCCTCGTAACACCACCACCAGGCCTCGCCGGGCTCGTAGGAACGGATGAGCGGGTGGCCGGTGGCCTCGTAATGGGCCGTGGCGTGCTTGTTCTTCGACGAGTCGCAGCAGCCGACGTGTCCGCAGTTCTGGCACTCACGCAGGTGCACCCACTGGTCACCCAGCGCGACGCACTCGGGGCAGCTGTCGGGGCTGTCGGCGCTGACCGTCGTCACCTCGTCGAGGTGCTGACAGATCAGGCTGCCCGCCGATCCGTCGCTGTTAGCCATGGTGCCTACTCACCGCACACGGCCGATCCCCTGACGGGCCCCTGTGGCGTATGCACGGAGACCATGAAGGCCCTCATGGGCGCTTGCCGTACCCGGGGGTCCGGCGGGAGCGGGATCGGCGGGTGCCGTCGTCGGGAGGGAAGGGGGGGAAGGGGAACGATCTTGGTCCAGCCCGGGCGTGGAGCGCCCTCGCCCGGCGGCGAGGCCAGGATCGATACCTCTACCCTCCCACTCGGCGGCACCCTGTCAAACGGTGGACCGGACCACCTCCACGGCGCTCGCCGCTGCCGCCCGCCACGGCGACGGGTCCGCCGACTCCGGTGCGGGGCGGCCTGCCCGGAGGAGCCCAAGGTGTCGGAGCGGTCACGCAGGGCGTCCGGTGCGCGCTCCCTGCCGTCTCTCGTGCTGCGCCCCGACGCCACACGACCGCCGGGGCACATGCCCCCGGGTGGTGGCTGCCCCGCACCCACCACCGATGTCAGATCCGCTCCCGACCAATCCGGACCGCGTCCGGCAACGAACCCATCAGGCGAGGACGTCCCGAACGCCGCGCTGCTCTCTCGCCGGGCCGGCTGCCGTGCGGATCAGAGCGGGCGAACGGAGTGGGAGAACGGAGCGATGGTGCAGAGCCTGCGGATACGGTTCCTGGCCGTTGGCCGAGTGAGCCGTTGGCTTGCCGTCAGCGGCGTGGTGGACGGCGGTGGTCAGCACCCGTTGCGTGGCGCCATCGAAACCTATGCCACCTCGCGCCCGCTGCACCTCTTTCTCGACTTCACCGAGTGCCGGGTCACCGACCTGTCCGCCGGCATGCTCCGCGAGGTGATTGCTTCGCACAGCGGCCTGCGGCTCTGTCTCATCCGTGTCCCGGAACGCATCAGCCGGTCCTGCGCGGTGGGTCGCCGCTGCGTGTTTCTCCCTGATGTGCGATTCGCTTGGACGAGGTGGGAACAGGTCGAGCCGGCAGCGTCGCCACCGCTGACGGCGCCGGCCGAGACCAAGCGAAGATAGAGCACGTACGCACTCCTCGCAGCCCTTCCCGTTCCCCTAGTGGATTGGATACCCAGATGGCCTCCGCACCCCAAATCGGCACGCAGGTACCCGACTTCACCTTGCCGGGTGGTGTGCTCACCGGCGACCGCTTCGAGCGGCGTGACTACGTCCTCTCCCTTCAGCGCGGCCGCCCGCTCGTCCTGGCGTTCTATCCGGGCGACGACACCAGCGTGTGCACCAAGCAGTTGTGTTCCTACTCCAGCGGCCTGGAGCAGCTCCAGGACCAGAACGCGGAAGTCTGGGGCATCAGCCCTCAAGACGTCGACAGCCACGATCGGTTTGCGCGCAAGTACGACCTGCGGATGCCGTTGCTCGCCGATACCGATCGCCGCGTCGCCCGCGCCTTCGGTGTCACCGCCCCCGGCATCGGGCTGCGCAGGGCGGTCTTCCTCATCGGATCCGACGGGACCTTGCACTGGAAGCATGTGGCCCTGCTCGGTGCCACCTTCCAGTCCCTCGACACACTCGCCCGGCATCTCGGGGGCATGGCGACCACCTGACGCGGTGACGGGGCGGAGGAACCCCTGACGCGGCGACGGGACTGGGCGGCCACCTGCCCCGTCGGCCGCGGAAGCCGCAGAAAATTGATGGAGCGATCGACCAATCCGCTCTCCGGCGGGTTCCGAATACGGGTTATGAGCACGCGACGACGGACAGTCACCGGCGCGGCAGGAGGCGCATGGAGTGGCCTCAGGGCCGACGGCGTGGTCGTATCCGTTGCGGAGCCGGCGTCCGTTGCGCCCGGTCCCGACCGGTCGCCTGTCCCGGCCCCGGGCGTGAGCCCGTACCAGGGCAGCAGTGACGCCTCTCGGCCCTGTGACGCCGGGGGCGAAAGCCTCCGGTGGCACAGGCCGCCCACCCGTTGTCCCGCACCATCGAAATCCTCTGGAGAACACTGTGAGCACCCTGCGTTTCCGTCGTGCCGCCCTCGCCGTCACCGCCGCGGCGGTGCTGCCGAGCGCACTGGCCGCCTGCTCCAGCGACATGGACAGCAAGGACAAGGCGTCCGACAAGGCCTCGACTGTCTCCAAGCCGTCGAAGGACAGCGCCGCCGGCAGCGGCATGGACGCCATGGCCAAGCCGTTCGGCCCGGCCTGTTCGTCGGTGCCCAAGGACGGCAAGGGCAGCTTCGACGGCATGGCCAAGGCCCCGGTCGCCACTGCGGCCTCGAACAACCCGGCCCTCTCCACCCTGGTGACCGCGGTGAAGAAGGCGGGCCTGGTCGACACGCTCAACGGCGCCAAGAACATCACGGTGTTCGCGCCGACCAACGATGCCTTCGGCAAGATTCCCAAGTCCCAGCTCGACAAGGTCCTGGCCGACAAGGCGATGCTGACCAAGATTCTGACCGGTCACGTCGTCGGTGAGAAGATCTCGCCGGACAAGCTGGCCGACGGCTCCTTCGACACCCTGGCGAAGAACAAGCTGACCACGTCCGGCTCCGGTGAGTCGTACATGGTCGACGACTCCGCGAAGGTCGTCTGCGGCAACGTGCAGACCGCCAACGCCACCGTCCACATCATCGACTCCGTCCTGCTCCCGAAGAAGTAGGCCGCCCGAGGCTGATGACGGGTACGGAGACCCACAGGGCACAGAGGCCGACAGGGTGCAAAGGCTCATGGGGCCGGGGGCTTTGAGGCTCCCGGCCCCGGGGGATCAGCCCCCGGCTGCCGCATGTGGAACGCGGCGGCCGAGGGTTTGCGCGTCGTCGTGCGGCGAGTCGGACCACTGGTCGACGGCCATCTCCCTACTCGTCCACCCAATACCGGGTCATGCCGAAGCTCATGGGTCTGATGAGCCCGTCGCACAGCTCGGCCAGCGCTCGGACAGCATGGTGAGCGGTCATGCGCTCGCATTCGGTGGGATTTCCGGTCGGGCACGGAGCCCCAGTGGAATCCGTACTCCGGCACGAACGTCAGAATGTCGTGCATGGCGCGAGTGCGGCGCCCCAGCAGGGGGACCACCTCACGGCGTCGGGATGCGTCGAGGCCCGCCACGTGGGCCAACGGGGCAGTGGAATTGGAGCGGGCACTGCGGGCAGTCAGCTGCGCCGACCGTCCGCAGTGCGCCCATACAAACTCCTGAGAAAGTCCGTACAGCACTCCCTGCAGAACTCTCCATGCAAATTCCTTCGGCGCTCGGCCAATCCGCTCCCACAGGTGCTCCGAATTCCGGTCATGAGCTCGCGACGGAAGAACCTTCTCCTTGCGTCCTCGGGTGCGCTGAGCGGCCTGGTCGCCGGATATGCGGCGCTTGCCATCGCGGAATCGGCCGCGGTGGTGGTACGGCCCGAGGCCAGTCCTGTCACGGCGGTGGGCGGGGCGGCCGTCGACCGTACGCCGTCGGCGGTCAAGGACTGGGCGATCCGGAACTTCGGGACCCACGACAAACTGATCCTGCAACTGGGCATCCTCACCGTGCTCGCCCTCTCCGCCGCGACCCTCGGTGCCCTGGCACTCCGCTTCCGCAGGGCGGCCTCCACCGGTGTGCTCCTCTTCGGCCTCGTGGGTGCACTGGCCGCGACCGGACGGCCCGACTCCACCAGCCTGCTGGACGCTGTGCCCTCCGTGGTCGGGGCGCTCGTTGCGGCGGCGGTGCTCTACCTGCTCGCGGGCCGGGTGACCGCTCCGCAGGCGTCACCACAGTCACCGGGGCCGGTCACCGGCATGGACCGCAGGGGCTTTGTCTTCGGTGTGGCCGGAGTGGCGGCGGTCTCCACCGGTGCGGGCGTTCTGGGACGCCGGCTGAACGCCGCCGGCGCCCAGAAGGCAGCGGCGTCCCGGGCCACGGTCAAGCTCCCCGCACCCGCCTCCGCCGCGCCCGCCCTGCCACGCGGCGTTGATCTCAAGTTGCCGGGCCTGACCCCGTTCACCACACCCAATCGCGACTTCTACCGCGTGGACACCGCACTGACCGTGCCTCGTGTGGACGTCGGCACCTGGACGCTGCGGATCCGCGGCAAGGGCGTCAGCAGACCGCTGACCGTCGATTTCCCCACGCTGCTCCGCAGACCGCTGGTGGAGCGGGACATCACCGTGACGTGTGTGTCCAACGAGGTCGGCGGGTCCTATGTCGGGACCGCCCGCTGGCTCGGCGTCCGGCTGGCCGACCTGCTGGGAGAGGCCGGCGTGCGACCGCCGTCGAAGGGCGGCCCGGCCGATCAGCTCGTGGCCCGGTCCGTGGACGGTATGACCCTCGGCACGCCGGTCGAGACGGTCATGGACGGGCGGGACGCGCTGCTCGCGGTCGGTATGAACGGTGAACCGCTGCCCTTCGAGCACGGCTTTCCGGTACGGATGGTCGTCCCCGGCCTCTTCGGCTACGTCTCGGCCTGCAAGTGGATCCAGGACATCGAACTGACCACGTTCGACGCGTACGACCCGTACTGGGTGAAGCGTGACTGGGCCGCCAAGGCACCGGTAAAGACGGAGTCCCGTATCGATACGCCCAAGCCCTTCGCGAACGTCAAGGCCGGAGCCGTTGCCGTGGCCGGGGTGGCGTGGGCCCAGCACAAGGGCATCGAACGCGTCGAGGTCCGCGTCGACGGCGGCGCTTGGCAGCGGACCGAACTGGCCACCGAGGGGTCGGTCGACACCTGGCGGCAGTGGTCGTGGGAATGGCCGGCCACGTCCGGCACCCACACCCTCGAAGTCCGGGCCACCGACCGCACCGGCTACACCCAGACCGACAAGCGCGCCCGGCCGATCCCCGACGGCGCCTCCGGGTGGCATTCGGTCGTGGTCACCGTTGTCCGACTCCGCGCATGCAGCGTCTCAGGGCCGAGCCACGGAGGCCATGTCTCATCCGAGGGGACGTGGCGATCGACCGGAGCCACTCGGGAGGCTTCTTCCGGGAGCCTGAACGGATGCGTCAGGCCGGATGCGTCAGGCCAGAAGAGTCAGACCGGATGCGTCTGAACGGAGGCGACCTCCGCAGGTGCCGATCCCGCAGGCCACACACCGGTCGAAGCGTTACGCTCGCTTTGTATGCACTCGTACCGACCGCGGAGGCGGCGATGAGGCAGAACGACGAGTACCCCACTCCGTCGCAGGCCGAGGGCGAGAGGCTGGAAGAGGACCGGGACCCGGCCGAGCAGCGACACCCCGCGACGACGCGCACCCAGCCGTCCCAGGCGGAGGGCGAGCGCCTGGCGGAGGACGACGAGGGGTGACGGAGGGGGAGGGGCGTTCGGTCCTGCTCTGACGTGGGGGCGGAGGGGGAGGCGGCCGACCACCTTCCGCCAACTCCACTGCCCTGTAGGGGATGTGGGTTTCGTCGGGCTCTCGGAAGTGCGCGGTGGGCGATCCGCTGGACCGATGCATCGTTGACCGATATGGCTGCGGCGCCGCACTGTGCAGTGGGACCGTTCGGAAGGCGACGCTAGGGACCCGGGCCCGGGGTCGATTCGAGAGCGGGCCGGGAGGGCAAGACCAGGCCGGCCGGCGCTTCGGTGCGCCCGCGAGGAGCTGCCCCCTTGCTCCCGACGGTCCGCAGCCCGGCGGGCCGTCCCTCCGCCGCCGACCTCGGGCCGGCGTCAGCATGTCAGGTACCCGCGCACCGGCCCCCCTCGCCCACCCGGCGCGATCGACAGGCCTCCCGATTGGCCGCACGGAGCGCCCGGTCGGCCGTATGAGACGGGCACAGAGTGAGGTGTGCGGGTCATTCGCAGCGATGTGTGTTGGCTCCGGAGCGCAACGGGGGACGGGACACAGAGTGCGCGAAGTTACCGATCCCCTGCTGGATCTCGTCCGATGGCACAGCGAGCCCGTCGTGGCCCAGACGCTCCGCTCGACCGTGGCCGCCGTGATCTCCTACGTCGTCGCCCTGCTGCTGAGCAGCGAACCGGCGCCGCTGACCGCACCGCTGACGGCCCTGCTCGTCGTCCAGGTCACCCTGTACACCACCCTCACCACCAGTGTGCGCAGGGTGAACGCCGTCGTGGTGGGGGTGGTCATCGCCATCGGCTTCAGCTCCCTGGTGGGTCTGACCTGGTGGAGCCTGGGGCTGATCATCCTCGCGTCGCTGGTGATCGGGCGTTTCGTCCGGGCGGGCGAGTTCGTGCCCGAGGTGGCGATCAGCGCGATGCTGGTGCTCGGGGTGACCACGACGCGCGTGGCCGCGACGGCCTGGGACCGGGTGCTGGAGACGCTGATCGGGGCGGTGGTCGGACTGCTCTTCAACATGCTGTTCGTGCCACCCCTGTGGGTACAGCCCGCCAGCGAGTCCATCGAGGGCCTGGCTTCCCGGATGAGACGGCTGCTGCTGAGTCTCGGGGACGAGGTGACGGGCCACACGCCGGTGGCGGAGGCGGCGGCGCGGCTGCACGAGGCCCGGCAGCTGGACCACGACATCGTGCAGGTGGACGCGGCGCTCCGGCAGGCGGAAGACAGCCTCCGGCTCAATCCCCGCGTCAAGGAGGGCCTGCTCTCCCGAGTCGTCCTGCGCACCGGGCTGGACACCTTGGAGATCTGTGCGGTGGTGCTCCGCACGGTGTGCCGCACCCTGACCGACCTCGCCAAGGCGCGGACCGACGAACCGCTCTTCCCGCCGGCTCTCGGCCCCGCCCTGCGGGAGCTGTTCGGGCATATGGCCCGCGCGGTGGAGAGCTTCGCGGTCCTCATCACGACGCAGGTCAGCGCCAACGCGGAGGAGGCCGAGGAACGGCTCGGCCAGGAGCTCGCCGCCAGCCGCGAGAGCCGCGAGATCGTCGCGCACCTGCTCCTCGACGGCGTGCAGGAACATCCGCGTCAATGGCAGCTGCACGGTGCGCTGCTGGCCGAGATCGACCGCATCCTGGACGAGCTGGACGTGACGAAACGGTCCGAGCGACTCGTGGAGGAGCTGAACCGCCAGGCGCGCGAGCAGCGCGAGAAGTACCCGTTGGTGGACAAGCTGCGGGGCCGGTTGCGCCTGGGGCGGCCGGGGCGCCGTGCTACGGATGCTGCGCACTAGTGCCGGCTACGAAAGTGGGTCTTGTTGGTTGGCAATCCTGCCTGCGGGCCGGGGCGACCGGCGGGCGGTCGGTGGGCCAGGTCGGAACTATCACGCCAACTTCGTGAAAGTCAGTCATATTTACGGAGTTGGGTGCCGTCGAGTGCCCGAGTTGTATAGGTTCTGGCTCGGCTCAGGTGATGCCGCACATCACCCGTCCCACGCGGTTCTTTCACTGGAGAGCGGGCACGTCCTGTCGGGCTTCACGTATGGAACGACGCGGCTGAAGCCCTGCAGGAAGGGGACGGCCCGCCGGAACTGGAGAGGAAGCCTCATGGCAGAAATCGATCTCGGGCTGGCGACGGACTGGAATGAGGGCGACACCCACGGCCGCATCAAGCTGCGGCAGAACCAGGTCTACCCCACCTCGCCCAAGAGGGACGTGCTGATCAGCTCACCGGTGAGCATCGAACTGTCGGTGAACTCGAACCATTCCACCTCCCAGGAGGCGGACAAGATCTACTTCACGACCCACCACGGCTCAACGAAGAAGATCATCGCGGTGCTCGACTCCGACGGCAACCTGCACATCGCCGGCCGCCTGATCACGGACCAGAAGGACCTGTCGTACTAGAAGCGAGCCCCGGTCCCATCCCTCCTGGCCGACAAACACCGAGGTGGTCCGGAAGGAATGCCGTAGCGTCCAGATCACGGCACGGGACCTGAGAACCTGCTGTGAAAGTGCTGGTCACAGCCATTCGTTGAGGGCTGCGACCAGCACTTTCGCTTCAGAGCCGACGGCACCACCGCTGATGCACCTCGTCAGGTGCTCAAACAGGTGTTGCCCGACGCCGCGTTGAGGAGCGCGATGATGTCGACGGAGGCGCCGCACAGATTGATGGGTACGTGGACCGGAACTTGGATCACATTGCCCGAGACGATGCCCGGTGACCCGGCGGCGACGCCCCTGGCCCCACCGTCGGCGTCGGCGGGGCCGGCGAGAACTCCGAGAAGAGCGGCGGTTCCGAGAACGACTGCAGCAGTACGGCGCATGGCTATTCCCTTTTTCGGCAGAGTAGTTGGGTGACTCGGCGGCTGGACGAGTCGCGGGAGAGCTGCCCATGCGCACCTGGCCGCATGTGCCCATCACTCGAAGGGGAATGCCGAATCGATCCGCCTTTTCGAACTTGCTCCGTCCGGACCGTACGAGTGCTTCAACTATGCGTACTCCGCTGTACGAGAGCGTGGTGGTGGACGGGCGGCAGGCCGGACAGTAGTCCCGGCCACACGACATCCAGCACGTGAGCGCTGGGCGTGAACAGTCCGGATGCCAGAGTGGGAAGGTCGCAGACGTCGTGCCATTCCCAGCGGTGGATGAGCTTCGGCTCTCTGACGGCCGGCTCGCCGCGGAAGGCGACGACGCGTACCGCGGCGGTCACCCGCGGCATGCCGTGGACGCTGTCCATCAAGAGCGCCAGCAGGCACGCATCGGCGGTCTCGGCCCTCAGCCCGGTCTCCTCCTCGAGCTCGCGCACGGCAGCCTCGACGAACGATTCGTCGCCGTCGTTCTTGCCACCGGGCAACTCCCACACCCCTCGCACGGACCTGCCGAGCAGCACACGGCCCGCGTCGTCCGTCACCACGACGCCCGCGCCGGTCAGGGCATGCGGGGACGGGCGCCCCTTGCCGCGGAAGGACACCGCTGCCGGGACCGGGTCGCGGACCGGGTCGCGCAGCACGATGAGCGCCAGCCCTTCGGCAGCATGTCGTTCGACCGTGCGCCATCCGGCAGCCAGCAGACCGATCTCGTCCTCGTCGAGCGCAATCTCGCGCCGCTCGGCCGGCACGGCGTCCACGACCGGTGTGATGACCACGATCGTGCCCCTGGGGGTCAGGCGTTCGCGCAGTCGGTTCATGACCCGCGTGCGGTCGCGGAGGAAGGCGTAGCTCAGCCGGAACACGATCAGGTCGTACGAGCTGCGCAGACCGGCGAGGGAGTCCCGCTCGATGTCGCACCGCACAAACCTCGCGGCGCCGGCCGCGGGCGGCGTCCGCGCGGCGGTGGCGAGGGCCGAGGCCGCGTAGTCGACGGCATCGACGGTGCAGCCGAGGGCCGCGAGGTGGCGGGCGAGTTCGCCGGTGCCGCACCCCACGTCCAGGGCGTGGCCACCGCCGGGCCGCGCGGCGGAAAGATCACGAAACAGCGTGCGTTCCACGTCGTCGAGCGGCCGGAAGGAACGGCCCTCTCGATAGTGGGTGTCCCATTCGTCCTGCGTCACATATGCCATGGCGTAGACCCTTCAGCGCGTGTCACCTGGCGTGCCCGGCTTACAGGCTGTCGTTCTGGGCGGGCGCCGGGGCCGGCCTGTTCGAGCCGCTGCGATGGGCCCGGAGCACTTCGGCCGTCGCGGGGCAGGTCACCAGTCGCTCGGTCAGGTCGTGCGGGAAGAAGCGGACCATGATGCCTTCGGTGACCGGTAGAGCATCGGCATCGCCGTTCCAGCGGCCGAGGAACACCTGAACGCGGTGGGTGGTCTCGCCGTCCGGCCCGGTGCTGGTGACGACCATGTAGCGCTCCAGGTCCGGGACGGTCAGGCCGGCTTCCTCGCGCAACTCGCGGGCGATGGTCTCCTCGAGGGTTTCGTCGCCTTCGCGGTGGCCTCCCACCATGCTCCAGGTGCCGGGGTGGCAGATGCCGGGAATGTTGTCGCGCAGATGCAGCAGGTACTCGCCGTTGTCGTTGAGGAGCATCGCGGCCGTGCTGGTCGGCTCGGCGAGCTGGGTCTGGTCCATCGGGTCACCGCTTTCGTGGGAGGTGGGTGGTGAGCTGGGCTTGTGCCGGGCGGAGGCCGGAGGGGAGCGGGGCGGGATCAGGAGCGGTAGGCCGCTGCCTGGAGGGTGAACATCTCGGCGTAGGCGCCGCCCAGTTCCATGAGCGAGCGGTGGGAACCGGCTTCGGTGATCCGGCCGCCGTCGAAGACGTAGATCTGGTCGCACTCGACCACCGAGGCGAGCCGGTGCGAGATCAGCACCGTGATCTGGTCCTCCCTGCGCTTGCCGCGCAAGACCGCCTGGTAGACGTCGTGTTCGGCCTTGGGATCCATGCTCGCGGTCGGTTCGTCCAGCAGCAGTACCGGGGCGTTCTTGTACAGGCCGCGAGCGACGGCGATCTTCGCCCACTGCCCGGCCGATAATTCCTGGCCGCCCCGGAACCGTTTGGACAGCACGGCCTCCCAGGTGTCCGGCAGGCCCGCGATCACCCGGTCCGCGCCGGAAGCCACCGCGGCCTCCCAGGCCCGCTGCGGATCCGCCTCGGTGAGCGTGCCCCGCGAGATGGTCAGATTCGCCAACGCGCTGAACGGGAAGTGCACCGGATCCTGCAGGACGGTGGCGACGCGCGACTGCAGCGACTCGGCGTCCATGTCCCGTACGTCCACCCCGTCCCAGCGCACTGTGCCCTCGCCCGCCTCGTACAGCCCGGCGATCAGGCGTGAACAGGTGCTTTTCCCGGAGCCGTTGACGCCGACGAACGCGACGGTCTGCCCGCCCCGCAAGGTCATGGAGACGCCGCGCAGCGCCGGTGTCTCCTTGCCCGGATAGGTGAAGCCGACGTTGTCGAGCGTGAGAGTGGTGACGGCGGTGGGCGCGGGCACCCCGCACCGGCGGGGCTGCAGACCTCGGCAGCGTTCCTGGAACTGCAGGAGGTCATCGACCCACATGGCGTGCTCGTAGACCAGATGGGCCACGTCCACGAAGCGGGTCAACGCGGTCTGTCCGGTCTGGATCGCGAGGACCGCGCCCGCTCCTGCGGCGAGAGGGAGCCATCCGGCGATCAGCATGGCACCCAGCGCGACGTAGGTGACGCCGGTGCCGACGCCGCCCAGGGCCCGGCCCCCCAGAGTCAACACCGCGGAGCTCACCCCGAGGTGTGTGTCCTCTTCGGCGATCCGGTCGGTCAGCCGACGGTGCTCGTCCAAGATGGCGTTCTGGGCGGTGTCGGAGCGCAGTTCGGCGGCGGCGTCCCGCTCCAGCAACAGCCAGGAGAAGACCCGCACCCGCCGCTGGAGGGCGTTCCACCGCTTGAAGCTGTGGAACCGGGCCCGCGCGGTGCGTACCGCCGCCGCGCCCACCGGCAGGACCGACAGCAGGAGCAACGGGAGAAGGGCGGGGTGCAGGGAGGCGAGCACGCCGGCAGTGCCGATCAGCCCGAGAAGGGCGGAGGCCAGCGACACCACCTGGCCGACGATCTGCCGCGCATAGAACAGACCGCGGTCGGAGGCGCGATAGGCGTCGTCGTGCCAGTCGGCATTGTCGACGACCTCGAGACGCACATGAGCGGTCAGCCGAAGGAAGTCGCACTCCAGCGCCGTGCGGATCTTCGGCGTCACCCTCGCCTGCGCGATGGCGACGCCCGCTTCGAGAAGTGCCCGGGCCGACAGGAACCCCACCACGAGCAGGATCTGCGGTACGGCGTTGCGGACCTTGTCCGGTGTCGGGCCCTGACCGAACAGCTCATGGAGGACGGCGACCGACGCCACCAGCCCGAAGGCGGACATCGCCGCCGAGGCCAACTGCAGCACCACGACCGCCGCCGTGGCCGGCCGGTCGGCCTGCCACGCCAGCCGGCCGATCTGCCGCACGATCCGCGGCAGCCGCACCAGGACCTCGCCGACCGTCGACTTGGCCGCGGCGCCGTCATACACGGACCAGTACGCCTCTTCCAGCCCGTCGGTGATGTCACCGTCTCCCGGGCCCGTGGGCACGGTCGTCGGCGGGAGCGTCAGTGTCTCCTCACGGCGGGGCCCGGGCAGTCCGGTGTGCCCGGTCGTCGACGGGGATGCGTTCCCTTCCGGCGTACTCATGCCCACTGCCTCGCATCCGGTAGGGACGCGTGGCGGATACGGCGTGCAGCGGTGTCAAGCACGGGCCCGAGGCATTCCGCCGAAAGGGATCCGGGCCGGCGTTGTTCGAGTCTGCGAGGGGAATTCGCGAGGGTGAGGGCGCTATGCATCGCTTCTCCGGAAGAGTGGCTGATGGGTACAGGTGCTCTAAAGAACGGCCTTTCACGCTCCCCGTAACGGGTGACCGAGGGGCAGATGGTGAACGCAGGTTCTAATGCCGCGCGGAAGGCAGGTGCGGACTCGGCGGCACGGCTCCGCGGGGTCTCGAACGTAGAACGCCACCCTTCCGAGGGATTGCGATGCTTTACGTGCGGGCCGGGCCCGCGGCCCATGCCGGCCTCGAGGCCGGGTTTCGGCGGGGAGAAAGCGGCAACGTGTTTGTCATGTCCAGACACGCGCATAACGGCAGAAGCGAAGCAGCAAAAGTCATCGTCGTCATCGCGGACCTCACCGCGGTGATCCTCGGTCTGTGGATCCTGTTCGTCCTCCTCGACGCAAACCGCGCCAACGACCTGGTCAGTTGGGTCCAGGCCGCTGCCGCCTGGCTGGCCGGGTGGTCGCACGATCTGTTCACCATGGATACGGACTGGGTGCGGACCGTGCTGAACTACGGGCTGCCCGCCGTCGTCTACGTACTCCTGGGGCATGCCGTCGCTGCCCGGCTCCGTCGCGCCTGAGGTGCCGCTGCCGGCTGACACCATGGCGTGCAGCGGAAAGGGGACCGGGTGACGGACGACGGTGCGGGCTTCAAGGCGCACGACGGCAACGGTCGCGCGCCGGTGGAGGCCGGGCCGACGAGGGCCACGGCGGTCCAGGCCGCGTTCAACGGATTGCTGCAGATCCGGCGGCTGATGAACGCGGGAGCGGCCGATCCTTACGCGGTGCCGGCGGAATGGGAGCGCAACCACGTGGTACGCGCCGTGGCTCTGGCCCTGGAGGCGGCCGGGATCGCCCCGTCGGCAGTCGACGAGGAGGGGCAGCGGGTGGCGACGGGGTACTGCGTGGGTGCGGCCGAAACACCGGGAGTGGCGCGGGTCGAGTGGCTGGGGCCGGCTGGGAGCGGCGCCGCCTACGCCGAACAGGAGGCGCTGCGACGCTGCGCAGCGGTGGTGCGTCGGCTGGGGTGGGAAGCGCTGGAGTACCGCGGGCCGCGGCGGCGCCGGTACCTCGAAGTCGAACCGCCTGGCCGGGGCCGGGCCTAGAGGTGTCGTCAGCGGTGGAGTCCGTGCCCTGACCTGGTTCGGCTCTCCCTTCCGGACGAAACCCGGGAGGCCGTCCTGGCACGGACGCGGCCGGGACGGTGGCGGCCGTCGCGGTTCACAGCGTGTGCTGGGGCGACGGTTGTGCCACTCCTTCCTCCGGCAGGGGAGACGGAGGCGACGCTGTTCGGGCCAGGTGGCCGACGGCTGACTCCGCCAAGGTGCGGACCGCCGGGTGCCAGGGGCGGTCCTGCGGTCCGGTCAGTACGAGGCGGCGCGAGGTCCGGGGCGCCAGCGGCAGCAGGACCAGGTCAGGCGGGATCAGGGAGCGGGACACCTCCGACAGGACGGTCACGCCGATACCGGCCTGCACCATGCTGATCAGGGTCGCCAGGTCCCGCACCCGGTGGGTGGGGGTGAAGCACAGTCCGGCCAGGCCGTGGATCGTACGGATGCGGGCCTCGCAGCCGTTGGGCGAGATCAGGAACGGGTCGTCCTCCAGGTCGCGGAGGTCGACGAGCGGCTCGTGCGCCAAGGGGTGGTCCCGGGGCAGCAGGGCCCGGTAGGAGTCGACGGCGAGTTGGATGCCGGGACCGGGCGGCGGGTCGATCAGGACGGCGGCATCGGTCGTGCCGTCCGCCAGCCAGCCCGAGACTTCGGCGCTGTCACCCTCGAAGACCCGCACCGTGATCCGCGGCTGGTCCTCGCCCCAGTGCCGGAGCAGGCCGGGGACCAGTCCCTGGCAGACGGTTGGTGTGGCGGCCAGCCGCACGGTGCCGGTCATCGTCTCGTTGGCGTCGGCCGCGATCTGCTCCACGGACCGGGCCGCCGACAACGCGAGGCGGGCGTGCGGCAGGACCCGTTCGCCGAGTGCCGTCGTCCGTGCCGGGGTGGCGCGGACCAGCAGCGGGGCGGCCAGCTCGCGTTCCAGGGAGGCGACGGCGTGTGACACCGCTGACTGGCTCATGCCCAGTTCGGCGGCGGCCGCGCTGAAGCCGCCCGCATCGACGACGGCGAGGAACGCCCTCAACTGGGGGAGGTTCACGGTCATGCAGGGGCCTCATGGGTCTATGACATGTATGCGTTGGATCTATGGTGCCAGGTTGGCGACGCTTGATCCGTGCCGCCGACTCCGGCGGACGTACTCATGCACGAGCCGAGGAGAGCCATGCCGTACATCCGGGTCACCGTCCCCGACCCCGACCTCCCAGCCGACGTCCAGAGCGCCCTCGCCGAAGGTCTGACCCGGCTGGCGGTCTCGGCCCTGCGCAAGTCCAGCGCGCGCACCATCGTCCACATCGATCTGGTCCCGGCCGGCAGCTACTTCATCGGCGGCAGGCCGTTGGCCGGCCACCGCGACGCGCATGTGGAGGTCAGCATCACCATGGGCACGAACAGCGCCGCGGAGAAGGCCGCGTTCATCGCCCGGGCCGGTGAACTGCTGTCGGACACCCTCGGCCCGCTTCCCCGGTCCGGCGTCGCGCTGCACGAACTCCACCCCGAGAGCTACGGCTACAACGGAGTGACCCAGTTCGACTACTACCGCCGGGCCGGGGACGTACCGGCTGTGCCCGCTGCCGGCTGAACCTCCCGGGGGCCGGCCCGAGCCGGGCCGCGACGCGCAGTGCTCGTCCGCACCGCTCCGCTCCGCCCCGCGCTCCGCGACCCGGCCCGCGCCCCGAGGCCTCGGTCAGTCCGTCGCCCCCAGCGCGCGGGCCAGGCCGATCACGTCGTCGGCGACGAGGTCGACCTCGTCGGGCGGATCGACCCGCTCGGCGTCCGGCCCCCACTCCAGCGGACGGGGGACATAGGCGGTCCGGAGCCCGGCCTCGGCCGCCGCTTCGAGGTCGTCAGGGTGGCAGGCCACCATGAGGAGCCGCTGCGGCTCCACCTCGAGCAGCTCGGCGGCCATGAGGTAGACCGCGGGGTCGGGCTTGTAGGACTTGGCCAGCTCGGCCGACAGGATGCAGTCGAAGCGGAGCCCCGCCTGTTTGGTGAGGCGGGCGAGCAGGCCGACTCCACCGTTCGACAGCGTCGCGGTCACCACCCGGCTGTCGTGGAGCAGCTCCAGACCGGGGGCGGCATCGGGCCAGGGGCGCAGACGGTGCCAGGCCTGCACGAGCGCATCCCGTTCGGCCGCGCCGAGATCGTCGAGCCCGTGCTCGGCCAGGACGTCGTCGAGCATGAGCCGGTGCAGAGCGTCCAGCGGCCGGCAGGGCAGCTCTCCGGCCAGGACCCGTTCCAGCACCGGGCGGTAGCGGCGCCGCCAGGCGTCGGCGACCGCTGCCAGTCGGCCCGCAGCCCGGCCCGGCCGCCGATCCCGGCCAGCGCGTCGGCCACACCGGACCGCCAGTCGGTCATCGTCCCGAAAACATCGAACACGGCGGCATCAATTTCCATCGGCTTCCCCGTTCACTCAACTTGTCCTCTTTGTAGGCGACTTGGTGCGATTCCGATCATGCCGCAACTTGCTTCTCCGTACGGTGCGCGTACGGGGAGCGAGCGCCCTCGGCAGTAGGGGGTGTCCGACGGGTGGCGTTTCGGCGCGTGCGTCTTGACCTCAAGTGCACTTGATGCTTGAGAGTCGACGTCCATGACACGTTTTCTGGACCTCGTTCGCCCTGCCGCTGGAACGGCTTTGATGAGCGAATGGCTCACTGGTACTGCCGAGCGTTCACGCACGGCCGCTGACGCTGTGATGGACCAGTGGGCGGCTGCCGAGACGCCCTCAGGACGCCTGGCACAGCACGTCTTCCTGTCCACCGATGGCGCCGGTCTCCTCTTCTATGCGCAGTGGACCAGCGATGAGGATCACCTGGCATGGGCCCGTGCCCACCGCGCCAGGGCCGTCAGCCACATCGACACGCTCGTGCCCGGCATCGAGCGTCCTGGACTCGCTCGAACGCGCCTCACTCGTAGCGTGGTTCACGATGCGGAGCGACCAGCCGGCGTCTTCGTGGTGAGCACGATGGCGGTGGACGATGTGAAAGCCGCCGTCGTGCCGGCGTCGGGCTTGCTCGCGGCGCATGTCCATCTGACATCAGACGGTGAGCGAGCGATGGTCGTCGCCGAATGGACCGACGTCGCCTCTCATGCAGCCGCCACCGCTGATGGAGACAGCTACAAGCGGTACACGCTTTACCATGCGTGATGACCGCCGCTAGTCCCCGGGGACAGGAAACCGTCGCCGCTGTGGTTCCCGCGGCGGGTGTACGCAGGTCTGCCGCCGCTGAACCCCGGTCCGCCGGCAGCCGGCAGTGTGCCGGCTGCCGGCGGACAAGGGGCAGGGCAGATGCCGCCCGCTGTCGGCGGTCAGCCCTAGCCGAGCAGCTTGTTCATCTGGGTGATCTCGGCGTTCTGGGCCTTGATGATGCCGGCGGCCAGCGTCTTCGCCCGGCCGTAGGCGCCCTTGTCCTGTTCGGTGCCCGCCATCTTCACCGCGCCCTGGTGGTGTCCGACCATCATCTGCAGGAAGGACGTGTCGAAGTCCTTGCCGGACTTCTTCCTGAGCGCGTCCATCTCCTTCATGCCCTTCATGCCGGGCATCTCCGAGTGGGCGGAGTGGTCCATGCCGGGCATCTCCTCGGGCACCTGCTCGCCCCAGGCGGTCAGCCACCCGGACATGGTCCTGATCTCCGGGTCCTGGGCCTTCTTGATCTTGTCGGCGAGCTCCTTGACCTGCTGGGACGCGGCTCGGGTCGCGGCCAGGTCGGCCATCTCCACGGCCTGCCGGTGGTGCGGGATCATGCCCTTCGCGAAGGCCACGTCGGCAGCATTGTGCGTACCGGACGGAACCCGGGCGCTCGGCGAGGAGGCGCGCTTCGAGGGGGAGCCGTGCCCGGACTGGTCGCCACTGTCATTGCTGCCGCAGGCAACCAGCACCAGGGCGCAGGCGGCAGTTGAGGCAACGAGGGTGATCCGGCGGCGGAGGGGACAGGTGGGCTTCATGGGTGAACTCCTGAAAAGTGCGGAATCGGAACATGCCGGATGGCGACGCCGCCCCGGAGGGGCACGAGCGCCGTCAGGGTGTTCCTAGATCCGCAGGAGTTGGAGTTCGGCCAGAGAGGGAGGAGCGCGCCCGCCGTCCCGGCGCTTCGGCCCGCCGGCGCCCGCCACGGCCCCGGGCTCAGCGGGGCGGAGGGGAGAAGGGGCCAGGGCAGGGGGCGTCGGAGCCCCTTCGAGGGCGCCGGACGCGCAGGTGGTGTCGGCGTGATGGACGTGTCCGCCCTTGCCGCAGTCGCCGCCGCAGTGACAGTGCGCGTGAGCAGTGGCCGCCACCGTCATCCGGTGTTCGTGCGGGACGGGAGCCGAGGTGATGACGGGGCTGAGGGCGTGCATGCCCAGCAGGCCCGCCAGCAGCGCGAGTACGAAGAGCGCACGACAGCGCCGGGCGGGCGGCGTCGGTACGTACGGGCGGCGGGGCATCACGCCCCCATGGTAGGCAACGGTACGAGGAGTCGGTGCATCAGCCCGGGGTCGGCGACCGCCGCGCAGGACGGCGTCCCGGCACCGGGGCCGGGACGCCGTACCCGAAGAGCGCCTACTTCACGTTGACGCCCGTCCATGCGGCGCCAACCGCCTTGTATTCGGCACTGGTGGTGCCGTACAGGGCGCCCGCCGCCTTCAGGGTCGCGGCGCGCGCGGCCTTGTAGTTGGTGGTGGAGGTCATGTACGTGGTGAGGGCCTTGTACCAGATCTTCTCGGCCTTGGCCCGGCCGATCCCGGTGACCTTGGAGCCGTCCGAGGTGGGGCTGTTGTAGCGGACGCCGTTGATGGTCTTGGCGCCGCTGCCCTCGGACAGCAGGTAGAAGAAGTGGTTGGCGACACCGGACGAGTAGTGCACGTCCTTGTTGCCGACGCCACTGGACCAGTAGTCGGCCGAGGCCCCGTCCTTCGACGGCTTGTCCATGTAGCGCAGCGGGGTGCCGTCGCCGTTGATGTCGATCTTCTCGCCGATGAGGTAGTCGCCCGGGTCCGAGGTGTTCTTGGCGTAGAACTCGGCCGACGTGCCGAAGATGTCGGACGTGGCCTCGTTGAGGCCGCCGGACTCGCCGCTGTAGTTGAGTCCGGCAGTGGCGGCGGTGACGCCGTGGCTCATCTCGTGGGCGGCCACGTCGAGGGAGGTGAGCGGGTGGGCGTTCCCCTCGCCGTCGCCGTAGGTCATGCAGAAGCAGTCGTCGTCCCAGAAGGCGTTGACGTAGTTGCTGCCGTAGTGGACGCGGGAGTAGGCGCCCTTGCCGTCGCCACGGATGCCGTTGCGGCCGAAGGTGTTCTTGTAGAAGTCCCAGGTGACGGCCGCCCCGTAGTGGGCGTCGACACCGGCGGTCTGACGCCCGCCGCCCCATACGTCGTTCGCGTCGGTGAAGAGCGTGCCGGTGCCCGACGTGTTCTGCTTGAGGTCGTAGGTCTTGTGGCCGCCGCGGGCACCGTCGGTGAGCCGGTAGGTCGATCCGCTCTTGGTGGTGGTGAGCGCGACCTTGCCGCTGTAGGTGCTGGTACCGGTGCCGGTCTCGATGGCCTCGTTCTGGAACAGCTTCCGGCCGGTGGCCGCGTCGGTGACGACGTGCAGCTCGCTGGGCGTGCCGTCCTTCTGGACGCCGGTGACGACGGTTTCGTACGCGAGCACCGGCTTGCCCGTAGCGGCCCAGATCACCTTGCGCGGCGCGGCGGAGGCGCTGGTCCCGGTGTTCTTCTTCGCGGCGGCGGCGCTGAGCGCACTCTTCTTCGCGGCGGAGGGGGCGAGCGCGGCAGACGTGCCGGCCACGGATATGGGGGCGTCGGTCGCCTTGGTGACGCTGTGGGTGCCGTTCGCGGCCTCGTGCACCACCAGGTCGCCGCCCAGGACCGGAAGTCCCTCGTAGGTGCGCTCGTACCGGGTGTGGACCGTGCCGTCCGCGTCCTTGACGACGTCCCGCACGACGAGCTTCTCCTGCGCGCCGAGGCCGATCTTCGCGGCGGTGGCGGAGGCGGTGTGCTGCGCTTCCACGAGCGCGGATGCCCGCTGCGCGCTGGAGAGCTGGACCGCCGAGGCACCGGTCGTACGGTCCGGCTGTGCGCTGGCCGAACCGGCCTGGACGCCGACGGCCACCATGGCGGCGGAGGCGACCAGGGCGGCAGCGCGCAGGGTGTTCTTGCGGGGGGTGGACGAGATCCGTCTCAACTCGGTCTCCCTTGTGAGGGCCGCGGATGTGCGGCCCAAGAAGCGGCCGGGCAGCCGAGGGGGCTGCCCGGTGGAGCAGAAGGAGTGAATCGAGGGGAGCGTGCCAGGAGTTGACGCCTTTTGACAGATGTTCAACACAGAAGAAACAACAATTTCACCAATGGAGATGCTTTGTGATGCCTTTCGAGGCATTTGACACCTGGCAACTGGTGTACACGTTGGCGGGTGCGGGCGCCGTGCCGGTCATGGTGTCGGTGTCGGCAGTGGCGAGTGCCGGGAGAGCTTCGGGGCGGCGGGCGTGAGGGGAGAAGCGGCCGGCCGGAACGCTGCTCCCCTCCGGGGTCAGCAGGCGCCGAGGTCCTGCCAGACGCCCGAGCCGCCGGTGGAGGGCGTCTCGCCCTGTGTCCACCACTTGGCCCTCCAGGTATGACCGTTGTACGAGGCCGTGTCGCCGCCCACATAGACGGTGCCGGCGCTGTAGGCGGCCGCCGTGCAGCCGCCGTTGCCGGGCGGAGTGGTGGGGGGAGTGGTGGGTGGGGTGGCCCCGGCGAACTTCACCGAGTACTTGGTGAAGTCGTAGGCGCTCTGCGGAACGCTGCTGCAGGTGCCGGACGTCCGGCCGTTGTTGTCCGGCGGGGAACACTGCCGGTCCCGGTTGACGGACCAGTTCGTGAAGCGCGCCATGTGGTGGGCGGTCGCGAAGTCCAGCACCGTCTGGAAGTCGGTCTGGGTGAAGTACTCACCGGTGTCGCTGCGGCCGTTCATCTGCGAGATGCCCTCGTGGGCGTACGCGGTGGCCTCGTCCCAGCCGAAGGTGGACCGCAGCAGGGAGTTGAACTTGGTGAGCGCGGCGGTCTGGGAAGCCGCACCGTTGAAGCCGCCGTCGAAGGGCATGATGGAGAAGTTGTCCGGGGTGAAGGACTGGGACTTGGCCTCGTCGAGCATCTGCTTGCCGAACCAGCCGGTGCCGTCGGCGGTGCCGGCCGTGGTGATGGAGAGGTAGATACCGGGGTTCTTCTGCTGGAGGATCTTGGCGGCCCCGATTTCGTTGTGGATGGCGGCGGCGTTCTCGTACTCCGGTTCCTCCAGGTCGAAGTCGAGTGCCTTGAGGCCGTACTTGTCGACGACCTGCTGGTACGCGGCGGCTGTCGCCTCGGGGGTGGCGCAGGTCTGTCCGAGCTTGGTGCCGCCGTACCCGCCGACGGAGGCGGAGACATCTCCGCCCTTGGCGCGGATCGCGGCTATCACGCCGGCCACCGCGGTGTCCGAGCCCACCGGGCTGGTGCCGTCCCAAGTCGGCGCACAGCCACCGCCGTTCGGCGCCAGGACGAAGGCGAGCTGGAAGGCCTTCAGGCCGGTGGCGTCCATCACCGCCGAGGCGTCCGGCGGGTTGTTGTCGAGCGGCATGAGATACGGCGCCGCGGCGTACCAGTTGCTGCCCAGGGACTGCGGGGCCGCGGCGCCCTTGCCGTCGTCGCCGGCGAGAGCCGTACCGGCCGCGGCGAGCCCGAGGCAGGCCGCCGTGACGACGGCGGCGAATGTTCTGACGTGACGAGGTGACACATGCCCTCCCGCGAAGCGGAGTTGTGTGGGAGTTGGTCCAGACCAATTGCCCATAGGGTGGCCGCGCACCAGGGGTGCGTCAATGCTTTGGACTGGACCAGTACTCAACTCGCTGTGAGGTGATGACGGTGGTGACGGTCATCGCGGCTTGCGCCTGGGGCTGGGCCTGTCGCAGACCCGGGACCCGAACCTGACGCCCGCGCCCCGGGCCAGGTGCGCCTCGGCGATGCGGTGTCGTCCACCCCCGTGGGATCCGCTGGGCGGCGTGTTCCCTTGCTGGTTCTTGGTGCGGCAGGATCTGTTACAGGAGGCCGGTGTTGCCGTTCCGGAAGGGGGTGGGTCTCGGTGCCGTCCGCCATCGGCAGCGCGGAAATGGTGAGAGGGCTGCAGGAGAGAGCGGCCAGGGCCCTTCCGGCCGAGCGGGTCAAGGATGCGGGAGGGTGGCGGCTGCGCCATGCTCCCGGCTGTTCCTGGTGGGCGGGGACGGTGCTGCCGCATGGTGAGGCCGGGCCGGACGCCTTGCTGCGCAGGGTCGTGGCGGCGGAGGAGTTCTACGCCGGTCAGGGCGCGGTCACGCGGTTCCAGATCAGTCCCGGGGCGTGTCCGGAGCATCTCGACAGGCTTTTGGCGGGGCGTGGCTATCGCCGCCGGAGCCCGATGTCGTTGCGGGTGGCAACCACCGCCCGTGTTCTGGAGCGGGAGCCGACAGGGCCGCTGCGGGTTCGCTGGGACGACCGTCCGACACGCGCATGGTTCGGCCTCTGGCGCGCCGTGCATGACCGGGACGGGGACGCGTCCGCCCAGTGGGGCATGCTCGATCGCGTGGAGCGGCCCAGCGTCTACGCCCGCGCGATGTCAGGGGACGACGTGGTCGCGGTGGGCCGCGCGGTCGCCGATGCCGGCTGGGCGGGAGTGTTCGGTATGGCCACGCTTCCCGAGGCGCGTGGGAGGGGTGCGGCGCACAGCGTACTCGCGGCCCTGGCCGATTGGGCCGGCGTACACGGAGCCGACCGCATGTATCTCCAGGTGGAACGCGACAACGTCCCTGCCCTCCGGCTGTACGAGCGAGCGGGCTTCATCGAGGTGTGCGGTTACCACTACCGCACCGCCAGGTGAGCCGGCCGCCGGTGTCCGGGCGGGCCGTCCTTCAGCCGGGCGGTTCAGCCGTCGGCGCGCCGGTCGTCGACGCTCGGGCGCCCACCGGCGCTCACACCGCCACCATCACGGCGTAGGCGATGAAGAACGCGGCGCAGAGCACGACGATGATGGCGAGGATGATGACGGGGCCTTTGGCCCAGCCCCTGGTCTGGTTGTCGCGGGGACCGGTCTCCGCGCCGGTGCTGCCCTCGCCCGGCGGGGTCTCCCCGGGCGGTACCCCGACTCCAGGGGCGATACCGGGCGAGCGGCGTGGATCCTGATCGGAATATTGAGAGCCCATACCAGTAGCTTGCCCCGTTTTGTCCGAAATAAATGACGGGCGGTGCTACTCCGGGCGCAGGGGCCCGGACGCGCTGAGGCGGCCAGGGTGGTCGGGCCCGTGTGCTGCGGCCGGCCTCGTTCCGCACAGGGCGGGCGCGGGTCAGCGGTCGGCGATGTCCTCGCGGAGGCCGTCGGAGAACTCCCACCACGACAGGGGGAGCCAGTCGCCGTGGATGAATGCATCGACAGTCGCACCCCGACCGCGGACGGTAACCGTCGTTCCGGGCGGGTACGAGGTGCCGGACAGGCCGAGCACCGGGACGAGCAGGGTCCCGAGCCGCTGTGCTGCCACGAGTCGCCCTCCCTCTTTCGTTTCTCGGTGCGACATTGCGATACCCAAAGTGGTGGATATCCGTTCACACATTACTGGCTTGCCGCATCCGGTAGACCGGAGAATCATGAGGGATAGGTCACGTCGACACGGGGGGAATTCTGCGTGCAATCCGCAGAGCGGGAGGTGGCAGCACATGAAAGCCGTCGTCTACAAAGGGCCGTACTCCGTGGAGATCGAGGATGTCGCCAAGCCCGGCATCCAGCACCCCAACGAGGTGGTCGTCAGGGTCACCTCCACTGCGATCTGCGGCTCGGACCTGCACATGTACGAAGGGCGCACGGCGGCGGAGCCGGGCATCGTCTTCGGTCACGAGAACATGGGGATCATCGAGAAACTCGGTCCGGGCGTCACCTCACTCAAGGAGGGCGACCGTGTGGTCATGCCCTTCAATGTCGCCTGCGGGTTCTGCACCAATTGCCTCGAGGGATACACCGGATTCTGTCAGACCGTCAATCCGGGATTTGCGGGCGGCGCCTACGGATATGTCTCCATGGGACCCTGGGCGGGCGGCCAGGCCGAATATCTTCGCGTTCCCTACGCCGACTTCAACTGCCTGAAGCTGCCACCGGGAAACGAGCACGAGAGCGACTTCATGCTGCTCGCCGACATCTTCCCGACCGGCTATCACGGCTGTGAACTCGCCCAGGTACGCCCGGGCGAGAGCGTCGCGGTGTACGGCGGCGGGCCGGTGGGGCTCATGGCCGCCTACTCCGCTCTCCTGCGCGGGGCGAGCAAGGTCTTCGTCGTCGACCGGATTCCCGAGCGGCTGGAGAAGGCCCGGGAAATCGGCGCGGTCCCGGTCAACTTCGCCGAGGGCGACCCGGTGCAGCAGATCAAGGACCAGACGAACGGCGCCGGCACCGACAAGGGCGTGGACGCCGTCGGCTATCAGGCCATGGCGCACGGCGGGGCCCGCGAGGAACCGGCGACCGTCCTGAACTCGCTCGTCGAGACGGTGCGGGCCACCGGCGCCCTCGGCGTGCCGGGCTTGTACGTCCCGGCCGATCCGGGTGGCCCTGACGAGCAGGCCAAGAAGGGCATGCTCCTCGTATCGATCGGCAAGCTCTTCGAGAAGGGCCTGCGGATGGGCACGGGGCAGTGCAACGTGAAGCGTTACAACCGCCGTCTGCGCGACATGATCATCGAGGGCCGGGCGAAGCCGAGCTTCGTCGTCTCGCATGAACTGCCTCTTGACCAGGCACCTTCGGCGTACGACAAGTTCGACAAGCGCATCGAGGGCTATACGAAGGTGGTCCTGCATCCGTAGACCTGCCGACACCGTGCGGCGGACCTGACACCACTGTGCGGCTCCGCCGACGCGGGCGGCCAACCCGTGGTCGCCCACCGCGCCCCCGGTCAGGTGCCGCGGTGTCGTCTGCGGACCGCTCTTTCGGCATTGTCTGAAGGAAGGATGACGGGGTACGCGTGCTCCACCGATCGAAGGAAGGGTGGAGACCGTGTCCGAGTCGTACGAGTTGAGTGTCGAAGTGAACGTCACCGAGCCCGAGGTGGCAGTGGTGACCGTGTCGGGGGATCTCGACGGTGAGACCGGCACCTCACTCCACCACCAGCTGGCCAATCAGATCGTGCACGGCCGGCGGTATCTCGTGCTGGACCTGCGGGCCGTGCCGTTCATGGACTCCTCGGGGCTGAACATCATCATCCGCGCGTCCAACGAGGCCAAGCGCCTCGACGGGAGCCTGCACCTGGCGGCGGTGTCCGATGTCGTGCTGCGCCTGCTCGACCTGACCGGGATCAGTGTGACCACCCCGGTCCACGCGAGCCCGGAGGACGCCCTCGCCGTGATCGCGGCCCAGCGCGCGACGAAGGAGCCCGGCCGGGCGGAAAGCACCCGCACCGCGTAGAGCCGACCTTGTCCGCCACTCCATGGCCGCGGGGCGGCGGCTGCCGCCCGGGCCTGCTGTGCCGTGGGCTCCGGTACGTCAGTGCCCCAGGAAGGTGCTGGCGAGAACGACGTGGACGGTGGTGCCGCCGAGGATGCTCAGCAGGGCGTTGCGGCGCCACAGGTGAAGCCCGACGGTGACGGCCAGGGCTGTCAGCGGGGCGAGGCCGCTGATGTCGGTCACGGGGACGTCGCGCAGGCAGTAGGCGAGCAGGAGCACCATCACGCCGACGGGCATACGGGTGCTGAGGTATCGGACGGTGCTGCTGGCGCGCAGTGGGGCGAGGGCGACGAACGGCAGGGCGCGCAGGGCCCAGGTGACGGCAGTGGACACGGCGACTGCCGCGATCAGGTAGGGGGTGTCAGGCACGGCGGGACCTCTTTCGGGCGGTGAAATGCCGGACCAGGAGAGCGGCGGTGAACAGGGCGAAGGCGGCCAGGAGCATCTGGTGGGGGAAGGCGAGGCGGGCGACCAGTGCGCTGAGCAGGGCGAGGACGGGGGTGGGCAGGTCGCCGCGCCGCTCCCGGAGGGCGTCGAGGGCCAGGACGGTGAACAACGCGGTCAGCGCGAAGTCCAGGCCGGTGACGCCGTCGGGGATGAAGGAGCCGAGCAGACCCCCGGCGGTTGCGCCCCCTGCCCAGTACAGGTGCATGAACAACTGGAGCCAGAGGATGCGGCGGCCGGGCCAGGAGCGGGCCTGCTCGCTCGTCGTCAGGGCGTATGCCTCGTCGGTGAGGGCGAAGGTGCTGTAGGACTTGGCGAAACGCCCGCTGACGCGGTGCAAGGGGAACGACAGGGTGTAGAAGACGTGCCGGACGTTGACCAGGAGCGCCGTCAGGGCAACTGTTCCCAGCGGTGCGACGGCGGCGACCAGGCCGACGAGCAGGAACTCGAAGGATCCGGCGTAGATGAGCGCGGCGAAGGCGCTCGCCCACCACCAGGCGAGGCCGGACTGTGTGACGAACACGCCGAAGGCGAGACCGAGCGGCACCAGCCCCAGGCCCACGGACAGGGAGTCCTTGAACGCGGCCGGCACAGCGGGGGTGGGGCGCTGCGCAGGGGTTGATGGTGCGGGGGCCCGGCGAGGAGGCTCGGCGGTAACGGACGGACGTATTCCCATACACGAAACGGTAGAACAGAATCGACCTTATATGGTTGCCGATAATGGCTCTATGCTCTCTCTATGAGCAATGAAATGTATTCGGACGAGATCGATCGTGAAATTTTGTTTCACCTGCGACAGGACGGTCGCCTCACCAACGTCGAACTCGCCAAACGGGTGGGCCTGACACCCCCGCCGTGCCTGCGCCGGGTCAAGAGGCTGGAAGAGGCCGGGATCATCACCGGGTACCGGGCCGTCATCGACCCCACCGCTCTCGGCCGCGGGCTGGAGGTCCTCATCGATGTCGAGGTCAGCGCCACCGATCGCAAGACCTTCGAGGAGTTCGAGGAGACCGTGGCGTCCTACGAGGAAGTCATCGAGTTCCGCCGCATGTTCGGCCGGCCCGACTACTTCATCCGCGTCGCCGTCGCCGACCACGCCGCCTACGAAGCCTTCCTCACCGGCAAGCTCAGCGGCCTGCCCTGTGTCCTCCGCCTCGAATCCCATCTGACCATGAAGGAAATCAAGACCCTCTCCTGACCGGGGACCCGGCCGGAACGATGCGGCGCGCCCTGCCCCCTCGCCGGCCCGGGCCTGGCGACTGCGCCCGGCCTTCGAAGCGCTGACGAGCAGTTCACGTTCCCGTCCCGGGGCTCGGGCGGCTTCCGTGTGCACCCTGTGACGACGTGTCAATCACATGACGCAGACGCGGAGATGAAAGGCAGCGACCGAACTCCGCCCGCAAGAGGGCCGCCTTCTCAGCATCTGAGAGCGCTCCTTTGCTCCGTAGATCATCTGTGCTTATGATCAGGGCCCGCTCACCAGCGGATACGCGTCACGCAAACCGAGGGGCCCGGCCCTTCGCATTCCGCGTGCCTGGAGCGTGAGCGCAGACCATGCGCCCCCTTCCGGCTTTCTGTTCTGGCATATCCCGCCGCTTCACATGAACAATTCATGGCGCCAGGGTGTCCGTTGTTCAGCCTCACCCCACTCACCCCGTGAATGCTTGACGACTGCTCAAGTGACGTCTGTTGCACGACACTCGGCTGTCGTGATGCCTGACCGTCAGCAAGTCCCTGACCTGCTGAACGAAGGGGCGGGCAGTCCACCGTACGGCGTCGTACGTGCTGGACCCCTCTCCGCTGCGGCACCCGCACGGGGCCCTTCCTGAAGCGACACCACGAAGAGATAGCCAGAATTGATGACTCAGCTCGCAGAAATACCCGTCCCCCCGCCCTCCTCGGAGCCCATGACGGGCGCCCAGTCCCTCGTCCGTTCCCTTGAAGCCGTGGGCGTCGATACGGCGTTCGGCATCCCGGGCGGAGCGATCACCCCGGCGTACGACGCCCTCATGGATTCGACGCAGGTGCGGCACATTCTGGTGCGGCACGAGCAGGGGGCGGGCCACGCGGCGACCGGCTACGCGCAGTCGACCGGCAAGGTCGGCGTCTGCATGGCGACAAGCGGTCCGGGAGCCACCAACCTGGTCACCCCCATCGCCGACGCCTATATGGACTCGGTTCCTCTGGTGGCGATCACCGGACAGGTGGTGAGTTCGTCGATCGGTACGGATGCCTTTCAGGAAGCCGATATCTGCGGCATCACGATGCCGATAACCAAGCACAGCTTCCTGGTCACCGACCCGGACGACATCCCCCGCGCGATCTCCGAGGCCTTTCACCTCGCCTCCACCGGGCGGCCCGGGCCGGTCCTGGTCGACATCACCAAGGACGCACTGCAGAAGGACACCGTCTTCCGCTGGCCGGCGGAACACCGGCTCCCCGGCTACTCTCCCGTCACCAAGCCGAGCGGCAAGCAGATCCAGCGAGCTGCCCGGCTGATCGCCGAAGCCAAACGCCCGGTGCTCTACGTCGGCGGCGGTGTGCTCAAGGCACGGGCCACCGACGAGCTGAAAGCCCTGGCGGAACTCACCGGGGCTCCCGTCACCACCACCCTCATGGGCATCGGAGCCTTCCCCGACAGCCACCCGCAGCACCTGGGCATGCCCGGTATGCACGGGACGGTCGCGGCGGTGACGGCGCTCCAGCGGGCCGATCTGATCGTCGCCCTGGGGGCACGGTTCGACGACCGGGTCACCGGCAAGCTGGACAGCTTCGCGCCGAACGCCACGGTCGTGCACGCCGACATCGATCCCGCCGAGATCGGCAAGAACCGGGTCGCGGACGTGCCGATCGTCGGAGACGCCCGTGAGGTGCTGACCGATCTCATCGGCGCCGTCCGGGACGAACGCGAGAGCACGGAGGCCGCCTGTGACTACGCGGCCTGGTGGGAGCAGCTCGAGGGCTGGCGCACGACCTACCCGCTGGGCTACGAGCCGGCCCCCGAGGGCGGGCTCTCGCCCCAGCAGGTCATCCAGCGCATCGGCCAACTGACCGGCGAGAACACGATCTTCTCGGCCGGCGTCGGCCAACACCAGATGTGGGCCTCGCAGTTCATCGCCTACGAGAGGCCCTACAGCTGGCTCAACTCCGGCGGCGCGGGCACGATGGGCTACGCCGTCCCGGCCGCGATGGGCGCCAAGGCGGGCATGCCGGAGGCCACGGTCTGGGCGATCGACGGCGACGGCTGCTTCCAGATGACCAACCAGGAACTGGTCACCTGCGCGCTGAACAACATCCCGATCAAGGTCGCCATCATCAACAACGGCGTGCTGGGCATGGTCCGCCAGTGGCAGAGCCTGTTCTACGGGCAGCGGTACTCCAACACCGTCCTGCACGCCGGTGAGAAGGCCGAGGGCGGGGCCGGCGGCGGCACCCGCATCCCGGACTTCCTCAAGCTCGCCGAGGCCATGGGCTGCTACGGGCTGCGCTGCGAGTCGCCCGACCAGCTCGACGCCACGATCGAGAAGGCGATGTCTCTCAACGACGCGCCTGTCGTCATCGACTTCATCGTCCACGAGGACGCCATGGTCTGGCCCATGGTCGCCGCCGGCACCTCCAACGACGAGATCATGGCCGCCCGCGATGTCCGTCCCGACTTCGGTGACGACGAGGAGTAGAGAACCCATGTCGAAGCACACACTCTCCGTCCGCGTCGAGAACAAGGCCGGTGCCCTCACCCGGATCGCCGGACTCTTCTCCCGTCGGGGATTCAACATCGAATCGCTGTCGGTGGGTCCGGCCGATGAACCCGATACCTCCCAGATGACGATCGTCGTCGATGTCGAGGAGCGCCCACTGGAGCAGGTCGTCCAGCAGCTCAACAAGCTGGTGAGCGTCATATCCATCCAGGAGCAGAGCGTGTGAGCAAGCCGTGAGGGGCCGGCCGACGAAAGCCCGGAACCTCGAATCGGGAGATGCGCCGGTCGATTGACGTCGGTCGCCCGCACCCCCGTCGATGTCGCGTGGCTCGGCCGGCCTCCGGCCACCCCGACTCGGCCCGCCGCCCGGGCACGGCTGAGACATGCCGGGTCCGGGCCGACCCGCCCGCGCCCTGCGGTATCCAACCCACCGCGCCGGAGGGCCCGATGACGCGGGTTGAGGGAATCCTCTGTACCGACGCCGTGGGAAACGGCTCCGTGACCGCCGGCCTCCTGCGGAGACCGCCGACGGTCGTGAAGGTCGAGTGGAGGAGAACCACACCCGATGCCTACTACTGCTATTCAGCCCCCGCCGGCCAGTCAGCGAGCCCCGCAGGTGCCGGCACGATCAGAGCACAACGGCCCGGTGATACTGAGCGTTTCAGCGAGAGAATTGTCCGGCTGTCGCTTCCTGGTCTCGCCGCTCTTGGAGGTGCTCGCGGCGGGCGAAGCCTTGTGCGGACAGTACCCGGCCCTGCATGGCTGGCGCCGACGCATCCTGAAGACCGGACACCGACACGCACTCCACTTCCCCCAGGACGTCGTCCAGCACTGGATCCGTTTGGTGGCAGGGCAGTTGCTCTGCCAGCAAGGTGCATCGACAAGCCGTCAGGAGGTCGACTTCTCGGCCCTCGGGCCGCTGGAGGAACCGGTCCGTGCGTTCTTCCAGGAGTGCCTCGTCAGTGACTGGTCACGGATCAGAACCGCGCTGGAGTCCGACATCGCGCTACGTGCCCACAACCTGGCCGCGTGCGGCGTCCGGCAGGTCGTGGGCAACGTGCCCGGCCTCACCCTGCGCGAGGTTCGAGGTGAGCCGGCAGGTGCCGAGCGGGGGCTGATCCTGGTGCCCTCGGTCTTTCAGCGGACGAGTGTGCTTCTGACGAGCGAATTAGGCTCAGTGATCACGTACCCGGCATCCGGACATCGCCGGCTCCGGGACGAAAGCGAGGCGGTCGCCGCTCCCCGGCTCGGCGCGCTGCTCGGCCGCGGTCGCGCTGCCGCACTCCTCAACATAGGCACCGGCTGCGGGACCACCGAACTGGCGGACCGCCTCGGCGTCAGCGCGGGTACCGCTTCCGTGCACGTGACCGCTCTGCGCAACGGCGGCCTGGTTGCCACACATCGCTTCGGCAAAGCGGTCAAACACGTCCTGACTCCCGTCGGTTCGGCACTCATCATTGCGCACATCACCGCGGAGCCGAATATTCCACCTCAGATGTTCTGGTGAGCTGAAAAGGCTCGGGGAGTTCCTTCTTCCCGGCCCGTATCCGGCGAGTTCGCCCCGGCCCTTCCCTTGGTCCGCCCCGTGCCCGAGGGCTCGAATCTGCTCCCAATTCAAAGAAACAGTCATGGACGGAACCATGGGGGTCCCGTCGGCGTCGGGGCGTCAACTGTCGCTCCAGGCAAGCAATCGAGCGGGAAATGTTCACCTGAGTGAAGGTTTTGACTCTGCCTCAAATACATGGACAGGGCGGAAAGGGGAGAGTTCACTGCCCTCTTGTAGCGGAACTCAAGATCCGGCTATGCATCGAATGAGATAGCCACCTCCGCTATCGGCGAGGGAATTCACAAGGAGTGCACATGACCGTTGAAGCTGCCATCGGGACCAACTGGACCATCAGTCCGGAGTTCGTGTTCACGGATGCGGAGCGCGAAGCCCTGGAGTCTTCGCTCGACAGCATCACCGCGAATCCCTATCGCCTCTACGATGCCCATCGTTTCCAGGTGGGCCAACTCATCGCCTCCGGGGCGGTACCGGAGCGATTCCGTGCCTATGTCGACTCGCTGGCAACCCGGGACCGTACCGCCGAGCCGGTAGTGGTCCTGAAGAACGTCCCTTACGACCACGACGTCCCCGTGTTCGACTTCGATCAGCCGGTGCGCTCCAAGTACGAGCTGAAGAAGACGTTCATAGCCGAGGGGTTCCTCGCGCTGTTCGCCCTGCTCGCGAACACGCCGGCGATCGGTTACGTCAACGTCAACGACGGCGATGTCTTCCAGGACATCTACCCGCAGCGACGCCTGCAGGAGAGCCAGTCGCAAAAGGCGCTCAAGCAGATCCATTTCCACAAGGACCTGGCCAATCACTTCGTACGGCCCGACCAGGTGTACATGGTGGGGATGCGCAGCAACCCGGTGAACGAGGTCTACACCTCCTTCGTCCGGAACATCGACGTCATCGCTTCCTTCACCGAGGAGGAGCTGACGCTGCTGCGCTCTCCCGAGTTCTACACCCCCTTTGACGACCTGAGCACCATGGGCGGCGGAAGGGTGCAGCTCGGCGAGGCGGACATGCATCCGATCATCGGCGGCCGGGGCCCGGAAGACCTGCGGTTCTTCGAGAACCGGACGGTGGGGGTCACCGACGCCGCCAAGGCCATCGTCCCCAAGGTCGCCGCAACCCTGCACGCCCTCAAGCAGCGGGTCTTCATCGAGCCCGGCGACTTTGTGATCACGTACAACAACCACACGATCCACGCCAAGGAGGTCGTCAACGTCGGCGATCCCGAGGCGCTGCAGAGCCGTTGGATCATCAAGACGGTGAACGTGGACGACATGACGCCGCACCAGGAGCACCTGGTGCCCGGCACCGACCACCTGATCAACGGCTGACCGGCTGCTTGACGAACTGCCCGGATGACGATCGGGGGAATCCCCGTATCTGCGGTCGCGCCCCCGCCCTCTCGTAGGGCGGGGCACGACAGCATCGGTGAACCGTGAAATGCCTGCCGCGGCTTCCGTCAATCCTCGGGCGCCGTTCGAGGCGAGCGGGCGCCAGGAGGAAGAACTCCATGATGGTTTTCGGCCATGCCCGGGTTGGTAGTTGATGCGTTCGGCCGACGGGCCGGATGCACCGTCAGCGATCGAGTGCGAGCAGCCTGTGATCCGAGCCACCTACGATTGATCTTCCTCGCGGCAGACTGCTAGCGTCTGAGGCTCGCAGGCTCAAAATGGCTTGCGCGCTGGGGGCGCAGAAGGTCATCACCCGGAAAGCCGTCCCGCACATTTCTTTCCTGCCGTGGCACGGCACAACGACAATTTTCGAGTCGGCTGCCCGGTATCCGCACCATTTCGTGGACGGCGCCGCATTCCTGATCGACGGTCAGCCACAACCCGAGAGAAGATCGAGAACCGAATGTCGCTGGCAGCAAGTCGGCCGAAGATGACGTCGCGCACCCGCGGTGTCGTGGCCACCGCGTACCTGAGCCTGTTCATGGTGTCCGCGGACAATTCCATCATCAATACCGCGGTCCCCCGAATATCGGCGTCACTGGGGGCGAGCACGCCGGCCGTACAGTTCGCCATCGACGCGTACATGCTGGTCTTCGCCTCATCGTTGATCATCGCGGGCAGTGCCGTCGACCGTATGGGGGCGCGCCGTTCCTACGCCGTGGGCGTCAGCCTGTTCACGGCCGCCTCGCTGCTGGGAGCCTTCGCACCCTCGGTGCCCGCCTTGGTGCTGTCCCGCGCCGGCATGGGCATCGGAGCGGCGTTCATCGTGCCGAGCATCTTCGGCCTGTTCGCCACGGAACTGACCGACAGCGGCAGGCGGCGGGTGCTGGCGCTGTGGCCGGCCGTCGTGGGCCTCGGCGTGGCCATCGGCCCGGTGCTGGGCGGCCTGCTGCTGACCCGGTTCTGGTACGGATCGATCTTCCTGATCAACGTGCCGGTCGGAGTGATCGCCCTGATCGGCGCCGCCACCCTCATCGAGCGCAGAGACCCCGCGCCCACCAGGGCGCGCCCGGACCTCGCCGGAGCGGTGTTGCTGCTGACCGGTGTCGCGGTGTTCGCCTCGGCGATCATCTTCGCCGTCGACGACCGGCTCCCCGCCTGGCTGCGGCTCGGCCTGGGCGCCGTCGGCCTGCTCGCGCTGATCGGGTACACCGTCCATGAACGGCGCACCGACCGGCCGCTGTTCGACCTCGGCTACTTTCGGGTGCGGGCGTTCACCGGAGCCGTCGTGGCCATGTCGGGTCTGTTCTTCGCCCTGTTCGGCACGGTGTTCCTGGCCGGTCAGTTCACCCAGTACGGCTTGGGCTGGAGCCCCTTCCAGGCCGGTGCCGGTCTGCTGCCACTCGCGGTGGGGCTGACCGTCGCCTCCCTGTCCTGCGCCGCGATCACCGCGCGGACCGGGGCCAGGGTCGCCGTGGCGATCGGGCTCGGCCTCGGCGCCGTCGGCTGCGCACTCTGCGCGATGGCGGCCGCGGATCTGCGGTACCCGTTGCTGGCCGCGGGACTGCTGTGCTGCGGACTCGGCATGGGGCTGTCCGTCGGCCCCGCCCTGACACTGATCGTCTCCAGTCTGCGAGCGGACGACGCCGGCGTCGGGTCCTCCGTGAACGCCATGTTCCAGCAGATCTGCGGCGCCGGCGGCGTTGCCGTGATGGGCCTGGTGTTCTCGGCGGGCTACGGGGCGCGGATCGACTCGGTGCCCGGTCTGCCGACTGCGGCCCGATCGGTCACCGAGGGCTATGACCTGCTCGCCCATGGCTCCCGCCGGGCCATGGCGCATTTCGCCGACGGAGTGAGCTCCGGCCTGCTCGCCGCCTGGATCACCGGCGCGGTGGTGGCGGCCGTCGCCACGATCACCGTCCTGGTGATCCTGCCCGCCACCACCCCGAGTGCCTCCGCCACCCCCAGTTCACGAAAGGTGAACGCCTGATGACTTCGGAAACCGGCGCCATGCTCTACGACGCGATCGCCGGGCATGCGACCGAACGCCCCCAGAAGACCGCGCTGTCCCGTGGCGACGACAGGCTGACCTACCGTGAACTCGCGGAGGCCGCCGACGCTTTGGCCACGCGGCTGCGCGGGCTCGGCGTCGCGGCGGAGAGCGTGGTGGTCATCGACCTGCCGGTCGGCTTCGACACCATCGTCGCGATGGCCGCGGTCAGCAGGGTCGGCGCCGCCTTCACCCTGCTGGAGCCGGATCTGCCGGACACCCGAAAGCAACTGATCATCGACGACTGCCGCCCGGCCGCGCTGATCACGGAGTCGGGCCCCGCGCCCGGGCCGCGGCCGGGACCGCCGCTCGACGAACGGCTGGTCCGGCGCACCTCGCCCGCCGCGTACGTCGCCTACACCTCGGGGTCGACGGGTGTGCCCAAGGGCGCTGTCCTGGAGCAGGCCGCGCTGGAGAACCACGTACGGCGCACCATCGACTGGTACGGCCTGACCTCGGCCGACACCCGGCTGCTCTTCTCCTCGATCGCCTTCGACCTCGCGCTCGAGCAGATCTGCACCTCGATGGTCGTCGGAGCGGAACTCGTCTTCCGGGACGAGTCGTTCGTGTACGGCGGGGCCGACGACTTCCTCCATCACTGCCGACGGCTCGGCATCACCGTGCTGAGCCTGCCGACCGGCGTGTTCAACAGGTTCGGCGCCGAGCTGGCCGAGTCGGCCGGCCCTGCCGCGCCGGACCTGCGGCTGGTGATGGCCGGCGGCGAGGCGCCGACCCAGGCCGCAGTGGCCGCCTGGGCGAACGTCGCGCCGGGGGGCACCCGCGTGGTGAACGGGTACGGCCCGACCGAGACGGCCGTCGTCGTCTGCTATCGGGACCTGCTGCCCGGCGACGCCATCGCGATCGGTGCGCCGATCGATGATGTCCGGTTCCGGCTGGAACCGCTCGGTGAAGAGGGGAACGCGACCGAACTGGTCGTCCAGGGCGTCGCGGTCGGGCGTGGCTACCTGGGGCACGCGGCGTCGTCCTCGGCGTTCTGCCTGCTCGACGGGGAGTGGTCCTACCGCACCGGCGATGTGGCCACCGCAAGGCCCGACGGCGGCTACGACCTGCACGGCCGCTTCGACGCACAGGTCAAGGTCCACGGCGGGTTCCGGGTGGAACTCGGTGAGATCGTCTCCCGGCTGCTGTCCCTCGACTTCGTCGTCGACGCGGTGGTCGTGCCGTTCGACGGCGCAGGCAGCCGCCTGCTGGCCGCGTTCGTCCGGCTCGACAAGAGCTGCGCGCCGGAACTCGATCCCGAAGCGGTGATCGTGCGGGGAGTCGCGTCCGCGCTGCCCGATTACATGGTGCCCTCGCGGGTCACCGTGCTGGACGAGTTCCCGCTGACGTCGCGCGGCAAGGTCGATCAGGCGGCGCTGCTCGACCAGGCACAGGACCGGCCGAGCACGAACGCCGAGGAGGACGCCGACCCGACGGACGTGACCGCACAGCTGCGGCTGGCATGGCGACAGGTCCTGGGCAGTCCGCCCCAGGACGAGTCCGCGAGTTTCTTCGCGGTCGGCGGCAACTCGGTCCGGGCGATCGAGCTGATCACCCAGGTGCGCCGCCGGCTGGACGTGCAACTGCGCGCCGCCGAGCTCTACCGGACACCCGGTTTCGGCGCTCTGGCCCGCCTCCTCGTCGACCGCCGGGAGGGGATACCGACCGCGCACCACACCACCGGCACCACCCTCGTGCGGATGCGTCCGGCGGGCCAGGACAGGCTGTGGGTCTTCCTCCCGCCGCTGTCCGGAGCGGTCACCCGGTATGCGTCGCTGTCCAGGCTGCTGCCCGCCGACGACACCGTCTGGGCCATGGAGACCCCGCCCGAGCTGTCCGGCAAGGGCATGGCGCCGCTCGCCGACGGGCTCGCCGAGGTGCTGCTGGCCAACGACGTCGACCGGTTCGGCACCATCTGTGTGTCCGGCTTCTCGCTGGGCGGGGTGTTCGGCTACGAGGTCGCCCGACGCCTGCGCGACAGCTGCGGCGACGCGGTGCGTGCCCTGCTCATCGACCCGCCGGACCCCGGCGCCCACCGTGTGAGGGTGCAGGACGCCTTCGACATCTTCGTCCGTGTCGGCTGGTCGATTCCCGTCCCCGCGCAGCGGTTCGTGGACGAGAACGGCGGGTTCGACCTGGCCGCGGTCACCGAGGCGGCCAAGGACGCGGGGACCCTGTCGCGGGATGCCGGCCGGCAGGAGATCGAGGACGCCTGGGCGGTGTACGAATCGAATGCGCGGGTGCTCGACGGGCTGGTGCTGAGCCCGCCCGACGGCCTGTCGGTGCGCATCCTGCAGGGCGACACCGGTGGCGAGATCGACTACGCCCGCCGCGGACCGACCGCCGTCGCGGTCGACGGCGACCAGCCGTGGACGGGCGGACGCGCCATCGGCCAGTGGCGGGACATCCTGCCGGACGACGCCGTGGACCGCCTGCCGGTCGATCACTTCGCGCTGCTCGAATCACCCAACGACGAACTGGTCCGGGACTGGCTCGACGCCCGAGCACAGCGCTGAACCGCACCCCGTGGGGCCGCACGTGGCATGAGCCGTCGGCCCCACGGGGTGTCTGTCGTCGAGCGAGGAGATGCCGCGGACGGCGTTGCCGCGCTCGCACCCGGCGCGGCCCGCGGGACAACACCACGGTCGCTGAAGGGAATTGCCTTGCGGGGCCGCTGCCTCAACCGGTAGAACTCGGCATCGGCAGGACAGTTCGTGCGTCACGGAACGCACCGAGCACGAAAGGAGGGCAGGCCGATGATCCGCAAGTCCCTCAGGCGCCGGCCCTCCCGGGCGGCCTGAACCGCTGACCCGGGGCGGCCCGGACGCCATCCTCCAGGAGCGCGTCGTGACCGCAGCAGTATCGCAGCACCCTCTCGGCCTGACGGTCCGCCCGATCACCGGGCCGGACGAGGTCGAGCTGTTCAACCAGCTTCCTTATGCCTTCAACCATGAGATCGCCGACGACCTCCGCACCGGTCGCCGCCGCCCCGAGTGGCTCTGGGTCGCCCTGCACGAGGGGCGGACCGTGGCCCGGGCCGGCTGGTGGTGCCGCCTAGGCGATGAACGGCCCTTCCTCCTCGACGTCCTCGACTGCGCCGAAGGCCACGAGGCCGCGGGCCGCCGACTGCTGGGGACGGCCCTGGGTGCCGTCGTCGCCGAGGGGGCGAAGCCGCCGCAGTACGTACGGCTCGTCCCCGGGGACTGGCGGGCGGACCCGGCGGTACGGCCGGGCATCGACGCCCTGATCGCGCTGGTCGAGGGCCAGGGGGCCACGCCCTTCGTGGAGCGCCTGCGTTTCCAGTGGAACCCGGGCACGCCTCTCGCTGCCCCGGACCCGCGGCTGGCGTTCCGGGCGGTCGCCGGCCGCGAGGAACTGGTCGGCCTGATGACCGAGGTCCTCGACGGCACGCTGGACGCGCACAGCCTCCGGGACCTGATGACCATGACGCCTCGTCAGGCCGCGGAGGAGCAGTACCAGGACGAGATGGAGAAGTACTCCACTCCCCGTGACTGGTGGCGCGTCGCCGTCCTCCCCGACGGCGAGCCGGTGGGCTTCGTCATCGCGGCGAAGAACAGCTATCACGCGATCATCGCCTACATCGGCATCCGCCGCGCCCACCGCGGCCACGGCTATATCGACGCGCTGCTCGCGGAGGGCACCCGCATCCTCGCCACAGCCGGCGTCCCGCGCATCCGCGCCACGACGGACCTGGGCAACACGCCCATGGCGGCGGCCTTCGCGCGGGCTGGCTATGTGAATGTCGAGCGCGAGATCCACTACGACTGGACCTGACCAACCCTGCGGGGCCGGGTGAGCCGGGCGACGGTACCGAACCCGTTCGGACCGAGACGTCCGGGCCGGGACCAGCACGTCCGGGCCGGACCGGCGCGCGCCGGCCCGGCCCGGACGTCAGGATCGGGTGGGATCGGACAGGATCAGACGAGGTCGTACCGGTCCAGGTTCATCACCTTGTCCCATGCCGCGACGAAGTCCTTCACGAACTTCTCCTTCGCGTCGTCGCTCGCATAGACCTCGGCGAGCGCACGCAGCTCGGAGTTCGAGCCGAAGACGAGGTCGGCTCGGGTGCCGGTCCACTTGACCTCGCCCGTGGCGGCGTCACGGCCCTCGAAGGTGTTCGCGTCCTGGGACGTTGCCTTCCAGGTGGTGCCGAGGTCGAGGAGGTTGACGAAGAAGTCGTTGGTCAGGGTCCCGGGGGTGGTGGTGAGGACGCCGTGCGCCGACTGCTGGTGGTTGGCGCCCAGGACGCGGAGGCCACCGATGAGGACCGTCAGCTCGGGGGCGCTCAGGGTCAGCAGGTTCGCCTTGTCGAGCAGCAGGTGCTCGGCCGGCAGGCGGTTGCCCTTGCCGACGTAGTTGCGGAATCCGTCGGCGGCCGGTTCCAGCGCGGCGAACGACTCGACGTCGGTCTGTTCCTGCGACGCGTCCGCGCGGCCCGGGGTGAAGGGGACCTCGACGTCGATGCCGGCGTCCTTGGCGGCCTGTTCGACGGCCGTGCCACCGGCGAGCACGATGAGGTCGGCGAGCGAGATCCGCTTGCCGTCGCTCCGGGCGGAGTGGAAGGACTCCTGGATCCCTTCCAGGGTGCGCAGCACCGCCGCCAGCTGGTCGGGGTCGTTGACCTCCCACCCGCTCTGCGGCTGGAGACGGACACGTGCGCCGTTGGCGCCGCCGCGCTTGTCGCTGCCGCGGAAGGAGGAGGCCGACGCCCACGCGGTGGACACCAGCTGGGACACCGACAGGTCCGACGCGAGGATCTGGCTCTTGAGGGTGGCGATGTCCTCGGCGTCGACGAGCTCGTGCGTCACCGCGGGCAGGGGGTCCTGCCACAGCTGGGTCTCGGCCGGGACCTCCGGGCCGAGGTAGCGCACGACCGGGCCCATGTCGCGGTGGGTCAGCTTGAACCATGCACGGGCGAAGGCGTCCGCGAACTCGGCCGGGTTCTCCAGGAAGCGACGTGAGATCTGCTCGTAGGCGGGGTCGATGCGCAGCGCGAGGTCGGTCGTCAGCATCGTCGGGGCGTGGCTCTTCGACGCGTCATGGGCGTCGGGGACCGAGCCGGCCCCGGCCCCGTCCTTCGGCCGCCACTGGTGTGCACCGGCGGGGCTCTTGAACAGCTCCCACTCGTAGCCGAAGAGGATCTCGAAGAAGCTGTTGTCCCAGGCCGTCGGGGTGTTCGTCCACGTACCCTCGAGACCGCTGGTGATCGCGTCGCCGCCCTTGCCGGTGCCGTAGGTGTTCTTCCAGCCCAGGCCCTGCTCCTCCAGTGTGGCGGCCTCGGGGTCGGGGCCGACGTGGTCCGCCGGGCCCGCGCCGTGGGTCTTGCCGAAGGTGTGACCGCCCGCGACCAGGGCGACCGTCTCCTCGTCGTTCATCGCCATCCGGCGGAACGTCTCACGGATGTCGCGGGCCGCGGCGAGCGGGTCCGGGTTGCCGTTCGGGCCCTCCGGGTTGACGTAGATCAGACCCATCTGGACCGCGCCGAGGGGGTTCTCCAGCTCGCGGTCGCCGGTGTAGCGCCGGTCGTCGAGCCAGGTGGTCTCGGGACCCCAGTAGACGTCCTCCTCCGGCTCCCAGACGTCCTCCCGGCCGCCGCCGAAACCGAAGGTCGTAAAGCCCATGGACTCCAGCGCGACGTTGCCGGCCAGGACCATCAGGTCGGCCCACGACAGGCTCTGGCCGTACTTCTTCTTGACCGGCCACAGCAGACGGCGGGCCTTGTCGAGGTTGGCGTTGTCCGGCCAGCTGTTCAGCGGGGCGAAGCGCTGCTGGCCCGCACCGGCGCCGCCGCGGCCGTCGCTGATGCGGTACGTGCCCGCGCTGTGCCACGCCATCCGGATGATGAACGGGCCGTAGTGCCCGAAGTCGGCCGGCCACCAGTCCTGCGAGGTCGTCAGCACCTCGGCGATGTCCTGTTTCACCGCCGGAAGGTCGAGGCTCTTGAACGCCTCGCCGTAGTCGAAGTCCCCGCCCAACGGGTTCGCCACGGCGGGGTTCTTGGCGAGGATCTTCAGATTGAGCCGCTCCGGCCACCACTGGCGGTTTCCGCCACCCTGGGTCGGGTGGAGGGCGCGACCGTGCGCGACCGGGCAGCCACCTGCCTCCTCGGGCTTCGGGTCCGTGACGATTGCGTCGTGGTTCTCAGACATGAAAATCCTTCCGAACTGGGCGGATCACGTGCTCAGGAACTGCGGGCGGTGGAACAACGGAGGCACAGGCCCCAGGAGTACGGCCTCGGCCTGGTCGGCCGAGCGCCGTGGTGTGCCGGACGCGGTCGGGTCGGGCGGGGTGCCACGCCGGCCGCGCAGCCGACATCAGCGACGACATCGAAGGACCGGCACACGCGGGTGGTGGCCGTCGTGGACCCGCCCCCCGTGCCGCGCCGGGCTGCCGGCCTGGCCGATGCGGAACGAGTCCCGCCGCGGTGCGTGCGCGGAAGGCTGCATACCCGGCATCCCCGATATACATGACGTAAGCGGCATGTATGGGCTGAAGGGGGATGAGGGAACGGCCCAGGCGACCGAGCACCCCGCGGACGATCGCTCGGCCTCAAGGCGGTAACCGCCCAGGCAACGACGTCGCGCGGGTGGACGATGCGCTCGGGGCCGAGACGTTTGTTGCCGAGGTGGACGAGCTTCTCCGGCAGCACCTCGTCCTGGCCCACCGTCTGGCCGTGGGAGTTCTTTTGTGCTCTGTTCCGCCTGCCCGCGACCAAGGCCGGATTCGGTGGTTGGCGGACCCGTCTCCTGAACCGTCACGGGCTTTCCCCTGCTGTCGTCCTGTCCCTTGGCTGTCGCCGGAACCGATCCTACGATGGACGAAATCCAAGTCAATACAACAACCAGACTCGTACGCATTCATTCATCAAACGATGCACAAGATGCACAGTGAGGTTGGTGGGCATGAGCGACCTGCTGGGCCGGCTTCGCGGACGCGGCTGGCGGATGACCGCCCAGCGCCGGGTGGTCGCCGAGGTACTCGACGGTGAGCACGTCCACCTCACGGCGGACGAGGTGCTCGCGCGCGCCGCCGCCCGGCTGCCGGAGATCTCCCGCGCGACCGTCTACAACACCCTCGGCGAACTCGTCTCGCTCGGCGAGGTGCTCGAAGTGCCCACCGAAGGCCGCGCCAAGCGCTACGACCCGAACGCCCACCGGCCCCACCAACACCTGGTGTGCTCCGCCTGCGGTGTCATCCGGGACGTTCACCCCGACGGCGACCCCCTGGCCGATCTGCCCCCTTCCGAACGATTCGGCTTCACCGTCTCCGAGGCCGAGGTGACCTACCGCGGCCTGTGCCCCGCCTGCGTCCGCGCATGAGCCGCGCCGCGATCCACCAGCCCCGGTCCGCCGCGTCGTCGACGGCGGCGGGCCGCCGCCTGCGGAAGAGCTGCTCGGCGGCCGCCAAGCACACATGGCCGCGCCCTGCACCCGCGCCCAGCAGGGCGTTTACCGTGGTGCCGCCGCGGAAACGCGTAGACCATGTCATTCCTCGGCAATCTGAAGCGCAAGCGGGCAGAACTGATCGAAGAACGCCGCACCCAGGCCACGTTGAAGGCGGCTTCCCTGGGCGCGACCCCCGAGCAGGCGCGGCGCGCCGGAGACCGGGCGGCACGGGGCAACACCAACGCCGCCATCACGAGCGCCATCAACACCTGAACCCGACCCACTCCTGAGGCAACAGCCCCCGGTGGGTTCGCACGCCCGGTCACATCGCAGGACCGACCGGCATAACCCGGCCAGGGGCACGCCTGGTTGCGGAGCGGGCCAGGTACACCCCTGGCCCGCCGCCCCTCTCGGCCCCGGCCCCCGGACCCTCCTTCCGAACCTCCGTGTCCGCTCCGCCGCTTGCCCCTTCCGTCCCGCCCCGCCTCCCGCTGCCATCCGCAGCCGGGAGGCCTTTTTGTGACGCTCACTCAGATATCCCTGAACGCACGCGACCTGTGCCGACCGTGCCTTCGGCGGCACCGCATGGGCCGTGGAACGGCATCCACCGGGGGCGGCGTACCGCTCTGCGGTTAAATGCGGTGGAAAGCGGGGGAGCGGGGCGAGGTTGTCCGGGGCGGGGAGGGGTGGGGCAGTGGGTTCGGACTGGGATCCGTGGGACGACGGTGCCGAAGAGGCGGAGCTGGTGCGGGCGCGGCAGGTGGCTTGTGCCGGATGGGCTGCGATCTTCACGATCTGCGTCGGCGTGGTCCTCTGCGTGGCAGCGGTGGTTCTGGTGGTTCTCGTAGGCCTGTTCTTGCTGGTCCGCGGGCAGTGAGGGCGGACTGCGCCGCATCGTCGATGTTCGACATCAAGAAGCATCGGGGGAACGCATGTCAACGGCAGCGGAGTTGAGATCGACTTTCTGGCAGCGTGCCGCACAGAGGAAGAAGGGGCTGCCGGCCCTGGTCGTGTCCGCAGGGCTATCTATGGGTCTGGCTCGCCTACCTGCTGGCAGTGCCGTACTCAGTCGACGGCAATCAGTCATGCGCGGCATTGCTCTTCCGCGATGTGGTTCCGTCCGCGCAATGTCTGCAATGCCGCACCTGGTGGCAGATGCTGGGCCTTCTGGGGGCAGCCCTGCCCCTGTCCATCGTGGGCGTGGGCCTGTACATCGCCGGGTCGCCGGGTCGCCGGGTCAGCAGGACCAGCGGAACGGGGTCGGCGGGGTTCCGGTCCGGCGGTACGGCGGCGATCCCGTCGGCCAGGGCCGCGCCCTGCAGGACCGCGGGCCGGTGGCTGCCGACGGGCCGGACCGCACTGCCGTCCCAGATCACCGGGACGAGGCGGGTGCGGCCGGGGGCAGTACGGACGAGGTCACGCTCGTCAGAGCCTGGGCGGAGTGGGACGAACGCGGCTCACCACCCCGGCGCCCCCTGGCCCGAGCAGACCTGCTCCTACCAGGAGCAGGACGGCGACCGGGCCCACCCGCTGGACCGGGTAGCTCCTGTCATCACACTCGCCGTCGCTCACTGCTCCCCGACGGCGCTGACGGTGCCCCGGTGTTGTGGCAGAACGGCCCGTACCGACTCCGGTGACCGGCCCAGCACGGTCGTCCCGTCGTCGGCGGTGATGATCGGCCGCTGGATCAACGTGGGGTGGGCGGCCAGCGCCTCGATCCAGCGGGCGCGGTCCGCCGCTTCGCGCGGCCATGTCGCCAGGCCCAGTTCGGCGGCGACGGGTTCGCCGAGGCGGGTGATGTCCCACGGCTCCAGGGCCAGGCGCCGCAGGACTGCCGCGAGCTCGTCCATGGTCGGCGGCTCCTCCAAGTAGTACCGCACCGTGTACTGCGCCTCTTCCGCGTCGAGCAGCGACAGCGCGGACCGGCACTTGGAGCAGGCGGGGTTGATCCAGATTTCCATGGGGTGAATGTCTTTCGGTTCTGTCCGGGCGAAGCGGCGCCCGCACGGTGAGGTCAGGTGAGGCCGGCCAGGGCCAGGAATTCGCTGCGTGAGCGCGCATCGCTGCGCAGGGTGCCCAGGAGCGTGGAGGTGAGGGTGCTGGAGCCGGTGGCCTGGACACCGCGCAGGGTCATGCAGGTGTGTTCGGCTTCGATGACGACACCCACGCCCTTGGGTTCCAGTTGGGTCTGGAGCCAGTCGGCGACCTGTTTGGTCAGACGTTCCTGGACCTGCGGACGGCAGGCGAAGTACTCGACGACGCGGGCGAGTTTCGACAGGCCGAGGATGCGTTGGCCGGGCAGGTAGCCGACGTGGGCGGTGCCGACGAACGGCAGCAGATGATGCTCGCACACCGAGCGCACGGGGATGCTGCGGGCCAGGACGAGCTCGTCATAGCCCTCGTCGTTGGGGAAGGTGGTCAGATCGAAGGGGCGGGGGCTGAACAACTCGGCGTAGGCGCGGGCCATGCGCCCCGGCGTTCCCCGCAGGCTCTCGGTCCCGGTGCTGATCCCGAGCGCCTGGAGGAACTCTCCGGCGGCTCGTTCGGCGGCGGCCAGGTCGATCCCGTCGGTTTCCTGGACGACGCGGAGCGCGGGCTGCGCGGGCATCGGTATCTCGGGGTCGCCGGCTGCCACCTGCAAGGCGGGGTGAGGATGCTGGGTCATGTCAGCTGCCGCCGATCCCGAGAGCGGTGAGCAGGACCAGGACCACGGTGACGACGGCGAAGAGGCCGTGCCCTGCGACCACCGGTACGGGGAAGTACCGCTCGGCGGGTGCGGACTGCTGTTCCGTGGCGGCCGGCGCGGCAGCGGCGGCACGGGCCCGGTGGACCGGGATCCAACGCGCCAGCATGGCGAAGCCGAGCAGGGCGACGGGCACCAGGAGACCGAAGGCGGTCCAGGCCAGGGCGTCCTTGTCCGTGATCACATAGATGACCCAGACGACCAGGCCGATTGCGGCGAGTGCGAAGTGCCCGAAGACGACGGGGACGGGCAGGCGGCTGTTGCCGGCCTTGGCTCCTCCTCGGGAGAGCCAGGTGCCGAGCATGTAGAAGCCGCCAAGAGCGGTGATCACCCAGGTGATCAGTGCGGCGATGTCCATGAGGACTCCTCGTGGTGAAGGGGGAACCGATCGTGGCCGCGTCTGCGCGGCCACGCCGGTGAAGGTGATCAGCCGGCGGAGCCCGGCGGGCGGTGGATGGCGACGAAGCCCTCGGCCTGGGTGCTTTCGCCGGCGACCCGCACGCCGTAGCGGTAGGCGAGTTTTCCGCCCAGGTATCCCGAGACCCCCAGGGCCGCGAGGCTCACGGCGTTGAGCGCGAGCATTCCGCCTCCGACGCCGGTATCGGGCAGGTGGCCGGCGTGCCGCCAGAGGAAATTGGCGGCGTAGGCGGCGGTCACCAGCAGGTTCAGCGTCATGTGGACGAGGCCGACGCGGAACGCCCGAGTTCCCGGCGGGATGGCGAACAGGTCCAGGAAACCGACCAGGGCCGCGGCCAGAGCGCCGATCACCCCGAGCGCGATCAGCCACATCGCCCCCCGGACCAGGAAGTCCGGAGCACGTACGAGATGCGAGGCGATGTCGAAGACCAGGCTGCCCACCCAGGCCCCGATGGGAACGGTGACCAGGATCGGATGGAAGGGGTGACCGTACGGTCCGGCCAGCGCAGCGCTCACCGGTCGCTTGGCCTGCTCCTGCGATGGATCCACCATGACGACCCCACCTCCTAATTTCACCAACAAATCTTGGTCTTATTTGTGAGGGCCGTCAAGATGCCCAGTTCCACACCGAGTCGCACGGAGGTTCGTCGGTTGCACCTATCGGTGTACGCGTTACTGTGAAGACGTGACCTCTGACGCAACGCCGCAGCCCCCCGCGGGTGACGCCGCGATCGAATCCGTCAGCGTCCTCGGTGAGGACTCCCGGCGGCAGATGTTCGCGTTCATCCGCCGGCAGCGCCGCCCCGTGACCCGGGACGAGGCAGCCGCCAGTGTGGGCATCTCGCGCAAGCTCGCGGCCTTCCACCTCGACAAGCTGGTGGACGCCGGCCTGCTGCGGGCCCGGTACGAATCACCCGGCGGGATCCGGAAGGTCGGCCGTCAGCCCAAGGTCTACGAACCCACCGACAGCCACATCCACGTCAGCATCCCCGACCGCCGTCACGAACTGCTGGCCGACCTCCTGATGGAGGCCGTTCTCACCGAAGGCGAAGGCGAATCCGCGGCCCACGCCGCGCTGCGCACAGCCTGCCGACGCGGCCGGGAACTGGGCGAGAGCGAGCGGGAACAGACACGTCCCGGCCGACTCGGCGCAGAACGTGGACTGAGCGTCTGCGAGCGGATGCTCGACCAGCACGGCTTCGAGCCCGTCCGTGAAACCCCCACCCGACTCCGGCTGCGCAACTGCCCGTTCCACCCCCTGGCAGCCAAGGCCCCCGAGCTGGTGTGCGGCATGAACCACGCCTTCATCACCGGCTACCTGGAGGGCCTGGAGGTCAGCGGCGTCGAGGCGACGCTCGCCCCACGCCCCGGGGAATGCTGCGTCCAGCTGGGCCCCACCAAGGGGTGATGCGCAGCCCTCTTCACCGCAACGACGTCGTCGAGCTCCCGACCGAGGACGTCACCGACACCGCTTGGTGCCACCACTGAGCCGGCCAGCAAATCAGGACACGGTCACGGTGGCCGGGTGGCCGCGGGCGACGACCACGGGACCGGCACGGCGTCCTTCAACCGGAGCACTCCCATGGTCACCAAACTCATCACGTACCGCCGCCGCCCGTCGGCTGCGACGGAATCAGCCGCATAAGGCACCGTCACGTCGCGATCCTCCGCCGCCGACTGGGGACTTCTGCTGATCAGGCTGACGTTCGGGCTGCTGATGGCCGGACACGGCGCGCAAAAACTGTTCGGGATCTTCGGCGGCAAGGGCCTGGCGGAGACCGCGAAGGGGTTCGCCGCCCTCGGCTACCAGCTCGGCAAACTCTTCGCCGTCATCGGCGGTCTGTCCGAATTCCTCGGCGGCCTCGGCCTGGCTCTCGGGCTGCTCACGCCGCTCGCGGCCGCCGCCCTCATCGGCGTCATGGTCAACGCCATGGTGTCCGTCACCGGAGCACACGGCCTCTGGGAGACGAACGGCGGAGTGGAGTACGGCGTCTGCATCGCCGTGGTCGCCCTCGGCATCGCCGCGACCGGTCCCGGGCGGCTGGCGGTGGACCGGTGCTTCCGCTGGGGCACGGGCGGCTGGCCCCAGGCCGTCTTCGCCCTCGGCCTGGGCGGCATCGCCGCCGCGATCACCTTGAGTCTCTGAACCTTCGCGTCGGCGGCGCCACGGCGCCGCCGACCCTTCGCGAACAAAGTGCTCCACCGGACGGGTCGACCGCTTACCCCTTCGTGCATCCTCCTGGTAAGCCGACGACTTCCCCGGGCATGCTCTCCCGCATGACAGTGGGCCCGGGCCCCTGGGTCGGCGCTGGGCTGCTGCCGTGCCGGGCGTCCCGGCGGGGAGGGAGGAGGAACGTGCGCAGTTTCGAGGTAGGGGAGACAGTCGTACGGCGCGACGTGCACCGCAGCGGCCGCGTGTGGAGCGAGCATGCGCTGCGCGTCCTCGCCGACACGAGCGAGGCGCTGGTGGCCGCGTGCGCGCCGGGAGCGGAGGTGCGCTGGTCCGCCCTGTACGCCAAGGCTCGTACCGTCGGCGACCGGTCGGTGCGCACGGAGGCGTTCGACGCGATGGCGACGGGGGAGTGGGAGCTCACGGACAGCCGGTGGCAGCAGACCGAGCTACTGCTGTGGAACCCGCCGGGCTCATGGTTCAGCATCAACGCCCTTTACACCACAGCCGGGTTGCGGAACTGGTACGTCAACTTCGAGCACCCCACGACCCGGACCGTCGACGGGTTCGACACCTTCGACCTGACCGTGGACCTGGTCGTCGCCCCTGACCTGAGTAGCTGGCAGTGGAAGGACGAAGACGAGTACGTCCACGTCCGGCGGCTCGGCATCGTCACCGACACCGAGCACCGGGCCGTGGACATGGCCCGTGCCCAGGTCCTCGCGATGATCGAGGAACGGTCCCGCCCGTTCGCCGACATCGCCGCGTGGAGATCCTGGCGGTGGGATCCGGCCTGGCCGACGCCGCGTCTGCCGCGGTCAAAGAGAGCCGCGCGGAGCGTTGAACCGACCGACGGCTGAACCGTCGGCCCGGCCGGTCGCCGCATGACGGGCTGGCCGGTCGCTTCATCGCGGTCGCTTTCGCCCATGTCCCCGGTGGGAGGAGCAGCGCGTGGTGGGAGAGGAGGGACCTGGGGTCGGGGAGGAAGGGGGAGGGAGGCCGATCGCTGGGGCGCCCGCGGCCATAAGACAAGCGCATCTGATCAACTGTAGGGCGACAAAGCTCAGTTGAGGCCGGCTCTCTGGCCCCACGCGGGCCGGGAGCGGTCGGGGCTGGGCACCCTTCCCGGACATGAGGTATATTCACCCTCTTATTCCGAATTGGGCCTATGCGTGTATCCTCCTCAGAGGCAGTTCCCGTACGCGATGGAACGGGGAGACACGATGAAGAAGATCATCGCGATAGCGTTCGCCGCCGTACTGTTCGGCGCCGGCGCTGGCGTGGCCTCTGCGGCCCCCGCAAGGCCGGGCCCCCTGCCCGCTCATGACACTGTCACCACGACGTTCCACTGCCCCGCCCCGCACGGCATCTTCACGATCAGGGCCGACCCGTGGGTGATGGGCCAGTACGAGTGGTATTACGCCGGGCAAGGCTGCACGTACACCCCGTAGTCATGGCGCTCCGTCGTCGTCCGTTCGTCGGCTTCCCCGTGCCCGTCGGGCATGGCCCGCTCGGCAGGCAAGGACTTCGAGCGAATGTGGCCGGTCAGGGGTGACGCTGGCCGGTCAGGGGTGACACCTACCTCCACGTCGACGGCTGGGTTGGCGCTCACGTTGGCGCCGTAAGTCGGGGTGGCGGCAGTTCGCGTAGGTACTGCCGGGTGGGGGCGCTGGTGCATACGCGAGGGCTGGTACGTACGCGAGTGCTGCGGTTCCACGCTGCGGTGACAGCATGTGACGTCACGCCGACCGACAGTGCATCCATCTTCGTGTCGATCCTGTGCATCTTTGCAGTCGGCGCCATGGAATCCGGACGAGGTCGCCCATCTCGCTGTGTAGCTCCTGTCGACTCCGTGATAGCACGGAGTAATCAGATTCAAGGGAGGCTACGACCGCATGGGTATCTTCAGCCGTCGCCAGAGCGCGACTGTCGAGCCGCCGTCGGCGGCCGGCCCCCATACACCTTTCCCGGCGGCCGACGCCGCCGGAGTCGCGCTCGACCCGGCACTTGGTGCGCTGACCGGGCAATGGACCATCGACCGCCCGCACAGTCGCATCGGGTTCTCCGTGCGGCACGCGATGGTCACGACGGTGCGGGGTGCTTTCGCCGATTACGACAGCGCGCTGTACTTCGACGGAGCCCAGCCCTCGCAGTCCCGGGCCGAACTGGTCATCCGGGTCGCCAGCGTCGACACAGGTGTGGAGCAGCGGGACGCACACCTCATCGGCACCGACTTCTTCGACGCGGACCGCTACCCGGAGATGGCGTTCCGCAGTACCTCCACGGTCCATGAGGGCGCAGAGAGCTTCCGCATGGCAGGGGATCTGACCATCCGCGGCGTCACCCGGCCCGTCGAGCTGCAACTCGACTACCTCGGCTCGGTCTTGGACCCGTTCGGCTATGAGCGAGCCGGCTTCGACGGCACCACCACCATCGACCGCACCGAGTGGGGCTTGGTCTACAACCAGCGCCTGGAGGCGGGCGGCGCCATGGTGAGCGAGAAGGTTCGGCTGCAGTTCGACATCTCCGCGATCAGGATGCCCCTGTCGTAGTCGCCCCCGGGAGGCCCGCTGCGGCCCGTACGCCTGCACCTCGACGAGGCGAGCGAGCTGCGGGCCGTCACGCGGTACCGGTCTGACGTGCACCAGCCCGCCCGCCGACCAGGCCGCCCGCTGACCAGTCCGGTCGTGCCCGGGTGCTGCACCTCGTGGTGGCCACCAGTCGACGTTTCTCCCTCACGGCCGTCGGCGGTGTCCCCTCCGGCGGAGTGGAGGGGCGTGCCGAGGCCGGCCGGGTGCCCGCGATTCCGGCCCTGACGTGGCCGAGCGGTACGAGGCTGAGTCGTCCCGTGGCAGCGTGCTCGATGTGCTCCATGTTCGCTGTCGCGGGACATGCCCTTCCGCCTGGTGCAGCCCGGTTTTTGGTTCGGTGGGTGGCAGGGTGGGGGTATGTGTGGTCGATTCGTCTCCACCCGCAGTCCGCAAGAGCTCGCGAGCGTCTTCGATGCCACGCGCTGGGATCCTGACCGGAGTCTGGATCCGAGTTGGAATGTGGCGCCGACGGATGAGGTGTGGTCGGTGCTGGAGCGGGTCGAGCGTGGGACGGGTGAGATCACGCGGCAGTTGCGGCCGTTGCGCTGGGGGCTGGTGCCATCCTGGGCGAAGAGTCTGCACACGGGCGCGAAGATGATCAATGCCCGAGTGGAGACCGTCGCGGAGAAGCCGGCCTTCCGCCGGGCGTTCGTGAAGCGCCGTTGTCTGCTGCCGGCGGACGGCTTCTACGAGTGGCAGACCGTCGCCGCGAGCAAGAGCGTCGCCGCGACGAAGAGCGCCAAGGCCCGTAAGCAGCCGTACTTCATCAGTCCCGAGGACGGTCAGGTCATGGCGCTGGCGGGCCTGTACGAGTTCTGGCGCGACCCGGTTGCCGAGGACGACGGCAGCCCGGGGGCGTGGTGGGTGACCTGCACGATCATCACCACCGAGGCCACCGACGCCGCCGGCCGTGTCCATCCCCGCATGCCGCTGGCGGTCGCGCCCGCCGACTGGGGCGCCTGGCTCGACCCCGCCCACCAGGACACAGGCGAGCTGCGGGCCCTGCTCGCAGCCCCCGCTGCCGGGCACCTGGACGCCCGCGCGGTGTCGACCGCGGTCAACGACGTGCGCAACAACGGCCCGCATCTCCTTGCCGGGCCGGACGACGGCACCGGCGACGCCTGAGCCGCGGCACGGCAACAAGTCCCCTTGGCCACTGATCGCTGACCACTGACGGTTCCGTGCATTCGGAGCCGTCCGACGGGACTGAGCGCGCGGCCGACACCGAGCATTTCTGTCGACAGTCCAGCGTCGGGGCGTCGGGGCGTCGGGGCGCCGAGGTGTCGCGGCCGATGCTGCTCCGTCCCGTCTCGGCGTGCAGGACCAAATGGGCCCGGCGATGACTTCGGTGCGGGCAGTCGGTCGTTGTCCGGAAAGAGAGAAGGAGATCCGCCATGCCGACACACGGACCTGCACAGCAGCCCACGACCGAGCTCGACGCCCGCTACAGCTCCGCGCTCCATCCCCTCCCCGGTGCCGCGGACGTCACTGCCACCGAGTGGACCGAGGCCCAGCGGCACCTGAGGGCCGCCGAGATTTTCTGGGTTTCCACGGTGCGGCCCGACGGCCGGCTGCACGTCACTCCCGTGACCGGCGCCTGGCACGACGGTGTGCTGTACGTCAGGGCGTGCCGGCCGCGGCCGTCCTGCGGCTCGGCGGCGATGCGTCCGCCGAGGGAGACGAGCCGCCCGGCCGCGCGGTGCCCGCCGCTGAGAGGAAGCGGCGGGCACCACGTCGGCCTGGTGCGACTCGCGGTCATTCGGAAGTGGCCCCGCCCCAGCTTTGGGCGATGACGCCCTTGGCGTTGCTCTGCTGGGTCTCGGTCGGGAAGCTCGGCGTGCCGGAGACCTTCGGCAGCTTCGCAGCCGCGGTCTTGTCGAGCGTGCCGGCCTTCTTCATGGCGGTCATCAGAGCCGGGCGGGCGTATCCCTTGAGTCTGATGTTCTGGCCCTCGGTGCTGTAGAGGTACTCCTGCCACAGGCGCGCGGCCGCGGGGTGCGGCGCGTCCTTGTTGATGGCCTGCGAGTAGTACTGGGAGAACTTGCCGTCCGAGGGGACCACGACCGTCCAGTCGAGGCCCTTGGACTTGAACTCGTGGGTGTACCCCGCGTTGAGGTAGTCCCAGTCGATGCTGATCGGTGTCCGACCCTTCCCGATGGTGGTCGGGGTGGAGTCGAGGGGCGTGTAGTTGCCGCTCTTCTTCAGCTTGGCGAAGAAGTCTATGCCGGGCTGGATGTCGTCGAAGGAGCCACCGTTGGCGAGGGCGGCCGCGTACACGGCGCCGAAGGCCGAGCCCGACTTGGTGGGGCTGCCGTTGAGCGCGACCAGCCCCTTGTACTCCGGCTTGAGCAGATCCTTGAAGCTGGTCGGGCAGGTGCGCACACGCTTGGCATCGCACCCGAAGGAGATGTAGCCGCCGTAGTCGTTCGCCCAGCGGCCGATCGAGTCCCGCTGGGTGTCGGGGATGTCGGCGAAACCGGTGACCATGTACGGCGCGAGGAGGCCCTGCTGGGCCGCGCTCTGCGCGAAGGAGCTGCCGAGGTCGAGGACGTCGGGCGCGCTGTCCTTGCCCTTGCGCGAGGTGACGGCGCTGATCTCGTCCTGGCTGGCGCCATTCGGGTTCTCGACCTCGACCTTGATGCCGTACTTCTTCTTGAAGCCGTCCATCAGGGCGCCGTAGTTTGCCCAGTCGCGGGGCAGCGCGACCGCACGCAGCGTGCCCTCCTTCTTGGCCGCCTCGGCCAGGGCGTCAACGCCGCCGAGGGCCTCGGCCGTGGTCGCGGTGGCCGCGCTCTTTCCGCCGGCGGCGTCCGACCCGTCTGAGGACGAGCCACAGGCGCTGAGGGCTAGCGCGGCGGCGACGGCGAGGACGCCGGTGAGGACGGCGGTCCTCGGCAGGAACACGGTCACGGACTCTCCAGAGGTGCGCACAGACAATTGAGGGGATTTCATGCGGGTCACACAGGGGATGCACGTGGGGGGTGAGCACTTGCCCGACGACGGTCTGGACAAGTAGGGCCTCAGTAGGCCCAACTATGGTGTCCGCCGGGTAAACATTGGTAAAACTATTGACTCCGATTCCCTCACAATCGCAGCTCGCAGGGGTCACGCGGCACCTCGTCCTGGCCGGCCGCGCTGCACACTTTGCGCACAACTCCGCGCGAGAGGGAAGCATGCGGCACGGCACGAGGAGACCGCCAAGAGCCGAGGCGGGCGATCGGCCGCACGGACTCATCCTGGGCAGTCCGTTCCCCGCGGAGACCGAACTGGGCGGCGGGGGAGTGGACGGCGCGATGCACCGGCGCGGCGGCCCGGAGGTCCTCGCCGAGTGCCGTGATCTGCGTGCCTCGAAGTACGGTGGCGGCCTTGCCGCCGTCGCGATTACCGCCGTCGACACCGTCCGCGTCGAGATCGAGGCGACACCCGACACCTTTGGCGAGATCCGTTTCGTTGTCTTCGACGGCCATGCCCGCCAGGCGTGCGAAGCGGCCTTTGTCGGAGAATGACCGGAATGCGCTGCCCCGAGCATGTCGAGAGGCTCCGGTCGCCCTCACGTAGCGTCAGAACTTGCTGATGTGACGGGCCTCCTCGGCCTCTTTGACGACGGTGGACAGGTCCGCGCCGCTCGCGGCGGTCACGGTGGCCGCGACGGCCCCTTCGACGAACGGGGCATCGGCCATGACGGCGTGGGTGCCGGGGTGGTCCTCCAGGACCAGCCGTGCGGTGAGGACCGAGCTGCCCAGATCCGGCAGGACCAGCACGCCGGCACCGGCATCGGCGGTGCGCAGCGCATCGAGGACGCCGGAGTAACTCGTTCCCATGCGGCCGTCGTCAGTGCCGCCGGCCGTGGCGACCACGACCCGTCCGCAGCCCAACTGTTCGACCAGCGACTTCACGCCGAGGGCGATCTCCGCACTGTGTGACACAAGTACGATGCCAACCAACGGTGTCATGAACGAGGACTCTATAAGTCGGAACGCCGTTCATCAATACCGAACAGGGAGTTGTTTCCATGGTCCAGGCGGTGCACAGGGCGATGCACGTTCTCCGGGAGCTCGCCACGGCGACACCGCGACTGGGAGTGACAGAACTGGCCGACCGCATCGGCGTCGCCAAGCCCACCGTGCACGCCCTGCTGCGCACCCTGGAGGCGGAGGGCATGGTCGTCCAGGACCGCGAGACGGGCAAGTACCAATTGGGCCCCGGACTGGTGGTCCTCGGCAACGCCTACCTGGACTCGCACGAACTGCGCACCCGCGCGGTGACCTGGGCCGATCTGCTGGCCACCCAGACCGGTGCCGCCGTGTGGGTCGGGGTCTTCACGGACCGCCACGTCCTCGTCGTCCACCATGCGTTCCGCCCCGGCGGTTCGGTGCAGGTGCTGGAGACGGGGGCCAGTCTGCCCTGGAACACCTGCGCCCTGGGCAAGGCCATTGCGGCCTTCCTGCCCGCCGAACGCCGTAAGGAGCTGCTGGCGGGCGAGCTGCTCCGGGTCACCGGTGCCAGCATCGACGACCCCGAACGGCTCGCGACGCAGTTGGACCAGGTGCGTGAGACCGGGTACGCGCTGGACGACCAGGAGTTGACCTTGGGGGACGCCGGCATCGCGGCCCCCGTCTTCGACCGCACCGGCGAAGTCGTGGGCGGCCTCGGCCTGGTGGGCCCGGTCGAGCGCCTGCTCGCCGACAGTGCACGTCAGGAGTGTGCCATCGCGGTGCGCGAAGTCGCCCGCAGCCTGTCGCGGGATCTCGGCGCACCGCGTAACGCGGGTCTGCGCGCCAGCAGCTGACGTTGCTCGGGGGCCCTCCCGATGCAATGGAGTGTTCATCAACTCGGCATGTAAGGCTGGTTGATTCGACAAGATCTGCGGTCTGCGGAGCCGCTGTGCAACAAGTCCTTGACGGGGCCGGGGTCGGTGGGTTTTGCTTCCTGTGGCCATTCGGTAATGCCGAACAGCTTTCGGAAAATGTCAGCGATCCGACCTACCGCTCAAGGTTGCGATCGCGGGGGAGCGAAGGAGCGCCTGCCATGCGGAAGACTGCGAAGAAGCCCGTCAAGTTACCCGAGCACTCGGCTTCGTGCCCGGCGTCGGGGACGTTCCCGCCGTGTGCCCCCGTTGCGCGTCACCTCCGTCAACACCCCTGGTTGCACAGCCCTGTTGGAGCCCCAACCGAAGGAGTACCGGTGGATGTTTCGCTCACCCGTGACTGGGTGCAGAACACCGCCTCGGCCATGAGCCGGAACCAGGAGCACCTCACCACACTTGATTCGGCCATCGGGGACGGAGACCACGGGGCCAACATGGCTCGTGGTTTCGGCGCGGTGCGCGCCGTTATCGACGACGCGTCACGGCCCGCCGCCTCGGTCGACGAGATCCTCGTGGCGGCGGGAAAGACCCTGGTGTCCGTGGTCGGCGGCGCCTCCGGCCCCCTGTTCGGCAGCGCCTTCCGGGCTCTCGGCGAGGCCCTCGACGCCGACGCGGAGATCGACACCCCGCGGTTCGCGGCAGGGCTCGCCGCGGCGCTCGACAAGCTTCAGCAGCTGGGCGCGGCGGTGCCCGGCGACAAGACCATGGTCGACGCGTACGCCCCCGCCGTCGCAGCCTTCCGGGACGCGGCGCACTCCGGCGCCGACTTCCGCACGGCCGCGCACGCCGCGGCCGACGCGGCCGAAGCCGGTATGCGGGCCACCGTGCCGATGCAGGCCAGGAAGGGCCGCGCGTCGTACCTGGGGCTGCGCAGCGTCGGCCACCAGGACCCGGGCGCCACTTCGACCGCGTACGTCTTCCGCGCCCTCGCCGAGGCGACGGAAGCCGAGGCGACGAGAGCCCGGCTCGCCTGACCGTTTGTGACCTGCAGGACTTCCGCCGCCCCGGCCGACTGCCCCACGCGGCGTCCGATGGCTACTCGATACCTCTTGATTCCTCACCCGGGCCGGAGCTCGGCGGCCGTTTGCTCGCATCGTCGCCGCGCCACGCCTGTGCCGGATTCCGGGGCGCTCCCGTAACGCGTCCCGTCACCCCTCTGAACGCGAGATTGGATCTACGTGACTGTCCATTCCGTCGACCATGTTGAGTTCTTCGTCGGGGATGTCAACCAGGCATCCCACTACTACTGCGGTACCTACGGATTCCGGGTGGTGGCCGAGGCGGGACCGCTCACCGGACTGGCCGGAGCCCGCTCGCTGGTGCTGGCGCACGGCGGCGTCCGCCTGGTACTGACCTCCGCCCTGCACGCCGACCACGCGGCCTCGCGGTTCGTCCGCAGGCACGGCGACGGTGTCCGCGATGTGGCCCTGCGGACGGACGATGCGGTCGGCGACTTCGAACGGGCGGTGGCCGCAGGGGCCGAGGTCGTCTCGGAACCGCAGACCTTCGAGGACCCCACCGGCCGGGTCACCCGGGCCACCATCGCCGCGACCAACGACCTGGTCCACAGCTTCGTACAGCGTGACGAGCCGTCAGGCGCCTTCCTGCCCAAGCGATATCGGCCCGTTGCCGCCGTAGCCGCGCCGGGCCCCGAGCTGCTGCGCTCGGTCGACCACCTGGCCCTGTGCCTGCGCGCCGGTTCGCTGGAGACCATGGTCGACTTCTATCAGCGGGCGCTGGGGCTGCGGCACACCTACGACGAGTACATAGTCGTCGGTGGTCAGGCGATGGCTTCGAAGGTCGTGCAGGACGAGACCAGGGGCGTCACCTTCACCATGGTGGAGCCGGACCCGGTCGGCGACCGCGGTCAGCTCAACGACTTCCTCGACGGTTTCGACGGTCCCGGCGTCCAGCATGTGGCCTACGGTACGAACGACATCGTCCGGGCGGCCCGCGAACTGCGCGCGTCCGGCGTGGAGTTGCTGTCGACCCCGGCCGGTTACTACTCCGCGCTGGCCGACCGGGGCATCGAGGTGGACATCGACACCGAGGTCCTGCAAGAACTGGGCCTGCTGGCCGACCGGGACGAATGGGGCCAGCTGGTCCAGGTGTTCACCCGCTCTCCCTACGCCCGCCGTACGGTGTTCTTCGAGCTGATCCAGCGGCTCGAGGCGCGGACCTTCGGCAGCGGCAACATCAAGGCTCTCTACGAGGCCGTGGAGCGCGAGCGCGCCGAGGGCCCGGATGCCGGCGTTCCGGTCGGCGCCGCGGCGAGGACCGAGGGGTGACCGCTCCGGTGGCCGGGCGGGCCGAGCCGCACGATGCCCCGGAGGACCCGCTCCTGTCCCCCAGGGACTACGCAGCGGCGGCAGGCGCCCGGCTCGACCGGTCCGTATGGGACTACATCGCCGGTGGCAGCGGTGACGAGGTGACGCTGCGCGAGGACCGCGAGGCCTACGACCGCTACCGGCTGCGTCCGCGGACTCTCGTCGACGTGTCCCACCTCGAGTTGGGCACCACACTGCTCGGCCGGCCGGTGTCGATCCCCATCGGTATCGCGCCGATGGCCTACCACCGGCTGGTCCATGCGGACGGCGAGATCGCCACCGCCCGCGCGGCCGGTGCGGTGGGTGCGCTCACCATCGCCAGCACCTTCGCGAGCAAGACGCTCGAGGAGACCGCGCGGGCCGCGACCGGCCCGCTGTGGCTGCAGCTGTACGTGATGCGCCGCAGAGAGGTCACCGAGTCCCTCGTACGGCGCGCCGAAGCCGCCGGCTACGGGGCCCTGGTGATCACCGTCGACACCCCGCGGATGGCGCGCCGCGAGCGCGACCTGCGCAATGGGTTCAGCCTGCCGCCGTACGTCCGGCCGGCCAACCTGGACCACGGCCAACGGGCCGGGCTGCACGAGGGCCGGTCCGGCAACTCCACCCTGGCCGAACACGCCGCGCTGCACCATGACGCCGCGTTCACCTGGGAGGACCTGGCCTGGTTGCGTTCGCTGACCCGCCTGCCGCTGGTGCTCAAGGGCGTACTCACCGCGGAGGACGCCCGGCGGGCGGCCGATCTCGGGGTGGCAGGGCTGATCGTCTCCACCCACGGCGGCCGCCAACTCGACGGCGTGATACCGGCGTTGGACGCGCTGCCCGAGGTCGTCGCCGCCGTGCCGCCCGAGTGCGAGGTCCTCGTCGACGGTGGCATCCGCCGCGGTACGGACGTGCTCAAGGCGCTGGCGCTCGGGGCCCGCGCGGTGCTGGTCGGCCGTCCCGTCCTCTGGGGCCTCGCCGTCGACGGTGCCGACGGTGTCGAACGGGTCCTGGCCACCCTCCGGGCGGAGCTGGAGGAGGCGATGGCCCTGACCGGCCGGCCCCGCCTCGACACCATCACCCGGGACCTGCTCCACCCCTCCGCGGACCTTCCGTTCCACCCCACTTCGAACGACAAGGAAATGGCATGACGACGAACGACGCACGCTTCGCGCTGACCGACGCCGAGCGGGACCTGCTGCCGTCCGACGAAGACGTGCAGTTCTACCAGGAGCACGGCTGGTATCTGTCGAAGAAGCTGCTGACCGACGAGGAAGCCGACCTGCTGAACTCCGCGGCCGACCGCTTCTACGCCGGCCACCGGGACCGCACCCTGCCGACCCGGCCGCCGCGCCTGGCGTACTGGGAGCCGTCGCAGGGCGATGTGCACCGGCACAACGACTACATCTTCTACGAGGACGAGACCATCCGCAGCATCCTGGCCAAGCCGCTGATCGCGGCGGTCGCGGCACGTATCGCGGAGACCAGCCAGATACGGCTGTGGAACAGCACGCTCATCCACAAGCCGCAGCGTGCGGACGACGCCCGCAACATCGTGCCGTGGCACTTCGACCGCCACTACTGGCAGACCTGCTCCTCCGACGAGATGCTCACCGCCTTCATCCCCTTCCACGACTGTGACGAGGAGATGGGGACGATCACGATGGTCGATGGCAGTCACCGCTGGAAGGAGATCGGCGGGGACGATTCCACCAGCCGCCACTTCGCCGAACGCGACCGGTCGGAGCTCGAGGACATGCTCTCCGAGAACGCCGCGTTCAACAACGCGGAGGTGCGCAAGGTCCCGGTGAACATCCCCAAGGGACACATCAGCTTCCACCACTGCCGCACCTACCACGGCAGCGGTTACAACCTCAGCGACCGTCCCCGCCGGGCCATCTCGCTGCACCTGCAGGACCAGGCCAACCAGTGGCGGCCCTTCGAGCTGTCCTCCGGCGACCTCGTCGTCTACAACAACGATGTGCTCGTCGGCAAGGACGAGAACGGCAACCCCGACTACAACGACGCGGACTTCTGCCCCGTCCTGTGGGAGGACCCCCGGTGAGTCACGGTTCCCCCACCACCATGCTGTCCGCCGACGAGCTGCACGGCTCGCTCGGCGACCCGCTCATGGAAGTGATGAACTTCCTCAACGAGGTCACCTCCCGCTACCCGCAAGCGATCTCCTTCGGGCCGGGCCGCCCCTATGAAGGGCTGTTCGAGGTCGAGCGGATCGGCGACTACCTCGACGCGTACACCCGGCATCTCTCCGAGGACCTGGGCCGGACCCCCGACGAGGTTCGGACCCTGCTCTTCCAGTACGGGCGGACCAACGGCCAGATCCATGAGCTGGTGGCCCGCGCCCTGCGCAACGACGAGGGCATCGAGGCGGACCCCGCATCCCTCGTCGTCACCGTGGGCTGCCAGGAGGGCATGTTCCTCGCCCTTCGCGCGCTGTTCCGTGATTCCTCGGACGTCCTGCTGGTCTCTTCGCCCTGCTATGTCGGGATCACCGGAGCGGCCCGGCTGCTGGACATCGAGACCGTGCACGTGCCCGAGGGCGAGAACGGGATCGACCCGGACGTGCTGCGGCGGACCGTCGCCGACCTGCGGGCGGCCGGTAAGCGCCCGCGCGCGCTCTACCTGGTTCCGGACTTCTCCAACCCCACCGGCACCTGCCTGCCGCTCCCCACGCGCCACCGTCTGCTCGACATGGCCGAGGAGGAGGACCTGCTCCTCCTGGAGGACAATCCGTACGGATTCTTCACGCGCACCGGTACCGGCCTGCCCACGCTCAAGGCGCTGGACGGCCGGCGGCGAGTGATCTACCTCGGTTCCTTCGCCAAGACCTGCTTCCCCGGAGCCCGGGTCGGCTATGTGGTCGCCGACCAGCACGTCCAGGCGTCGGACGGCAGCCGTACGCTCCTGGCGGACGAACTGTCCAAGATCAAGGGCATGGTGACGGTCAACACCCCGGCGCTCAGCCAGGCGGTCATCGGGGGCATGCTCCTCACCCATGACTTCCGTCTGCGGGAGGCCAACAAGCCGGCCGCCGACTTCTACCAGGAGAACCTGAAGGTCCTGCTCGACTCGCTCGACCGGCTGCTGCCTCCCGAGCGACGCGAGGCGGCCGGGATCCACTGGAACTCGCCCGAGGGCGGCTTCTTCCTCACCCTGACCCTGCCCGTCCCCGCGGACAACGCGCTGCTCGAAGAGTCCGCCCGCGAGCACGGGGTGATCTGGACGCCCATGAGTTACTTCTACCCGGATCCGGACAGCGGCGGCCGGTACCAGATGCGGCTTTCCCTCAGCTACCTGACGCCTGCCCAAGTAACTGAAGGAGCCCGGCGGTTGGTCGGACTGCTGGAACGGAGCTGCGCATGAACGCCGTCCTCTACGTGGTGACGGTGCTGATCTGGGGCTCCACCTGGCTGGCCATCAAGGGCCAGCTCGGGGATGTGCACCCCACGGCATCGATCGCCTACCGGTTCGCGCTGGCGGCCGTCATCCTGCTGGCGTGGGCGCGCCTGCGCGGCCTGCCGCTGCGCTATCCGCTGCGGGTGCACGGGCAGTTCGTCCTCATGGGCGCGCTGATGTTCTCCACCAACTTCGTGTGCTTCTACTTCGCCGAGCAGTACCTCGCCACCGGCCTCGTCTCGATCATCTTCGCGATGTCGCTGGTGGTGAACATGGCGTTCGCCCGCATCTTCTTCAAGCGCGCGATCACCGCGAAGATGCTCGTAGGCGGAGCGATCGGGCTGCTGGGGATCGGCACGGTGTTCTGGCCGGAGTTCCAGAACTTCGGCCTCTCCTCCGGAACGGGGCAGGGCATCGTGCTCTCGGTCCTCGGCACCCTGGTGTTCTGCCTGGGCAACGTGGTCTCCGGCAAGACTCAGGCCGCCGGCATCCCGGTGATCCAGGGCACCGGGTACGCCATGGCGTACGGGGCGCTGCTGATGGCCCCGTACGCCGTGTTCTTCGGGGGCGGGGCCCTGTTCGACCCGACGCCGCAGTACGCCGGCTCGCTCGTCTACCTCGCCGTCTTCGGCTCGGTGATCGGCTTCGGCGCCTATCTCACCCTGCTCGGCCGGATCGGCGGTGAGCGTGCCGCGTACGCGATGGTGCTCTTCCCGATCGTGGCGCTCCTGCTGTCCACGGTGTTCGAGGAGTTCCACTGGACGGCGCGGGACCTGGCGGGCGTCTTCCTGATCCTGGTCGGCAACGCCGTGATGCTGACCAACCCGGCGCTGCTACGGCGGCTGACCGGTAACCGCTTCCCCGCACCGCCGGAGGCACCGGCCGAGCCGGCGGCCCAGAGCGCCGCCGACCGGTAGTCCCGTCCCCACGGTCCGTCCGGGCCTGTCCACTTCCCGGATGGGCCGGGACGGATGCGCGCCCCATCCCACCACGGTCGAAGAGGGACACCATGCATACCGCCGCAGTCGTCGGCACCGGTCTCATCGGCACATCGATCGCCCTGGCACTGACCGGCAGGGGAGTCACCACCCACCTCATCGACCGCGACCCCCACAGCGTGCGGATCGCCGCCGCGCGCGGCGCGGGGACGCCCGGACCACCGTCGGCACCAGTGGACATCGCGGTCATCTGTGTGCCGCCCTCGGACGTCGCCAGGACCATCGCGGACCACCAGAAGGCCGAGCTGGCCAGGGTGTACACGGACGTGGCGAGCGTCAAGGCGCTGCCGCACGCCGAATGCCTGGCCCTCGGCTGCGACACCGCTGCCCTGGTGGGCGGACATCCGCTGGCCGGGCGGGAACGCTCCGGGCCGCTGTCGGCCCGCGCCGACCTCTTCCAGGACCGCCACTGGGTGCTCACCCCGACCGCGGAAACCAGCGAAGCCACCCTCAACCGCGCCCTGGAGCTGGTGTCGCTGTGCGGCGCCGTCCCGGTACTGCTCGATCCGTCGGACCACGACCGGGCGGTGGCCCTCGTCTCCCATCTGCCGCACCTGATGGCGAGCCTCACCGCGGCCCGGCTGCTGGAGGGGGAGGGCCACGCGGTGCGGCTGGCAGGCCGCGGTGTACGGGACGTCACCAGAATCGCCGCCGGCGATTCCGGGCTGTGGACGGACATCCTCGCCGCCAACGCCCCCGCCCTCAGCGCGCTGCTCACGCAGCTCACCGCGGACCTGCAGAGAACGGCCGCCGCGCTGGACCGGCTGACCGAAGAAGGACCGGAGCAGCAGGACGACGCACTGGCGGACCTGACCGACGTGCTGCGGCGCGGCGCCGAGGGCCGGGCCCGCATCGCGACCACCCACGGCGGCCGGGGTGCGGGCTCCCACGCCGTGCTCTCGGTCTCCCTCGGTGACCAGGACCGGCGCCTGGAGCGGCTGCTCGACGACGTGAGCGAGGCACGGGTGGACCTGGAGGACCTGCTGCTTCCGGAGACGACGGCGCCGCCGCGCGGTGCGGTCGAGCTGCTGGTCGCACCGGACGTGGCGCGCCCCCTCACCGACGCCCTGCGCGACCGGGGCTGGGCGGTCCGTTAGCTCCCCCCCGCCGCACGTACATCCACCAGCCATCACGGGGATTGGTTCCTTTCTTGTCCACGCATTCCGACGTGTCCACACAGGCCGAACAGGCCGACGTGTCCCCACAGCCCGCCCCTGATGCCGGCGCCGCGCGCCATCTGCGAGCGGCGGGCCAGGGCACTCTCGGCATCCTGGCCGACCTGATCGAACAGGAGCGGCCGATCTTCGCGATGCCGTCCTGGTTCGTCACCGAGGACTCCGCCCAAGTCGGCTTCCTCCTCAGTGAGCTGGTGCGCGAACTCGGTGCCGCGCCACCCGGCACCGCGTACCGGAGCTTCTTCGCCAACTCCCGCTACGAGGCGTTGCACGGCGCCGTCAAGCTGCTGCGCCACCGGGCCCTCGCCACCGCCGGCTCCCACGGTGGCCGGGTGCTCGTCCTCGACCCGGACGGCACGCTCGGCAGGCGCGCCGATCCGCTGGGCGAGGGACCCGAACGTGCCCTGGTACCCGGCCTCGTCACCTGTCCCACCCCCGACGCCCTGCGCGAGGCCCTGTCGACGGACTCGTACTGCGGCCTCGTCGTCCGCGCCCCGGAGTCCGTCGACCCCGCGGAGCTGACCGCACTCGCGAAGCTCGCCCGCGCCCAGGGTGCCCGCATCGCCCTCGACCTCGCCGACGCCGATCCGCTGCAGCTCCGGTCCCCGGCGACAGCGGCGGCGCGGCCCGACCTCGTCGTGGTCGGCGAATCACTGACCGGCTACGAGGTGCCGTTCGGCGCGTTCATCGGTACCCACGACATGTTCGCCCCGTGGAGCACGCCCGCGACCGGCTTTCTGCACTCCAACACCTACGGCGGCAACACCGTCGCGATGCGCGCCGTCCAGCGGCAACTGCTGCGCCGCTGGAACGCCGAGGCGCCGGTGCACCGGGTGCTGGCCGCCGCCACGAAGGACTGGCAGCGCACCCTCGATCTCTACGCGCGCCATGTGAACCCGATGACGGTACGGATGCACCGCAAGCTGCGCGGTGCCCTGCACGTCGTACGGGCCAAGGGCTCCCGGCTCACCGTCCAGCTGGATTCCGGCCGCCGTCTGGAACTGGTCGACGGCCTGTGCGGCGCGGGTCTCGGCGTCAACGGCCACAATCCGACCGACGCCCTGACCGACGTCGTCCGCAACCACGATCCGGACCGCGACTACGTGGCCGAGCTGCGGCGGGTGCTGGCCGAGGAGAGCGGACTGCCGCACACCTTCCCCGCGGTGAGCGGCGCCTCGGCGGTGGAGAACGCGCTGATCCTGGCCCGGCTCGCCCGCCCCGAACGCCGGCGGATCGTCGTCTTCAAGCACAATTACGGCGGGAAGACGCTGGTATCGCTGCTGGCCACCGCCGCGACCAGGACCCGAGCCCCCTTCGCGCCGCTCTACGAAGACATCGTCCACATCGACCCGTATGCGGCGGATGCAGCCGACGAGTTCCGTACGCAGATCGCCTCGGGACAGGTCGGCCTGGTCTGGATCGAACTAGTCCACGGCAGCTCGGACTCCTACGGCCCGATCCCCGGCGCGCTGCTCGACGTCGTGGCCCGCGGCCGGACCGACGACGGCTACCTGGTCGGTGTCGACGAGGTGCTGACCTCGTTCTACCGGTGCGGACGGCGCTTCGCCCACCAGGGCCGGCTGCCCGAGATCGACCTGATGAGCCTGTCCAAGGCGCTCAGCTACGGCTGCTTCCCCACCGGCGCGGCCCTGGTCTCCGACGCTGTGCACGACGCGGCCACCAAGACCAACCCCCAGCTCGTCACCGAACTGCGGGAACACCACGCCGGCCGCCTCGGCGCCCACTTCGCGCTGCAGGCCATCGCCCAGGTCGATGCCCTCCAGCTCGACCGGCGGGTGGCGGCGCTTTCCGAGGTGGTCCGTACCGGAATCGCCGGCATGCGGAGGCGCTCACCGAGCGTCGGACGGCGGTTCGCCGAGGGATTGCTCGGCCGCTTCGAGGTGCGGCTGCCCCGCCTCCTGCGACGGTTCATCGAACCCGACGGGGAGCTGATGACCTTCTCGATGATGCTCTGGTGGGTCACCAGAGCCAGGGCGTTCGTCGTCTACGACGTCTTCCTGCTGCCGCTGATCGCGACCGAGGACGAGATCCGCCAAGTGATGCGCAGCGCCCAGGAACTCTCGCGCACCAGCCCGTACCGGCTGCTCGCACAAGTGGCCCGATTCCATGCGGAAGAAACGCTCCGCGGTGCCCTGCGGTGGGCCCGGAGCGCCACACACAAGTCCAGCCCCACGGGGAGCAACACATGAGCGAACAGAACGTCGAGGTGATCCGCCGGTTCTTCCGGCTGTTCGACGAGGGCCGGCTCGAAGACATCGAGGCGCTGCTCTCCCCGGACTTCGAATGGATCTACCACGGCCCCACGTCCCTTCCCTGGGCCGGGACGTATCGCGGAGTCGAAGGATTCAGGGAGTTCTTCGCCCTCGTCCGGGGCTTGATCGAGGTCCAGGAATGCGAGGCGTACGACTACCTCGACGCGGGGGACCGGGTGGTGGTCCTCGGCGTCAGCCGGACCCGGATCCTGGCCAACGACGCCCGGTACGAGGCGCAGTGGATGAACGTCTTCACCGTCCACGACGGGCTGATCACGCGCTACCTCGACCTCTACGACACCGCCAGCGTCGTAGCGGCCCTGAACGCTCCCCGCAGGTGACGCGCCCATGACACACATAGCTGCCGCCGACACCCTCGGCGGCGCCTTCCGCCAGGCGGTCTCCGACGGTCCGGACGGCACCGCCCTGATCGCCGGTGACCTGCGGCTCAGCTACCGCCAACTGGCCGGCTGGGCGGGGACGGTGGCCCGACGGCTCGCGGACACCCTGGAACCCGAAGAACTCGTCGGGATCTGTGCGCCGCGTGCGCCCGGGACCATCGCCACCCTGCTCGGAGTCGTCCTGGCGGGCGGCGCCTGTCTGCCGCTGGATCCGCGCGCGCCCGACGCCCGGCTGCGCGCCCTCGTCGAGGACAGCGGAACACGCACGGTGTTCGCGGCGGGCAAGGACGTACCGCGGATGCGTGCCCTGCTTCCCGAGCAGGTCGAGGTCCGGTACGTCGACGAGTCGCCGCCCGGTGACCCGTCCCCGTTCGCCCCGGTGCCGGTGCGGCCGGACGCGCTCGGCTATGTCATCCACACCTCGGGCAGCACCGGCCTGCCCAAAGGCGTGATGGTGGAGCAGCGCTCCGTCCTCGCCCTGGTGCACGGCACGACGTCCGGGCTCCGCCGCGACGACGTCTTTCTGCAACTGGCTCCGCTGCACGTCGACCCCTCGGTGTTCGAGATCTGGGGCGCCCTGCTGAACGGCGCGACCCTTGTCCTGCCCGAGCAGCCGGACCCGACCGTCCACGACATCGGCCGCGCCGTCACCCGGCACGGAGTGACCGTGCTGCGGCTGGCCGCCCCGTTGTTCCGGCTGGCGGTGGAGCACATCACGCCCGAACTGCGCGGGCTGCGCCTGCTGATATCGGGCGGCGACCGGGCCCATCCGCGGTCGGTGCGGCAGGCGCTGCGGGCGCTGCCCGGCTGTCGGATCGTCAACGGCTACGGACCGACCGAGACGACCGTCTACGCCTGCTGGCATGTCATGGGGGAGGACGACGAGAGCCGGCCGGACGTGCCGATCGGCCGGCCCGTGGCGGGTGCGTCGGCGTATGTGCTCGGACCCGACCGCCGGCCGGTGGCCCCGGGCGACGAGGGGGAACTCTGCATCGGCGGCGCCGGAGTGGCCCGGGGCTATCTCGGCCGGCCCGAGCTGACGGCCGAGCGGTTCCTGGCCGAGCCGGGCCGGCCCGACCGCCGGGCGTATCTGACGGGCGACCGGGTGCGTCTGCTGCCGGACGGCAATCTGGCCTTCCTGGGCCGCCTCGACGACCAGCTCAAGATCCGTGGGTACCGGGTCGAACCGGGTGAGGTCGAGCGGGCCCTGCTCGGGCACCCGGCCGTTCGCGAGGCGGTGGTGGTCGCGCAGGGAGAGGCCCCGCTCAGCCGACTGGTGGCGTTCGTCTGCCCGGCCGCCGGGCAATCGGTGTCCGAGAGCGAACTGCTGGACCACGCGGGCGAGTTGCTGCCCGGCCATCTGGTGCCGGCCGCCGCGACGGCGCTGCCCGCGATGCCGGTGACCGCGAACGGCAAGGCCGACCGCCAACTGCTCGCGCGGCGTGCGCAGAGCGCGCAGTCCACGCAGGCCACCGCGCCCGACGACGAGCCCGGCTCCGGCACCGTCGGTACCATGACGGCCCTCTGGCGGGAGGTGCTCGGCGGCCCGGTCGGCGCCGACACCGACTTCCTCGCGGCGGGCGGCGACTCGCTCGCCGCCATGGTCGTCCTGGCCCGTCTGGAGCGTGTCACGGGCGTCGCGCTCTCCGTCGCCGAACTCCTCGATGCCGGCACCGTCCGCGCGCTCGCCGCCCGCGTCGACGCCGCCGAGCCCGCCCGTCGCGGCGCGCCGCGCACGGCAGTCACCGGCCGGGTTCCCCTCCTCCCGGGACAGGAAGGCATCTGGTTCGAGCAACAAGCGGCACCCGGGGGCCGCTACACCATCTCCCGCACCTTCCTCGTACGGGGGCCGGTCGACGTCTCCGCACTGCGCACCGCCCTCACCCGGCTCGCGGACCGCCAGCGCGCACTGCGCACGGCCATCGAGCAGGACGCGGACGGCTGGTGGCAGTCCCCGTCCGCCGACCCGGGCGCCGCGCTGCGCCACCTGGACCTCGGAGGCACGCCGGACGCCGGCCGGGAGACCCGGGCCCGGCAGCTGATCGCGGACTCCGCCGCTGCCGACCCCACCGATCTGGTGACACCCCTGGTCCGCACGCTGGTGCTCACCCTGGACCCGCTCCGGACCGTCGTCCACTTCGACATCCACCATGTCCTCGCGGACGACTGGTCGCTGGACCTGTTCTTCGGAGAACTCTCCCATCTCTACCGGGAGTTGGTGGTCCGGTCGGATTCGGACGCAGCCGCTCTCCCGCCCCTTGAGCTGTCGTTCGCCGACCATGTGCGGGACTCCCTCGACGGCCTTCCGCAGCGGTCGGCCGCGGCACAGGAGTTCTGGCGGGAAGCGCTGGACGGCGGGGCCGCCGCACTCGACCTGGTGACGGACGCCCCGCGCCCCGGAGTCCTCAGCGGCGCCGGAGACCGGATCCGCCTCCGGATCGATGCCGGACAGACCGCCCGGCTCACCGGGGCGGCCCGCGCGCACGGCGTCAGCCGGTTCATGTTCTGCCTGGCCGGGGTCTACACCGTGCTGTCCGCGTACGCCGAGCGGGACGAGCTCTGCCTCGGCGGCCTGGCCGGCGGTCGCGGCCGGGCCGGCACCGACCGCCTCATCGGCTACTTCGTCAATATGCTGCCGCTACGGGTCAGTGCTTCCGGCGACACTCGGGTGGCGGACCTGCTGCAGCGGGTCCGGGAAGCCTGCGTCAGGGCGTACCGTCACCAGGACGTCCCCTTCCAGACGGTCTGCCGGGATCTGGGTGTCATGGGCCCCGGGCGCGGCTCGGTGCCCTTCCAGGCCGTCGTCAACTACCAGCAACGGCCCCCTCGCCTGCCGGACTTCGGCCCCACCGTCGAGCCCTGGCCGACCGTGGCGCCGGACACCGCCAAGTTCGAGCTGTCCTTCGCCTTCCAGGAGACCGGCGACGCCATCGACGTCGAGCTGGAGTTCAGCACCGATCTCTACCGCGCGGACACCGTCCGGCAACTCGGCGAACAGCTGGTCGCGGTGCTCGGCCGGCTCGCGGACGACCAGCACACCACCCTGCGCGAACTGGAGCTGTCCACGCCCGATGAGCTCCCACACCGGGAAGGTGAAGGGGAGGTGGAGCGCCCTGCGTACACCGCGGAGACCACCCTGCACGAGCTGTTCGCCCGGCAGGCCGCCACCCGGCCCGACAAACCGGCCGTCGTCGGCGACGACCTCACCCTCACCTACCGGGAGCTCGACCGGCTCAGCGACGATGTCGCGGCCCGGCTCGCCGCGCACGGCGTGCGCGCAGGCGACCGGGTGGCGATCTGTCTGGACCGCTCGCCGCGCCTGATCGTGGCGATCCTCGGCGTCCTCAAGACCGGTGCGGCATACGTCCCGCTCGACCCGACGTACCCCGCCGAGCGGCTGAGGTACACCGTCGACGACGTACGGGCCCGGGCCCTGGTCACCGCCAAGGAGTTCACCGACGCGCTGTTCCGCCGGGTGCCCGAAGGGACCACGGTCCTCGGCATCGACCGGCTGACCGAACCCGCCGACGAGGAGCGGCCCTGCCCACCCGCCCGTGGCGCGGCCCCGGGCGACCCGGCGTACCTCATCTACACCTCCGGCAGCACCGGCCGCCCGCGCGGGGTGGTGATCGGGCACCGTTCGGTCGTCAACACGCTCCACGCGAACCTGGCCCGGCACCCCTTCGACGCCACGGACGTCTGGCTGCAGCTCACCTCACCCGGCTTCGACGTCGCGGTGTACGAGCAGTTCATGCCGCTGGTGTCCGGTGCCACCCTCGTCTTCTGCGACGACACCACACGCGGCGACGGCACGGCCCTCACCCGCCTCCTCCGGGAGCGGCAGGTGACCGTCATGGTGACCGTCCCGTCGCTGCTCCGGGCCCTGGGCCGCCCCGACCTCGCGGACGTACGGGTGCTGCTGGTGGCCGGTGAGCCCGCGGACGTGCACGACACCCGGCACTTCGCCCGCGACCGGGTGGTCATCAACGGATACGGGCCGACCGAGGCCGCCGTCCTCGCGACCACCTACCAAGCGGCGCCGGACGACGACCGGGCCCGGGTACCGATCGGCCGCCCGCTGCCCGGCACCGGCGCCCATGTGATCGACCGGTACGGCCGCCTCGCCGCCACCGGCGTTCCCGGCGAACTCCACCTGGGCGGCGCCGGCGTCGGCCACGGCTACTGGAACCGGCCCGAGCAGACCGCGCAGCTCTTCACCACCATCCCGGCGACCGGGCCCGGCGAGCGGCTCTACCGCACCGGCGACCGGGTGCGCCGGCTGCCCGACGGGAACCTCGACTTCCTGGGCCGGCTGGACGGCCAGATCAAGCTGCGCGGCTTCCGCATCGAACTGGGCGAGATCGAGGCCGCGTCGGCAACGCACCCCGGAGTGCACGAGGCGATCGCGGTCGTGCTGGGGCACGGACCGGACGCCGAGCTGGCCGCGGTCCACGTCGGCCCCGCGGACGCCCGGCAGGTCCGTGAACATCTGACGAGGCTGCTGCCCGCCCACATGGTTCCCCACCACCTCGTTCCCGTCGACGCCATCCCGACCGGCAGCCACGGCAAGGCCGACCGTAGAGCCATCGCCGCCCTGCTGGCCGACCGGCTGTCGGCCGCCCCCGCCGGCGCGGACCCCGAAGCCGGCGCGACCCCCGACGAGCACCGGATGCTGGGGCTGTGGGAAGACGTACTCGGCAACCGGGTGGGGTCGCTCGACGACGATTTCTTCGCGCTCGGCGGGCACTCGCTGCGCGTCATCAGGCTGCTCGGCCGCATCGAGCGGGAGTACGGCACTCGCCTCGCGGTCCGCGACTTCCTGGCGGCGCCGACCGTCCGTGCCACGGCCGCCCGGACAGCGGGCCGGGACGCCGGGGGCGGGACCACGGTCGGCCCGGCCGACGCCGTACTCGACCCTTCCGTCGTCTTCAGCGGCCCGCCCGCGCCGTGCGGCGCGCCGGTGCTGCTGACCGGCGCCACCGGATTCGTCGGGGCGTACGTACTCCAGGAGCTGCTGGACCGCACCGACGACCGTGTGCTGTGCCTGATACGGGCCGGCTCGCCCCGCGCCGCACGCCGCCGCATCGAGGCCACCGTCACCGCCTACGGACTGCGGATCGACCCGTACGACCCCCGCATCGTGCCGGTCCCGGGCGACCTGGCACTGCCCGGCCTGGGGCTGGCGGGTACCGAGGGGGAGCGGGCGATACGGGAGGCGGGCACCGTCTTCCACGTCGGCGCCCAGGTGCACCACCTCTCCGGCTTCCAGCATCTCGCCGCCGCCAACGTCCAGGGCACCGAGGAGCTGCTGAAGGCCGCGGCGGCGGGCCGGCCCGCCCGGTTCCACCACATCTCCACCCTCGGGGTGTTCACGGCCGACGGCCCGCCACGGTCGATCACCGAGGTCACCCCCATCGACGGTGAACGCCACCCGCGCGGCCGGGGCTACGCGGCCACCAAATGGGCGGCCGAGCGGCTCATCGCCCAGGCCGTGGCCCGCGGCGCGCACGCCCGCGTCTACCGCCTCGGCCGGGCCGGCGGCGCCACCGGCACCGGCGCGCTGAGCCTCGACGACATGCTCACCCGGCTCCTGGAGAGCTCCGCCGCCCTCGGCTGCTACCCGGCCGACCCACGGCTGACGTTCGATGTGCTGCCCGTCGACGTCATGGCACGCGCCCTGGTCACCCTGGCGCTCGCCGACGATGAGACCGGCGCCGTCTACCACCTGCACCACCCCCAAGAGCGGGAGCTGGGAACCTTCCTGGCCCCCTACGACCGACGCGGCGGCGGACCCACGAGGCCGGTGGCCCTCGACGAGTGGATCCAGCGGCTCGACGCGGCGGCGGCCGCCGGGACCGAACTGCCCGCCTTCGCCTACCTCGAACACCTCAGAGAACTGTGCGCCGCCCGCCGCCCCGACGGCGTCCACCATCTCAACCGGGCCACCCTCGCCGCGCTGCGGACCCACGGCATCACGCCGCCGGACCTCGATGACGCGCTCATCGGCCGGTGGTGGGACTTCCTGCGGCAGTCACGCGCCAGGCTCGGAACGACGACCGGAGACACCCCCCGATGACCAGTCCGCCCACTCCGACCACCCCCACCATCGCATCCGCCGGCACGGAGCCCGCCCGGGGGAACCCCGCGCCCCTGCACTATCCGATGCCACGCCAGTGCCCGTACGCACCGCCCGAAGAAGTCACCGCGGTGCGTGCCGGAGGGGCCGTCCCCCGGGTCACGATCTGGAACGGGGTCCGGCCCTGGCTGTTCACCCGCTACGAGGACGCCCGAGTCGTCCTCTCCGACCCCCGCTTCAGTGCCGACAAGAGCCGCCCCGGCTACCCGCTGTCCAGCGCCGTCGCCCTCGCCGAGACCGCCGTCACCCCGACGCTGCTCATCATGGACAACCCCGAACACGATCACTACCGGCGGCTGGTGCTCGGCGAGTTCACCGTGAAGCGCGCCGAGTCCCTGCGGCCCGCCGTACGCGCGGTGGTGGACGGCTGCCTCGACCGGATGCTCCAAGGACCCGCACCGGCCGACCTGGTCACCGGGCTGGCGCTACCCGTCGCCCTCTCGGTGATCTGCGAGTTCCTGGGCGTGCCGTTCGAGGACCGGGAGCTGTTCCGCTCCCTCACCCACACCATGAACGCGATCGGCGGCACCACCGAGACCGCCGCGGCCGCCCGCCAGGAACTGCAGGAGTACCTGGAGTGCCTGGTCGCCGTACGGGAGAAGCACCCCCAGCAGGACTTCATCAGCCGGATGGCGGTGAAGCACCTCGGCACCGGCGCCATGGACCACGAACGGCTCGCCGCGATGGCCCTGCTGCTGCTCACCGCGGGCCATGACACCACCGCCAACATGATCTCGCTGGGGGTTCTGACCCTGCTGCGGCATCCCGCCCACTTCACCGCACTGCGCGACGGCGACGCCCCCGGACTGCTCGCCGGCACGGTCGAGGAGATGCTGCGCCACCTGACCATCGTGCAGCGCGGCATCCGCCGCATCGCCCTCGAAGACGTCGACGTCAACGGCCATCTCGTACGCGCCGGGGAAGGCGTCATCGCCGCTGTCAACGTCGCCAACCGCGACCCCCGGCGGTTCCCCTCCGGCGAGGACTTCGACCCCGCCGAGCGCGCCCACGGCCATCTTGCCTTCGGCTACGGGCCGCATCAGTGCCTGGGCCAGTCCCTCGCCCGGGTGGAGCTCCAGGAGGTGTACGCGGCCGTTGCGCGCAGGATCCCCACACTGCGCACCGCCGTGCCCGACACGGAGCTCCGCTTCAAGGAGGACATGGCGGTCTACGGCGTGCACGAGCTGCCGGTCACCTGGTGACGGGCACGAGTCGCCGGTCACCCGGTGACACCACCGCCCCGCCGCCCCCACAAAGACACCCCGGTAAGGAGCTGCCAGCCATGAGGGTCTCCCTCCTGCCCGAACACTGCGTCGGCGCCGGACACTGCGTCCTGTCGGCCCCCGAGGTCTTCGACCAGCACGAGGACGACGGCATCGTCCTGCTGCTCGACACCACCCCGGACGCGCACCTCGCCGACGCCGTCCACGAGGCCGCCGACCTCTGCCCCGCCCGGGCGATCCTGGTCGACGCACCGGGCGGCACCGCATGACCGCCGCACCCCCGGCCCGACTGCTCCAGGCGCTGCGCGACGCCCTGGGCGTTGCGGCCGTGCTCACCGACCCCGACATGACCGAGGGCTACGCGGGCGACATGATGCCGCTGGCGCCGCGCGGCCGGCCGCTCGCGGTCGTCCTGCCCGTCGACACGGCCCAGGTACGGGCCTGTGTACGCGCCTGCGCCGAGGCGGGCACCCCGATCGTGCCGCGCGGCGCCGGCAGCGGACTGACCGGCGCGGCCAACGCCGTCGACGGCTGCGTCGTCCTCGTCACGACGCGGATGAACCGGATCCTGGAACTCGACCTGGACAACCGGCTCGCGGTCGTCGAGCCGGGCGTGGTCAACCAGGACCTGCGCAAGGCGGCGGCCCGCCACGGCCTCTTCTACCCGCCCGACCCGTCGAGCCTGGACTGGTGCACCCTCGGCGGGAACCTGGCCACCAACGCCGGCGGCCTGTGCTGCGGAAAGTACGGAGTGACCGCGGACGCCGTACTCGGCCTCGAGGCGGTGCTCGCCGACGGCTCGCTCCTGCGGACCGGACGCAGAACCGTCAAGGGTGTCGCGGGTTACGACCTCACCCGGCTCTTCGTGGGCAGCGAGGGCACCCTCGGCGTCATCACCCGGGCGACCCTCGCCCTCAAGCCGCTGCCGGCCGCCCCCGGCACCCTGATCGCCTCGTTCGACGCCGTGCAGCAAGCCGGCGACGCCGTCATCCGCGTCGTACGGGAGGGCCTCGTCCCCTCCCTCATGGAGATCATGGACGCCACATCGCTGCGGGCATCTGCCGCCTACCTCGACACCGACCTCGGCGGCGCGGGCCAACAGGCACTGCTGCTCTGCCAGTCGGACTCCGGCGGTGCGGCAGCCGACTGCGAACTGGCCGCGATGGAGCGGCTCTGCCAGGAGGCCGGTGCCACCTTCACCCACACCACCCGCGATCCGGCCGAGGGCGACCTGCTGCTGCGGGCCCGCCGGGTGTCGCTCACCGCCCTGGAGGCGCAAGGGGCGGTGATGACCGAGGACGTGGCCGTACCACGGACCCGGATCGCCGAACTCATCGCCGGCTGCGAGAAGATCGGCGCCGCCGCCGGTCTCACCGTGGCCGTCGTCGGACACGCCGGGGACGGCAATATGCACCCCACCGTCCTGTACGACCGCACCTCGGCGGACGAGTTCCGCCGGGCCGGTGAAGCGTTCGACGCGATCCTCGCCCTGGGCCTCTCGCTCGGCGGCACCGTCACCGGCGAACACGGCATCGGCAAGCTCAAGCAGGAGTGGCTGGAACGCGAACTGGGCCCGGTCGCGATGCGGGTGCACCGGCAGCTCAAGGCGGCCCTCGACCCGGGAAACCTGTTCAACCCCGGAGCCGTCTTCAGCCCGGCGGAAGCAGGCCACGACACCCCATGATCCTCAAGACCTACCGGATCGTCGCCGGACTCGACGAAGCGCTGCGGACGCTCTTCTTCACCACCCTCATCTTCCGCACCGGAACGATGGCGTACCCGTTCCTCGCCGCGTACCTGCTGCTGTCCGGCGGCTTCGACACGGCGCAGGTGGGCGCGGCCGTGGCCTGCTTCGGGGTGGGCGCGCTCGCCGCCGACCTGGCCGCCAGTGTGCTGCTCGGCCGGATCGGCGCCCGGACGGTGATGCTCGGCGGTCTCGTGCTCAACGCCGCGGTCCTGGCCGTCACCCCGCTCCTGCACCAACTCCTCTGGATCATCCCGGCAGTTGTCGTCTGGGGCTTCGCCTACGAGGTGGTCACGCCCGCCTCGTACTCGGCCACCATCGACGGCTCGGCGCCCGCCGAGCGCAAGGTCGCCTTCTCCTGCTACCGGCTGGCCATCAACCTCGGCATGGCCGTCGGCCCCATCGCCGGCGGGCTGCTCTTCGCGGTGAGCCCTCGCGCGATGTTCTGGACCAATGCGGTCTGCGTACTGGCCGCGGCCGGATTCCTCATGCTCCGCACGAAGAACGGCGGCCCACCGGCCCGGTCCGCGAGGGCGGCCGAACGGGCGTTTGCCGGCGCCCGCCCACTGCGCGACCACACCCGCTTCTGGACGATCTTCGGCCTGTCACTGCCCATCCAGCTGGCCTACTCCCTCCCCTCGGTCTTCGCCAGTACCTACGTCATCGTCGGCCTGGGGATGCCCAGCTACTGGGCCGGCATCATCTTCACCGTCAACGCCGCAGGCATCGTCCTCTTCGAGGTCCCCCTCAACGCGGCGATGACACGCTGGCGGAACCTGCCGACGCTGCTCCTCGGCTACGGGCTGGCAGGCGCGGGATTCCTGCTGATGGGACTCTTCGGATCCGGCCCGGCCCTCGTCCTCGCCACCCTGGTGTGGACGGCGGGCGAGATCGTCGTCTTCCCCGGGCTGCTGCACTACGTCAGCGGTCTCGCGCCGTCCGGCAGCGCCGCCGACCGGAACATGAGCCTGTACTCCACCGGTGTCAACGTCGCTTTCATCCTGGCGCCCCAGCTCGCCCTGCTCCTCTCCGGACCCGGACACCCCGGAGCGCCCTGGGCGGTGGCCGGAGCCGCGGTCTGTGTGGCGTGGCTGCTGCTGATCGCGGCCAGCCGGAGCCCGTACACGTGGCATGACGAGCACACCTCGCACGATGAGCAACCGTCGCCCCCGCCCTCGCACAAGGAGGTACCCGAACCGTGCAAAAGCGCGACCTGACCCCGTACACAGGCGTCGAGTTCACCGGTGTCACCATCGACGACCTGCGCCGCCCCGAGGTCTTCGACGACCTCGTCGACTCGCTCCACCGACGGGATCTGGTCGTCGTCCGCGGCGTCGACCTCACACCGGAGCAGCAGATCGAACTCGCCGCACGGATCGGTAACCCGGTGCCCTTCGTGCTGAAGGACTGGCGACACCCGGAGTTCGACGAGATCCTCGTCTCCTCCAACGAGCGGAAGAACGACAAGCCGCTGGGCATCTCGCGGGTCGGCAACTTCTGGCACCAGGACTCGTCGTTCAACGAGCGCCCGCCCGAGTACACGATGCTGCACGGCGTCAATGTGCCCCAGGACTGCGGCCACACCCTTTTCGCGAGCGCTTGCGACGTCTACGACCGGCTGCCGGACGAGTGGCGGACCAAACTCGAAGGCCGCATCGGACTGCACACCCTGAGCAAACAGCAGCGCATCGGCCCGGAACACGTCGGGCTGTCCATCGCCGAGATGAGGACGCTGGTCACCCGGCAGTACCCGCCGGTCGAACACCCGGTGATCCGGCGCGACGGATTCACCGGCCGCAACTACGTCTACGCCGCCCGCGAGTACATGGACTCCGTGGCCGGCTTCGACCCCAACGACAACGCGGCCTTCTTCGATCTGGTCGACACGCTGGTGCAGGACCCCGCGCATGTCTACACGCACCGCTGGACCCCGCGCGACCTGCTCGTATGGAAGACGGCGACGACGTATCACGTGGCGACCGAGCTGCCCCCGGGCGTCTCCCGGACGGTGCACCGCATCAGCATCGCGGCCGCGTGAGGAGGCGAACCATGGAGTCACCTCAGTCACTCAGCCGCACGCCGGTCGGCGTCGTGGTCGACGGCTACTCGGCAGGCAAGTTCCTGCCCGCCGCGTTCCGGCGCCTCGGCGCGGAAGTGCTGCACCTGCAGAGCACACCCGAGTTCCTGTCCACCGTCGCGCCCCCGGACCTGAGCCCGTATCTCGCCAACGTCGTCCATCAGGACCTGGAGCGGACCGCCAAGGAGCTCGCCGAGTATGCCCCCGTGTGCGTGCTACCGGGCCAGGAGACCGGTGTGATGCCGGCCGACCTGATCGCCGAGCGCATGGGGCTGCCGGGAAACGGCTCGGCGCTGTCCCTCGCCCGGCGTGACAAGTACGAGATGATCGAAACCCTCCGACGGGCCGGAATCCACTGCGCCCACCAGCTCAAATCCTCCGACACACAAGAGATCGTGGCGTGGGCGGAACGGGAGACCGGATATCCGGTCGTGGTCAAACCGCTGAGCTCCGCCTCCACCGACGGCGTCTTCATCTGCCGGGACGCGGACGACATCCGCACCGCCGCCGCTGCCGTCCTCGGCACCTACGACATCTTCGAACGCCGCAACACCGAAGTAGTCGTCCAGTCCTGTCTCCAGGGCACCGAGTACATCGTGGACGTGGTGCGCGGCCCCGGCGGCGGACGGCACGTCTGCGGGGTCTGGGAGTACGAGAAGACCGACATCGGCGCCAAGCGGATCTACGACAAGGACATCCTGCTGGCGCCGGACAGCGAGCCGGTGGCCGCACTCGTCGCCTACCTCGACACGGTCCTGGAAGCCCTGGAGATCCGGTTCGGCGCCGCCCACGCGGAAATCATCATGACCCCGCAAGGGCCCGCGCTGGTGGAGATCGGCGCCCGCCTGAACGGCCTCATGGACCCCGGCTTCCACGACGTCTGCATGGACGGCAACCAGGCGGACCTGCTGGCGCTGGCGTGCGTCCGGCCCGACGCATACGCCCGCCGGTTCACCGGGAAGACCATGTACCGCAAGCGGCGCGAGGCCCTCGTCTATCACGGGCAGACCAGCCTCGACGGCGTGGTGGCCGCGATCGACGAACAGGTGCTCGCCGAGATCAGCGCGCTCGACACCGTGCATCTGGCGGTGCCCCGGGCGGCACCCGGCGATCGTCTCCGCCCCACGACCGACCTGCTGTCCAGCCCACTGCGGGTCTTGATGACCGCCGATGACCGCGCCCAGCTGACGGCCGACCACCAGCGGATCCTGGCGCTCAAGGACGCCGTCTTCCGGCTCGCCTGACCCCCGCCACCACAGAAGCGTTCAACCGGCGCCCGCTCCGGGCGCGTTGCGGAAGGAAACCCATGGCCGTTCCGATCCGGGCCGACCTGGCCGGGATACCCGACTACATCATCCCGGGCCAGCCGCCCGGTGCCATCCTGCTGAACTCCAACGAAGGGCCGTTGGCACCCCCGCCGTCCCTCATCGAAGCCATCACCCGAGCCGCGGCCGAAAGCCACCGCTATCCGACGTGGTTCTCCGACGAGCTGGTGTCCCGCCTCGCCGACCGACTCGGCGTACCGGAACAATGGATCACCGTGGGCTGCGGCTCGGTGAGCCTGTGCCAACAGCTCATCCAGGCGTACTGCGCCCCCGGCGACGAAATCGTCTGCGCCTGGCGCTCCTTCGAGGCCTACCCGGTCTTCGCCCGCGTCGCCGGCGTGACGGCACGCACCGTCCCCCTCGACCCGGAACACCGGCACGACCTCGACGCGATGCTCGCCGCGATCACCCCCGCCACCCGGGTCGTCTTCGTCTGCAACCCGAACAACCCCACCGGCACCGTGGTGCGTGCGGACGCCCTGCGACGGTTCCTGGACGAGGTGCCCTCCGACGTCCTGGTCGTCCTGGACGAGGCGTACCGGGAGTTCCTGACGGACCCCGATGTCCCGGACGGCATCCCGCTCGCGCTGGAGCGGGAGAACGTGGCGGTCCTGCGCACCTTCTCCAAGGCGTACGCCCTGGCCGGCGTCCGCATCGGCTACTGCGTGGCGCCGCCGCCGATCGCCGCCGGCACGGCAAAAGTCGGCGTCCCCTTCGCGGTGAGCCGCCTCGCCCAGGCGGCCGGACTCGCCGCCCTGGAGCACGCCGACGAAGTAGGCGCCCGCTGCGAAACGGTGATCCGGGAGCGCGAACGCCTCAGCGCGGCGATGCGGGAGGCCGGTCACGACGTTCCACCGTCACAAGCCAACTTCCTGTGGCTGCCACTGCGGGAGCGTTCCGCGCGCTTCGGCGAACACTGCGCCGAAAGCGGCATCATGGTCCGCGTCTTCGGGAAGGACGGTGTGCGTGTCACAGTGGGACTGCCCGAAGAGAACGACGCCTTTTTGCGCGCGGCCCAGAGTTTTGCTCACGCTGTCTCGTGAGGCCGGCCATCTCGTGAGGCGAGCGACCTCATGAGCAATGGAGCACTGGAAAGCCCCCTTCGACCTGGGAGAATCACATGCCGCACATCACCGTTGACTACGACGCGCCCTTGGACGGCTTCTTCGACCGCCGCCGCTTCGCACTCGAACTTCACACCCTGGCCGCCAAGACGGTCGACGGCATCACCGTCGAAAGCTGCAAGACACGCTTCCGGCGCGTCGACGAAGTCGTCATCGCCGACGGCGAGCCCGGACAGGCCCTGATCCACATCGATTTCGCGATCCTGCCGGGCCGCACGACGGAGACCAAGGCCACGCTGAGCCAAGCCGTACTCGACCTGGTGCGCAGTCACACGTCCGCAGTGCCTGACACGGTCGTCCACGCCTCCGTGGACGTGTCCGACCTCAGCGGCGCCTACCGCAAGCATGTGCAATGATCCGCCGGTGAGGGACGGGTATCCGGCGATCTAGCCATACGACCACGGGACGCTCGACGCCGGTGACGACAACCTCGTGCACCGGGAGGTCCGCGTCGAGCCGGCGGATGCGGCCGTCCTGCGCAATGCCCTGGAGGACAACAACCCCACGCGCGCCTCGCTCGGCGCCCTGCTCGCCTTCCACGCCCTGCAGGCGGCCGACCTCCGCCACCTGCTGCTCACCGCGTCCGCGACGGCCGCACCCGCCTCGACCAACGAACCATTCCGCTCGCAGAGCCGGCCCGCTGGAACAGCCGGCGGGCGGGCGGTGCGGTCGTCAGCGTGCAGGTGCTCATGGCACCGGCGGACACGCCGCCCAGGGTGATCCGGCCGGGGTCGCCGCCGAAGCGGGCGATAGTGGCGCGTACCCAGCGCAGCGCGGCGAGCGGGTCCTGGGGACCGAAGTTGCCCTGGGGCCGGAGCGGGGTGGGCGTCTCGGTGTTGGGAGGGTGTGTCCAGTGTGGGTCTTGGGTGACTGCTTTCGTGCTGGGCGGTTTTGGTTTGGGTGAGGAGGTCGAGCGAGGGCACGAGGGCGAGCGCACGCCGTTGCTGGCTTCGGCTACCGCAGCCACATCCTCCATCAGGTCCGGGTCCTGTATGTCTGCCTGCACCGGTGCATCACGAACGCCTGGCACCCTGATGTGCCGGCTGCCCGGCGCTGTGAGCGAGTCCGCGTCCGCGGTGTGAGGGGCTTGCGCGGGGGCGGACGGCCGGCGAAAGTCGCGTGACCCTGTCAAAGGTGCCGGCGACACTGACGCCATGACCGTTGATCGTGAGGCACTTCAGGCCGGCTGGAGCCGCACGCGGGGCCGGCTCGACGTCGCACGGGAATACGTGACGGGTGTGCCGGACGTCGGCTTCTCAGCGGTGGTGGAGTTTCTGCAGCACAACGGGCTTGGGCTCGCTTTCGACTGTCTGGTCGATCTCGGTGGTGGCCTCGGCCTGCCGCTCTCGTTCTGGCATCTGGGGAAGCGGGAGGCGCTCTGCCGGCAGCGGATGGCCGAGATCAGTCCGCCGGGCTGCTCCTCGGGCTGGGGCGGGGTGCTGAGGGGGCGGCCATAGGCGGCGGCGCGCTCGCGCAGGGTGTGGCTGTGGGCTTCCCAGCCGTGCCCGGCCAGCCAGCCCACCGGGTCGTCGGGCGTCGCCGAGACCCACATGGAGGCCGCCGATCCCGGCTCGGCGTCCGTGCCGAAGCGCTCGATCACGCCGCGCGAGCCCAATGTCAGGCCCATCCGACTGCCTGCCGCCGACTGTGTGCTGATTCGGGCCAGCAGGAGTTCCACCGCGTCCTCGGGCAGGTAGATCAGTAGTCCTTCGGCGATCCACGCGGTCGGCATGGCCGGGTCGTGCCCTGCGGCGGCCAGCGCGCCTGGCCAGTCCTCACGCAGATCCACCGCGACGGTGATCCGCTCGCAGCGCGCGACGGCCCCCTCCTGGCGCAGCACCGAAGCCTTGAAGTCCAGTGGGGCGGCGGTGTCGACCTCGAACAGCCGGGTGCCCTCGGGCCAGTCCATCCGGAAGGCCCGGCTGTCCATGCCGGCGCCGAGCAGCACGATCTGCCGGACCCCGGACGCGGAGGCCTGCCGCAACAGGTCGTCGAGGAACTTCGTCCTGATGACGATGGAGAAGGACACGGCCAGCCTGCGGCGTCGCGCGGCCTCGTCATCGGGCAGCGGCGGCGAGGAGGGCCACAGGCCGCCGGCGGCGGCGAAGGCCTGTGCCAGTGGGTCGCGGAACAGCGCGTTCTCCCGCTCGGTCTCCAGCGCCCGCACTCTGGCCACCCCCACCGCCGTGGCCCACACTCCCGACGGCTGCACCTGCTCCTGCTCATCAGTCACCGCGCCAGCCTAGATGAGTGATTCCAGGGCCCTGATGAGCGGAGCCGGCTTCAGGCGCGGCCAGCCGGTCATGCGCACTGACCGCCTACGACCACTAAAACCACCATTAGGCCAAGATCACACTGTGTACGCGACCACACGAAGTGGACCAGAGCTGAAACTCATCGGCAAACGCTGTTGCTGAACATGAACGAAGCCACGCAACCTACGGGCCAGAGTGCGGAGGCTGTGCAGGTGGGCTCCAGGATCTGCGGAGGGGCAGTGGGCACCCGGGATGCGGCCCCGGCTGGAACCCTTCCGGCCGGGGTTCGGCGCTGTCGGTTCCCCGCTGGGAAGCCGCATCGCTGGGTGCCGGAACCACCGTTCATACCGTGATCGAGCCTGGCATCCGCGGATAGTAGGCTGCTCCGCTCCCCCCCGCAGGGCGGGACCGTGATGTGCCATCCCGGCGTCTTGCACGCCGAGGGAGTGTGGTCAGGCGCTGGATGTGAGCTCTTCGATGCGGGTGGCGAAGTCGGCGTCGGGCAGCGGTAGGTCGACGTCGTCGACGAATCCGAGAGCGTCGGGGACGTAGGCGATGACGGCGTTGGCGGCTGCGGAGACGCCGGCGTTCTCCTTGCGCAGAACATCCAGGATCCGCAGGGCGGCCACCAGATCGCTGCAGTGGGCGAATTCCGGGGTGGCGGGGTCGTGGACTTCGAGTCCGGCCTGGTCGCGCCAGAGTTTGGCTTCTTGGCGCTCGCCGAGGGCCATGTGATGCAGGTACAGGCAGCAGGCGGCCGCGAGGTCTCCGGCGCCGGCGGCGAACTGCCACCAGAACTGAGCGCTGTCGAAGCGGTGGGCCAGCCGTAGTACGCATCCCAGGACGCGGGCTGCTTCAGGCTCGAGGATGCGGCGGGACAGGAAGGTGCTGAGCTTGTGCAGGTCTCGGGCGACGACGGTCTCGCACAGCGTGTTGAGGTGCCGGGTGGGGGCTCGGTGGGGCAGTCCGTCGCGCTCCGCGGCGCGAGCTGCGGCGGTGCGGGCGGGCTCCATCTGGTCGTCGAAGGACAGCGCGCCCTGCCACATGCGTTCGTTGATGCGTGCGGTCAGCCGGGCCTCGGCCGCCGGTGTTCCGGTGTAGGGCCGCCTGGTCAGCCGGGCTTTGGCCAGCGCGCGGTCGAGTTCGTTCGATGTGCTCATTGTTCCTCCTTTTCGAGGCCCAGGGCGCGCTGCAGCCGGTGCCGGGCGTAGCGGGTTATGGACCGGACTCCTGCGGGGGTGACACCGAGGATGTCGGCGGTCTCCTGAGTGCTGTAGCCCAGGCAGTACTGCAGGACGATCACATCATGCTGCCGCTCGGGCAGGGCCTGGATCGCCGTGTAGATGTGCAGGCTCTCCGACAACTCCCCGATCGGGTCGACCGCGTTGCGCAAGGCCGCAGTCTCGAAGGCCGCCTCGTCCACCACGGTGGGGCGGCGGCCTCGCGCCCGGGCGTGGTCGATAGTGCGGTTCTTGACCACCACCCACGCATATGCGTTGGGGTTCTCCTGTTCCAGCACGTCCGTCCACTTGAGGTAGAGCTGCTCGAAGGCCTCGTCCACGGCTTCCTCGGCGTCGGCGAGGTTGGCGAGGTAGAGCTCGGACCAGTGGATGTAGACCCCCCGGAACAGCTCGTGGAAGGCCCGGAAATCAGCAGGCAGCTCAGTCATCGGGAGCGCTTTGAGGCGGCGGGAGCGGGTCACCGCTCACCGCCCGGGCCCGGGCGGCGGATCCGCAGTTCTGACAGGCCCATCAGTACGCCCACTGCTGCGGCGCGGCGCAGTACCGCCAGAGCGTCCCTACCGAAGACACGCACGGCCACTGCGGCCGTCAGTAGGTCGCCAACGAGATGAAGCTTCACGGACTCGGGAATCCCCTCCGGTGGTGAGAGAGGCGTCACCCCCAACGCCTCAGAGGAGCCTTGTTGTTCCTCTGCCCCTATAGCGTTTGCCGGGCCCGGATCGTGCAACGACTAGGACTTGTCCGGGCGATCTTGGATACCGAGGGGCAGGTCCCGCTGACGGACACCTAGGATCCGTGCATGATCGCTGGTCTTCAATGTGTAGTGCTGGACTGCTCGGATCCGGCGGGACTCGCCGAGTTCTACCAATCGTTGCTCGGCGGGACCGTCAATCAGCAGGATCGGCGGTGGGCAGTCGGCGACGACTGGGCGACGTTGCACACGTCCTCCGGTCTCGTGTTCGCCTTCCAACGGTCAGTGGACTATCGGCCGCCTCTGTGGTCGGATCCCGCCCGTCCCCAGCAGTTCCACATGGACTTCGGCGTTGCGGACCTGGACCAAGCCCAAGAACAGGTGCTGGCCATGGGTGCGACCGTATTGGACGACGGTCCCGAGAGACGGAGCTGGCGTATCTATGCCGATCCCGCAGGGCATCCGTTCTGCCTGGTCCGTCACTGAGGACAGGTCACGGTCCAGTTGCGCAACCGCGAGATCATGTGCGGAGCCAGATGGTGAGGGCTGCTGCGGTGGCCGTGCCGAGGTAGACGTAGCCGCGCTTGTCGTATCGGGTGGCGACGGCTCGGGCGTTCTTGAGCCGGTTGATGGCCCGTTCGATGGTGTTGCGTTTCTTGTACCGCTCTTCGTCGAAGCCCGGTGGCAGTCCGCCGCGTGAGCCTTTGCGCAGGCGGGCGGCCTGGCTGTCGGTCTTCTCCGGGATGGTGTGCCGGATGCCGCGTTGCCGCAGGTACTCGCGGCAGGGCCTGTTGCTGTAGGCCTTGTCCGCGGCGAGACTCTCCGGCTTCTTTCGGGGCCTGCCCGGCCCAATCCGCGGGACGCGAATCTTCTCCAACACAGCCTTGAACTGGGTGCAGTCCGCCCGCTGGCCTGGTGTGACAACCAGGGACAGCGGGCGGCAGCGGCCGTCCGCGCTCAGGTGGAGCTTGGTGGTGAACCCGCCGCGCGAGCGGCCCAGGCCCTCGCCTCCAGCACCACCTCCGCCAGGCGGGCAACGAGGCTTTGCCACGGCGTCTCGTCCTGGTGTTCTGCCCGTGGGTCCCCCTTTGACGCGGGCGCCGGCGCCGACGCCGGCGGCATGCTGATGCGCCCGCACGATGGTGGAGTCAACCGAGATGTCCCAGTCGATCTCACCCGCCGCGTCGGCCTCGGCCTGGACCTGCTGGAGCAAGCGTTCCCAGGTGCCGTCGCCCGACCACAGCCGGTGCCGTTCATAGACGGTCTTCCACGGACCGAACCGTTCGGGCAGGTCGCGCCACTGCACGCCGGTCCGGACCCGGTGCAGAATCCCGTCAATTACCTGCCGGTGATCCCGCCACCTGCTACAACGCCCGTTGCTGACCGGCAGGAACGGTCGCAGCCGTTCCCACTCGGCATCACTCAGATCACCCCGCCCCATGTCCACATCAACGACCCGGACACCGAGTAGTCACATGATCGGCCGGACAAGCCCTAGTCGTGTCCTGTGGCATTGAAGTTGTCGGATTCTCGCTCGTTCTCCTCTTTTCGTTCGTGCTGGCGGATTCTCATTGCGGTGCGCCCTGAGCTGGGGCGTTTGCCTCGCTCGTGGGGTTTGATCTCATGCCCTCCGCGCCTCATGGCCACGCCCATGAGGTCGGCAGACCACACCTGATGCGCATGGCAGCGGCGCGGAGAACTAAGATCGCTTACTCATCTGCAAGGGGGAAGCATGCGCAAGATCATCAGTGGGACGGCTCTGGTCCTGACCGCGGCTCTACTGACCGGTTGCGGCAGCGACGGCGGCCCGCCGACGGCCGACAAGTCTGCGAACGCGAGCGTGAAGCCGAAGCCGGACAGCGGGAGCGGTGAGGTCAAGCACGAGGTCACCCTCGAAGTTCTTGGCCACGGCACATCGCAGGTTTACTACAACCTCAACACCAACAAGTTTGAGAAGGTGAAGCTTCCCTGGAAGAAGACCTCGACCGTCACCTTGGCGACCGACGCTGAGAAGAGGATCGGCACAACGGTCTCCGTCGTCCCCGGCTCCGTGTACAACGCCGATGGCACACTGCGCGCGGCGGCCTGCGTCATCACAGTCGACGGGAAGAAGGTCGCGGACAACAAGGGTGGCAAGTCCGACAAAATGTGCAAGTACGACCTGAAGTGAGGATCAGCGCTACGCGGATGCCCCAAGCGGCGGCACGGCGAACGCGAATTCCGTGGAGTCCATGTTGTTTGCGAACACCATGGGCCAGCGTTCTCAAACGACATGGCACCTCAGCAAGTCAGCAGCCCACTGGCTGACAGATGAACTTCGACAGGACAAGTCGCGTTGGATGCCACCGGGCCTGCCACCAACGGCCGATGACCACCGCTTCGGGTACGACCGAGCGCCAGTGAGTCCTTTGGGCGGCTTGCGGACCCCGAGGTGTGGGTCCGAATGCTGTGGACTGTACGGCCGAATCGGTGGCATCGTCAGCGATCGTGACGGAGCATGGTTTCCTGGCGTTGGCGCCGCAATACACCACGACATCCGAGCTGCTCTCGACGTCGGCGCATCGGCGGGGGATGGATGTAGAAGTCCTTCCCGCCCATGGCGGTGCGGGCACCGCCATGGGGAGGTGTGGGGGCCACTACTACGGCGGCCCAGCTTTCGCGGCACGCGTCGTGGATGCCCTTGAGGTCGCGCTCTTGGAGCCATCTGACGACTGGCTGGCCACATTGCCCTACGAGTACACCGGACGGCGCATCGCCATGGCGACCCTGGGCGAGGCGCGCTGTTTGTCCCGACCGGCGTTCGTCAAGCCGCCGAGTGACAAGAGCTTCCCGGCCGCCGTTTACGCCAGCGGTAGTTGCCTCCCGACAGGGCCGGAGCTGTCACTGGACGTGCCAGTACAGATCAGCGACGTGGTGACCTGGGCAGCGGAGTTTCGTCTGTACCTCCTGGACGGCGAGGTCCGCACGGGTTCGCAGTACGCCACCTTCGGCCGTCTCGACGCCGAGCGGTTGGACGGGCACCGCTATGAAGACGCTGTCCTGGAGTTCGCGGACGATCTCCTGGCCACGCGCGGCGGTGGCCTGCCCAGCGCGGTGGTGGTGGACATCGGGCTCCTGGCCACACCTGAGCACGGCGCTCCGGACCAGTGGGCGGTGGTCGAGGCGAACATGGCGTGGTTCAGCAACAGCTATGCCGCGGATCCTGACCGGGTCCTGGACGTCGTCCTGCGCTCAGCTGGCCCGCGGGCACAGATGGCGGAGCGAGACCGCCGGTTCTGCCAGAACATCGAGGACGCTCACCTCGCCGGCTGAAATGGAGGCGTGATCAGTGCCAACAACCGTGCTGACCCGACGATTGGTGCCCAGTGCCGTACCGATCTGGAGACAACTACTGCGCTCCACCTACGCAAATCCCGCAGGTCAGTACCGATCTTGGTGACAGCTATCGCGCTTCGGCACAGCTTGCTTCTGCAGCGAGTGGGCGCTCTATGCCTTCTCAGCGTTTACGCGACCGCTCACCACTCAGCGATGATGAGGACGGCTCGCCCGCTCAACGCAAAGCACGGCGGTGTTCAGTAACGGAAGTTCGCCTTGTCTCCGCGGATCTGAATCATGACGGGGGTGATGGTTTCGTCGCCATCTTGTGGATGGAGTCGAAGGGGAAGGTTGCGGATGGCGGCGATAGCCTCGATCATCCGTCCCTGGTCTCCGCTGTCGACGGCCTCGGCTTGCGCTTCGAAGAGTTCCCTCACTTGTTGCCACCCCTCGCCTGGGGTGAAGTGGCACCTGAACCAGGGCTGGTCAATGTCGATGAGGGAGAGGGTGCCGAGGGTGATGTCCCCACTCTTCAGCTCCCATGACCGTGACGCCACGTCCGTACCTTTCATGTGATAATCCCTTTTTGCTCGTCGGCTGTGGCCCTCGGCCAGCAGCGCGTGCACGATTGTGTGCTTCTCACGGGTGCGGTCGGCGAACCGGTTTCCCGTGGGCCACGGTGATGTCGACAGTTTGTCGGCCGCCTGGGGAGCCTTGGAGGGCTCCCGGGGTGGCACGGTGAACGGTGCCCGCAGGCAGGCCCGATGCCGCGATACGCATCGCTCTGTGGACTCGCCGAGGTTGCGCCAGAGGTGGAATCGGTCGGCGACCTGGAGGGCGGTCGGCGCCCCGGTCCTGGCGCCTTCGGCGGAGAACGGCGCCCGGTCGCGGCAGATTACCTCGATCCCAGGACGTTCGCTGAGCCCAGCCGCGAGCGTCGCCGACTCTCGGTCCGGCAGTAAATCCACGGGCCGGCCGGTCTCGATATCGACCAGCACGGTCCCGTAGACCCGGCTCTTACGCATTGCGTATTCGTCGACGCCAACCACCCGTGGAATCCGTGGCTGCGGGTCCGGAAGGGCCTCAACCAGTCGCAGTACCGTGCTGCGGCTGACCGAGATCCCGAAAACGTTTCGCGATGCGGCTGCTAGCCCGTCCGGCGAGAGCCTGACGGTCTGCACCGAGCGTCCGCGGATCCGCAGGACCTCCGCCAAGCGCGCCGCCAGCCCTTCCGGATGGGCGGTCGGCGCCCCGTCGATCGCGACGCGCAGCCACGGACCGCCGTCCGCCGCCGTCAGCTTTCCGATCCGGTCAGCGCGCGCATCGGTCAGCCGCTCCCAGGAGGTCGCTTCCAGCCGCACCCCTCCATCATGCCCGGGCACTGCCGTACGGTGCCGGGTGGGCGCCCGTGGCCGAGCGGCGTCAGCTCCTCGGGTAGCGCCCGGGGGCGAAGAACGACTCGTTGTACGGCTGGTGGGTGAGGGGGTGGAACGCCGCCGAGAAGTCGTCGGCCAGCTCGGTGATCGTGCCACGGCCCTCGACGGCGGTGAGCCAGGACGGGGGGAGGGCGAGGTCGCCGTGGTGGGCGCCGAGGAGGTTGCCGCAGATGGATCCCGTGGAGTCGCTGTCACCGGAGTGGTTGACGGAGAGCAGGAAGGCTGACTCAACGCGCGTGCGCCGGGGTGCCGGGTCGGCGGGGCGGGCGAGGGCACAGTAGACGGCGATGGCCAGGGCCTCCTCGGCGATCCAGCCTCCGCCGAGGGTTTCGACCTTCTCGGGGGTCGCTGTGCCGTCGGCAGCCAGGTCGACCGCCTTGCGGAGGGCGGCCGTCGTCTCCTCGTGGCCGGGATAGCGGGCGAGGAGTTCCATCGAGCGCAGCACGGCGCCTTCGAGGGAGTCGCCGTCCAGTAGGTGTCCGATCATGGCGGCGAAGGCACCGGCCGCGTAGTAGCCGGTGGGATGGCCATGGGTGATCTGGGCGCAGCGGGCGGCGAATTCGAAGGCTCGGCGAACGGGCATGCCGGTGAGGCCGAAGGGAGCCGAGCGCATGACCGTGCCGCAGCCCTTGGAGTCGGGGTTGACCGGCCCCGGCGCTCCGAGCTCGCCGAGCGTGTCGGGGATGTGCTCGTAGCGGAGGCCGGAGACGCAGGCGTTGCCGGGGGCACGACGGGCGTAGAGCCAGGTCTGCTGGCGCAGCCAGCCGGTGCGGTGGTGGGCGAGTTCGGCCGGTGGCGGGGGCGCGGGGTGGTTCTGGGTGTCGAGCCAGCGCAGATAGGCGTTCCGCACGAGGACGGGCCCGGCGGAGCTGATGCCGTTGTCGGTGGCGGGGCCGTAGCGGGCGTAGGCGCGGATGAGGCCTTCCGCGGTGAAGAGGGTCATCTGGGTGTCATCGGAGACCTGGCCGAGGACGACGCCGCCGACCGGCAGGAAGCCGGTGACCCCGGACGGCCCGTAGCCGTTGCGGATCGAGGCCAGCGGCTGGAACTCGATCGGGTATCCCAGGGCGTCGCCTATCGCCCCGCCCAGAAGACAGCCACGGACACGGGCACGGCGGGCGACGATGTCGCCCCACGACTGACTGTTCAAGCCGGTTCCCTCACTTGATGGTTGTGCTCATGGTCATTGCGTCGATCGGTCGCGTGGTCGGAGCCTTCCGGCTCAGAAGATCCAGGCCAGGTAGAGGCTGAGCGCCGCACCACCGGCGCCGCCCAGGACCAGCCGCTTCATCCAGGCACTCGCGCGGGTTCCGGCGATCAACCGGCCCACGGCCACGGCCTGTCCCCTGCTCGGCATGATGCCGGTCGCGGCGAACGGGATCCCCAGCGCGGCGACGATCCAGCCGAGGAAGAACGGCGCGCACCAGCGCCAGATCTCGCCGAAGCCGGTGGCGAGGTAGCCGCTCACGGTCTGCTGGACGGGGATGCGGTCGCCCCGTTCGCGGTCTGCCGTGATGGTCGCCTCGTGATCGACGGTCGTTCCGTCGTCTGCGCGGAAGGTGCCGGCGCACACCGTCTTGTCGCTGTGGTGACGGCTTCCGTGGTCGATCCAGCAGCGCTCGACCGTGAGCGTGCCGTGACGACCGACGAGGCCCGCTGCGTGCGTCGAGTTGTACAGCGAGAAGCCGGCGCAGAGGAGCGCCAGAAAGAAGAAGAGGCCGCCGAAGAGACGCCCTTTCACACTCGGCGCGGGCATCGAGACGAACGGATCCGGCGTCCCCAGTCCTGGCTCCAGCATGGCGCTACCACCCCCTCCACTCCGGCTGCTCCCGTGATCGCTCACCTTACTCAGCCGGTGCGTCGGCCCCACTGTCAGTGCCATGCCCTAGGTCAGGATTCGCCGAAGAAGTACTGCGCGCCTATGCCTTCGCGTGTGCGATGTGCGGGTACGACGGGACACTGGGACGGAACCCGGTCGGGACGAACCGCCCTATCTCCCCCGCCGCCAGCCGGAGTTCATGCCCGCGCAAGCCGAATCGAAGGATCACGTTCGGTAAGCGGATAGCGTCTCAGGGTCAGCCGAAAGGGCTCACCGCCACCTGGAAGCCGCAATGTCGAGGCATGCCGCGCTCCCCTCGTCGATCTCGATGTCGAGATTAATCATGCGACCCGCCACCTCCGCGGCGTTCATCCAGCGGCAATGCTCCCCGCCCTGCGGTGCGTGGCGCGCTCCGGTGTACATCAGCAAGAATGGGCGCTCTCCGGGGCCGCGCTCCCTGAGGCGCGGCGTACTGCCGTCGTCCTCCACGGGGACCAGGACCTGAGCGGAGCGCAGCTCCTTCAGAAGTTCGTCCTCCGTAATGCGGCCGAGCAGCCTGAGCTGGACGGCCCGCTCCACCGTGTTCTCTGCCCGAAGCATTCCGACCGCCGTCGGGGTGGGGCGGTAGTGCCGGTTACGGACGAAGTCGCCGAACCCGCCGTCCTGGTCGATCTGCCAGTCCCCGACGATCCCTTCGAGGGGGACGCCGCTGAAGAGTGGGTACTCCGGATCGACGGCGATCATCCGCTTGCCCGGAGCGAGGACAGTCGACTTCCGCATGTCGTCGGTGATCTTCGGTACGAGCAGCCTTTGCCGTCCGTCCGATTCGACAATCCGCCTCGAATAGGAGTGAGTGCGCAGATACGGCGGCTCCTTGACCTCCGGGAACGACTTGATCCGGGTCCGGAGCGCCTCCAGAGTCTCCATCTCTCCTCCGGACCTGCGCGACACTCGGCCCGGGAAAGGCATACCTCCCACCTGGGAGTCCAACAGCCAGGTCAGCGCCTGCTCTGGCGTCAAACCGCGTGCCTTCGCCTCCCGCATGCGCTCGATCCAGAAGTCCCGCGCGTTGATGGCGCGATACCCCAGCTCTGGGCTCGGGATGGAACCGGCGTTGTCAGAGCCGTCCGCCGCCATCCACAGATAACCGATGGCGCCCGCGGGATCGCAGTACGCGATGTACCGAACGGGTCCGGCTGGACTCCTGCCGGGCGTCGTACTCGCCCCGGGCATCGTTCACCCGACGTACTTCGCCGCCAACAAGGGGCGCCGAGCATGGCAAAGCTCCCTGTGGCGTATGACGGAAACAGGCTGGCGCATGTACTTTCACCAGGGCACTTTGGCGAGCTGAGCGGGATGCTGCCCTGGCAAGAGCCACCGTGCCTCCCAAACTCAGGTTCTGGCTCAACTTCTGTGGTGACGCTTCAACGCTCGGTGAATCAGGTCGGCGAACACGGGGAACCGCCAGCTCAGAGCGCTGGTCCGGCGCGACCACGAATGCGCACAGCACAGCTCCACAAAAGTTGAGCCAGAACCCAAACTCATCAACATCACCCGACCGTGGATCGGGGGGCCTCCCAAGCTGATCGACAAGTGCCGTCGCTACTGCTCGATAAAGCCAGTCAAGCGCGCTTCAGCAGCCGAATCTTCATCCACGTTTTCATCAGAGCCCGGTTTCCGGCCAGCCGGTTCGCGAAGGGGGATTTACGTGAATTAGCAGGTGCCCGCACCACCTGACGTCGCGGTCAGCGCGGCTTGACGGGCAACACCTCGTGCACCCAGGCAGGCAGCTCAGGGTCTTCGCGCCAGGACGCAGTGATCGTGATGAGGGCTTCCCATGTGAGTGGGCGTGTTGGTGGCATTGGGTGGGTGTCAGCAGGACGGGATGCTGGGTGCCTGGTCATGGGGATATTTGCGGCCCGGTCTGCTGTCATGAGGTGACCAAGCGGCTGCTGTTTTCCGGTCAGTGTGGGTAGGTCGGCTGTCGTGGAGGTGGCTGTTCCTGTGGTTTGAAGGACAACCGCAGGGACGCCCGCGAGACTCGGACGCGGCAGTGGACTGACGAAGGAGCTCCGGTGAGGACACCTGACGGGCTGGATGAGTTTCGTTGGCGGTGGATGCTTCTTCGCCGTCCGGGACCGAGTGGTTTTTTCTGCTGCACGCCGCGACGCGGCCTGCTGGTTTTCAGGATATTCGCGTCTACGGCCATGACGGGATATCCGATGCGCGGCTCGTGTGGAAGGTCTGTCACGAGTGCGAGCGGGGCGTCATCTCGAAAATCTCGCTCTCTCCGGAAGTGCAGCGGCAAGGTCTCGGCACACGCCTCGTCGACAGGGCACTCCTGAACGGTCCCGGCTATCGCTGGACTACCAGCAGCCAGTCCCCGGATGGTCGGGCGTTCTTCCGGGCGATGACGGCACACACCGGCGCCGAGTTCGCGGCAGGAGCCCGAACATGCGAGCACATCCTGGAGAGTCGGCCCGGACGCCACAAGCCAATACTGGACCGACGCCTCCACCGGATACGTCGCTGACTGCCAGTGCCCCATCTCCGACTGGCGAAGAGGCGCTGGGACGCTTTCTTGTCGCAGACGCCGTTTGACCGGTCGGACGTGAGGCGTGCTGAGCCGGGATGGTAGTTGCCACCACTGCTGGCATGCAGGTGTTTCCGTAGATGAGCCAGGGTCAATACAGGGAGATGTCAGCGGGGTGGGGTGCTGACAGCGGTCCACGGGGCCGGGTCGTGGAACTGGTTGCTGTCATGGGGTGACCGGGTGGCTGTCACGGTGTGGTGAGCAGGTCGCGGTCCAGCTGTGTTGGGTTTGCCTGTTTCTGTACGGGTGGGTGACCGGGGCGGGTGGGGTTGGCCGTGTGACGGTTTTACAGACCCCGGTGGGGGAGGCGGTGCAGGGTCCGGCTGGTTCGGCGGACGCCGGGCGGGTGGAGCGGGCGGTGGTGGTGCGGCGGCTGCTGGCGGTGGACCGGGGTGAGGGCGGTCTGTCGTCGTTGCACGTGCGGATCGCGGCCGGGTTGGCGGGGGTAACGGAGCGGACGGTGTGGCGGTGGCTGGCCGAGGGACGCGAGGGGCGGGTGGAGGCGCGGCCGCGGCAGGGCGGGTTCGTGGTGGGCGACGCCTTGTGGGAGGTGCTCACCCAGGCCGGCGGGAACGTCGCCGAGCTGCGCCGCAGGATGCTCCGGGCGCAGGACGAGGGCGTGCTGGAGCACTGGGAGGCGGAGTTTGTGCCGTCTTTGGCGACGCTGCACCGTGCGGTGAAGGACGAGCTGCGGGCGGGCCGGGTGCTTCAGGTCGCCCGCGCGGCGTCGGGCCGGGTGGAGCCGAGCCGGTACGACCGGGCACCGGCCGAACTCGGCTTCGTAGATGGTGCGAACGGTCCGCCGGTCGTGGACGGCCCGGACGCCATGCCGTCCGGTACGGGTGGTGAGGAACGGCCCGGCGCGGTGAAGACCGCTTCGCGTACCCGGGTGTCCGGTGGGGTGCGCCTGTACGCGCCGGGGGCGCGGTCGGTGTCCACGCGGCAGGTGGCCGGGGTGGTGGAGGCGGTGGGGCACACGGTCGCCGCGCGGGGGATCGGCTGCGTGTACGGGGACACGGGGCTGGGGAAGACGGTCGCGGTCGAGCAGGCTCTGCATCTGCTGCCCGGTCGGGTGCCGGTGTGGCGGGCGGTGGTGGGGGTCAGGCCCGGCCTGCCGCAGGTGCGGGCCGCGTTGTGCGAGGCACTGAGGCTGCCGTCGGGGTCCCTGACCCACCGTGCCGGACCGGCCGACCAGGCACTGGCGGAGGCGCTGGCCGAGCCGGGTGTGCTGTTCCTCGACAACGCGCAGCGTCTGTCACCGCCGGTGCTGGACTACCTGCGGCAGCTGTGGGACTCGCCGGGCTGTGCGGCCGCCTTGGTCTTGTGCGGGGCGGGCAGTGAGCGGGCGCTGGCCCGGGCAGCGGCGATGCGTTCCCGGGTCCTGACCTGGCACCAGGTCAGCCGCCTCGACACGGAGGACGTGCCGCAGACGCTGGGTCTGTTCCACCCGGTGTGGGAGGACGCGGACCCGGTCGACCTGGGGCGGGCGGATGAGCAGACCGCCCGCGGCAACTTCCGTACCTGGGCGAAGATCACCTCGCATGTCTGCGCAGCCCGGGGCCGTGACCCCGGTGCGGTGTGGGGCGGGAGGCGATCGACCAGGCCTGCGCCCGGCTCGGCCCGTACCCATGACGGCCCTCTCACGTGCCCGGGGCACACCGGTTCCGACGGCAGAGAGCCTCATCCCGTTCGGCGAGGAGGGAAACAGCGCGATGACGGACAACGGACCGCAGGACACCAACGGTGGCCACGACGTTGACGCGGGAGGGCAGTGGCTGCCACCGCCGGGGAATCCGGCCGGTGTGCTCGGGAAGCAGTCGCTGGTTGCACTGCGGGCGCCCGCAGTGCGTCGCCTGCTGGCGCTGCGGGCCCGGGGCGGTCTTTCGCGGCAGCACGTGCGGCTGGCGAGGGAGTGCCTGGGGGCATCGGAGCGCACTGTGTGGCGGTGGCTGGCCGAGGCATCCCAGAGCCCGGCGGCGGCTGCGCATCCCGGAGCCCGCCGCACCGGCCGGTTCGAGATCACCGCGGAGATCCGGGTGCTGCTGGCGTACTGGCATGGCAACGCTTCCGCAGTCCACCGCCAGCTCATGGAGCGCGCCGCAGCCGAGGCCGGAGGTGTACGCGCGCAAACGTCCGGCACTGCCGCGCCCGTCCCGCCGGACATCGTGGCTGTTCCGGGTGGGGCAGCCCTGTCGCAGGTGCCGCTGCTGGATCCGCTCCCGTCCCTGTCGACGTTCCTGCGCGCTGCGCCGTGACCTGACGGCGGGGAGCGCGCCGGTCTCGCCACCGGACCGGAGGCAGCACGCGCCCATGACGTGTTCGGCAACCGGCCGGCGTCATGGCGCAACTACGCCTGGGAGACCGACCACGTCCAGGCCCCGCTGCTGGTCGACGCCGACGGCGACCTGGTGCGCCCGTGGATCACCTGGTTCATCGACACCGCCACCAAGGTCATCACCGGTACCGCTGTCACCCCGGGCCATCCCTCCCGCGCGTCGGTACTGGCCGCCTTGCGCGCCGCAGTGGTGCGGGATGAGCCCTACGGCCCGGCCGGGGGAGTGCCGGAGCTGGTGAGGGTGGACCGGGGCAAGGACTTCCTGTCGGCCGCCGTTACCACCGCGCTCGGCGCGATGGGCGTGACGGTCAAGGATCTGCCCGCTTACAGCCCGCACCTGAAGGGCACGGTGGAGAGCCTCAACCGGGCTGCGGACCGGATGCTGTTCGCCGCCCTGCCCGGCTACACCGCCGGGCCCACCGGGCCCCGCTCGGAGCGGCGCGGACGTACCGCAGGGGCGGTGTCCGCCCTGTCGTTCCAGGACTTCACCGCGGAGGTCCTGGCGTGGATGAACTGGTGGAACACTGCGCATCGCCCGAAAGCCCTGTCGGGCCGCACGCCACTGGAGGCGTGGCAGGCCGATCCGACCCCTGTCACCGACATCCCCGCCGCCGACCTGTGGGCCTTTACCCTCAAGGACGACGGCCGGCCCCGAAAGCTGACCAGCCACGGCGTGAGCTGGCGCGGCCGCACCTACACCGCCGCGTGGATGACCGGCCAGGCCGGCCGCAAGGTCCGCGTGCGCTACATGCCGCACCACGACCACGAGATCGAGGTCTGCGACGCCCGAAGCCGCCACCTCGGCCCGGCGCACCTCGCGGACGCGGCCACCCCCGAGCAACTGCAGGCGCTGCGCGAGGCACGTGCGGAGCGCGCCCGGCGCCTGCGCGCCGACGCGAAGGCCGCCGAACGCCTGCGCCGCCAGCGATTCGCCCCCACCACCAGCGCGGAGCCCGCCCAGCGGCTGGGAGCCGTCACGGCCGCCCAGGCCGACCGTGAACTCGCCGCCGCCGACTACACCGACGTCGCACGGCTGGCACTGCCCGACCTGATCCCGCCCGCCCCGCCTCCAGCGCACTGGCGCACCCCGCCCGCCCTCGCTGCCGGCACCGCGTCACCTCCACCCGTCCCCGCTCCAGCCGAGCCAGCGGACACCCTGCCGGAGCCCGGCACCCACCCCGCAGGAGACGCCTCGTGACCGCGGCCACTTACCAGTACGTCGACCTGCCCGATGCGTCCGTGGTCACCACCCGGGCCCTGCTCACCGCCCGGGAGAACATCGCCGACACCGTCGCCGCGCGCGCCATGATGTGCATCCACGGTGGCGCCGGCTTTGGCAAGACTCTCGCGGTCAACACGTGCCTGCACGAACTCGAACCCGTAGAGGACGTCCGACGGGTCACCTTCCGGGCCCGTCCCACGGCCCGCGCGGTGCGCTACGAGCTGTTCACCGCTCTCGATCTGGCCGGTGAACCGCCGCGCCACCCCAGCGAGTTCGACCGGCTGCTGAAGACGGCCCTGGCCGAGCGCCCCCGCACGTTCCTCGTGGACGAGGCCCAGTGGCTCAACGGGGAGGCGTTCGAATACTTCCGCTACCTGTGGGACGAACCCGCCACTCAGCTCGCGGTCATCTTCGTCGGCGGGGAGGGCTGCCACACCGTGCTGCGCCGTGAACCGATGCTCTCCTCCCGCATCTTCATCTGGCAGCACTTCACCCGACTTACCCCCAGCGAGGTCCTCGACGTCATCCCTCTGTTCCACCCGGTCTGGGCCGACGCTGATCCTGAGGACATCACCTTCGCCGACAGCCACGCCGCGCACGGCAACTTCCGCGCCTGGGCCCAGCTGACCGCCCACACCCGCACCGCACTGGCCCGCACCGGCCGCGCCCGCGTCGACCAGGAGCTGCTGCGTCGGGCCTTCAGCCGCCTCGCCTGACCACCACACCGCCATGCCCATGCCTCTCGCTGCGCCCCGGCCTATCGCTGTGGTCATCGACCGCCATGACGACGCGATCCACACGCACACCGCCCTGGCCGCCCACCATCCGCCGTCCGGCCGGATCACCCTGCACCCCGGCCCGGGCACCACCAGCGAAACCGGCCTCGCCCACGACCTTCTCGTCGCCCTGGGCAAACCGCCCCTGCTCCCGGGCCGCTTTCCCGGCGGCCGTCAGCCCGCCTGGGAAGCCGCTGCCGCCTGGATGACCGCCCTTCCCATCACCCGGCTGACCGTCCTGCGCGCCCACCGCCTCACCGCCCGCCGCACGATGCGCCTGCTACAGCTACATGCCCTCACCGGTATCCACCTGACCTTGGTCTGCCACCGCCCTCACCTTCCCGCCGCTCTGCACCAGGCCCTGCGGACGGCCGACTACGCCCTCACCGCCGACTTCGAGGCAGCCCGCCGCCACTACTACGGCATGCCTATCACCGAACCCCCGCCGGCAGACGAACCCGCCGGGCCGGCAGACGAACCCGCCGGGCCGGCAGACCGCTGGCTCACCCTGCCCGCACTGGACCGCCTCGTCTCCTACGACAGCCCCAGCCCCTGCGCCGCCCCGTGCACGCCGCCCCCGATCGTCTTCCGGCACCGCCCACCGCCCGCTCCGCTCACCGCGCACATCGCCCAGCAGGTCGCCCACCGGCTGCACGCGGCGACCGCACATCCCCGCCTCGCCGCGGCCGTCGCCGCCGCACTGACCACCGGCGCCTCCCTCCAGCAACCCGCCACCGCACGCCCCGGCGACTACGACGACGCCGCGGCCACGCTCGCCCTGCACGACCGAGCTCGCTACACCGACGGCTGCGCCGCCTACCCCGTACCGCCCTGGGCGGGCGTCTTCCTGCGGGCTGCGGCCTGCTTCGCCCGGCTGGTATCCAGCGAGGAGCAGGAGCTGCTCGCCGCGCCAGGCGACCGTGGGCACCTGCTGCGCGTGGCGGAGACGGCCAGGCTGCGCCCGCCACAGCCGCCCGCGGCCCGCCGCAAAGGCCCGGTCGGCCGTGTGGAGTGGGACTGGCGCGAGCGGCAGGAAGCCGAGAGGTACGAAGCGACGCCGGCCAGCCGCGTCAGGACCTCGCGACGCTGAACCCCTGACGCGGTCGCTCGAAGAATCAGCCTCAGCCGATCGAGAAGTCGGCGAACTCGACGTCGCTGAAAGCGATGTGCAGACCGTGGGCCCGGCGGCCCCCTTCGCGAAAGTAGCCGTGGCCCAGCGCGCGTGCCAGGATCACCGTTTGCTGCTGCTCGCCCGCGCCGGCATCCCAGGCGGCGAACAGCTCCCGGGCGACCTCTCCCGGCAGGTCCTGGGTGATCCACCGCACCCGCGGATCATCCGAAGACCCTGCTGGCGCGGCGAACCCGAATCGCGCCCTGGTATGGAAGACGAAGCCTTCCGCCCTCGGCCTGGGCACGCCGACGGGCTCGTATCCGGGGCTGCCACCGAGCCAGGACCGCTTCCTCGATCGCCCGGACCTGCATCGGACCCGGCGGACGACGTGCTCCTGGCTTCTTCGTCACCCACCGCTGCACGGTGCGCTGCGACACCCCCAGCACGGTGGCCACCCTCTGGGTGGAACCCCGAAG